>JBAXNV010000006.1:0-46222 GCA_037133595.1 bacterium
TATTTAACATATTCTTAATCCAATCTACTAATAAGTGTGATTACACCCCAATTAAGATCTCAGCCACGCCCTTAGGTACCCTTTCTTGCCACGCAGAATCTCCCACTCGTATCATCCGTCGGATCTTTACCCCTTCTAGTTCTTGGCGATTATATAGCCCCGTTTCATGCACTGGGAAAAGCTCAGCTGCAAGTAGATCATTTACCCAGTCATTATTTCCAAGAACCAGTGTCTCACCCTTGCGATATCCTAGGCCTTCCACTCCACGCACCACATTCCTCACCCACTGCGGATCAGTAGTATCTGGTATAGGAATTACTCCCACAACTCTTTCTTTCCACCCATACTCATCTATCACCTTGTGTATCATTCTATCGCGAAGTACAACATCATAAGGGTTATTCTCATCATTTACATTACTACTCCCTATCCCGATTATTACCTTCTCAGCTTTTTTTAGAGCCTCCTCCACCTCCCACGCGTGTCCATTGTGAAAGGGTTGAAATCTGCCGATAAATAACGCCACTGGATATTTCATAAGCATCAAACTATTTAAGGTTAGCTAGAGGATCAGCTTTACCACTAGAACTATGGATTTCAAAGTGTAGGTGTGTTCCCGTACTTCTCCCCGTCGATCCCATCTGCCCGATCACACTTCCTCTGCTTACTCTCTGCCCTACCGTTGCCATGAGTACCGACATGTGTGCATACAGTGTTTTATACCCATTCCCATGGTCAATGACAATGTAATTGCCATACCCAACAGTGCTCCATCCCGACACAACAACCGTCCCAGAGTCGGCTGCCAAGATTGGTCCACCATCGTGGCTTGCAATATCAACTCCAGGGTGATACCAAGAGAATTTCTGCGTAATTCTTCCTGCCGCAGGCCACACAAATGATCCTGTTGCAGATACGGCACCAGCATCTGGTGTTAGTACGTTGGCAAATCTAGGTGTATTTGGTACTGGTACTGCCTCATCTGGCATAATTCCGTCAGGAACAATCAATGTTTGCCCTGCTACTATTGCAAATGTTTCATCGTCTGAAAAAGTATTAAATGGGAAATCAACAATTGCCTGTTCATTCGCTTCAAATTTCTTAGCAATGGAATAAATTGTGTCACCTGGCTTTACCTTATATACAACTCCAGTTACGGGTGGGATTTTCACTGTCGTACCAGGCTTAAGTTTTTTCCAATCTGCTTCAGGGTTTAACCATTTAATTGATTCAGTAGATACGCCAAATTTATCTGCAAATCCAGACAGGGTATCACCATCGCGCACTGTATAGTTTTGTACCGAAGAAGGAGGTTTGTCCGACTCCAAGGTAACTAGTCCAACATCTGCAAGCGAAGCTCCAAGCACTTCTCCGGTCCCTACCCCAGCATCGGGTTGTTTTTCGCTTTCAGCCAAAGTATTTTTAACAACGCTTGGACCAAAAGCTACGCCAAAAAAGATTAAAGTCATCATCGCAGCATGCAAAAATGGTTGTGCGTACTTGCCACGTTTGTGGTAAAGACCGCCCACAACTAGATCTTTTCCTATTTCAAATCGAAAGAAAACTCGTCTTGCATGCTGCCCCAAATAAGCTGTCAATTGACGCCAAAACTCCAAAAACTCCTGCTGTTCTGTAGGGTTACTCATATATGGTAAGCCGTATCTTATCATGTTAGACTAAATATATGGAACCAACCATTCAACCACCCATCCAGCCAGTAGTTCAGTCTAGATTCCCCCAACCAGTTCGCTATCTTCTAATAGGCATAATTCCTCTTTGCGCTCTTACATATTCCATTCTCCCACCCAAGCATCCTCTCAATCCTCTCGGCCACGCCGACTCGCCCACAATTGTCCGCCAGGCTCTTGCTCAGCCCGAAGTATCTTCCCTTGCTTATTATCTTGCTGGTAGTGAAAAGTATCTCAATGAGGCGCGAGTCATCAGTCGCCAAACCGCTACCAATCAAACCGAAGAAGACAAAAAGAAAATCATTTCTCTACTCAATAGTAGTCTGCAAATGGCCAACAATGCTGTTACTCACTACACCCAAAATCCAGAAGGTTACACCCAACGCGCCAGGCTTTTTGAGGTTCTTGCAACCATCGACCCTACTGCCAAAGGCAAAGCCGAAACAGATCGCCAACTAGCATCTCGTCTTACGGGTGTTGCCACAAATCCAGCTAGTTCTCCAATCACACCAGTAGATTTAGTTCGTGCCGCACCACTTGAGGAAGCAAGTCTTATTAGCCAAGCCATAATCGCCCTCCCCCAAGAAGGTCAGGCTGCAACCGACACCAAAGAAACCGCCAACGCTCTTCGTGGCCAGGCAACACTCCCCGCCGGCCAAACCGATATTGTTGTAACCTCGTCTGCCGTACGCGATGATTTACTTATTTACTACACTCCACAAGGCGATACTCAAGGTCAAGTCTTAAGCCTCAAAAACAAATCAGAGGCTGGTCAAAAATTCACTCTTCACCTTTCCACCCCCATCACTCAAGATCTCAAGATTGACTGGTGGATTGTCGAAAGTAGCATCAACTAACCTTATCCCTCTTTCAAAGCCGCCAAAAATTCTTTGTTGCTCTTTGTTTTGTTCAGTCGTTGCACGAGCACATCTGTGCGTTCATCATCATTTAACATATCGAGCATGCGGTTCATCACAATCACATTTTGGTAATCAGCTTGAGTATAAAGAAGGTCATCGCGTCTTGTACCAGAGCGGCGCACATCAATAGCAGGGTAAACTCTACGCTCAGCCAGTCGCCTATCAAGCGTAAGCTCCATGTTCCCTGTACCCTTAAACTCTTCATAAATCAGCTCGTCCATTCGGCTACCAGTATCAATAAGCGCGGTACCAATAATGGTCAAACTCCCCCCGCCTTCCATCTTGCGTGCTGCTCCAAAAAATCTTTTGGGTGGGTAAAGTGCTGCAGGATCAAACCCACCCGACAGGGTGCGTCCCGATGTAGGTATTGCAAGGTTGTAAGCGCGCGCCAAGCGTGTGATTGAGTCAAGAAGGATCATGACATCCTTCCCATCTTCTACGAGTCGCTTGGCACGTTCTAGTGCGATCTCAGCAACCTTTGTTTGGTCTTCGGCTGGCTCATCGAAGTTACTGCTTGCGCACTCTCCTGGCATCTGCGAATTCTTAGTGACCGCTTCGATGTGCCTGCGAATATCGGTTACTTCTTCTGGTCGTTCGCCGATAAGCACAGCCATCAAATGTATGTCTGGGTAATTGGCAGCAACTCCCGTCATCATGTCCTTAAGAATCGTTGTTTTGCCTGCTTTGGGAGGGGCCACAATCATTCCGCGCTGCCCTCTTCCAATAGGTGCTGCAAGGTCGATAAGACGTGTTGAAAGAGGTTGTGCTCCAGTTTCGAGTTTGATGTGTTGGTTTGGATAAATTGGAGTTAGATTGTGGAATTTGATGCGTTTGTGTAGATCAGTTGGCGTCTGCCCATTAACCGTAGTTACCGACATCATTGCATAGTATCGTTCGTTTTCTTTGGGAGCTCGAGCCATGCCTTCCACTTGATCACCAGGCCGAAGGCCCATTCTACGGATTACCATAGATGGGATGTATGCATCTTTTTCACTTGGCGAAAAGTGGGCACGCAATACTCCGTGTCCATCAGATGAAAGTTCCAAAAATCCAGATACCAATTCTCCAGCTGGTTGTACGGGTAGAACATATGGCCTGTTTACAAATGGTCTAGGCTGCACAAATGCAGGTTTTACAATTACTGGTTTCTCGACCAGCTTCTCCTCCACCATCGGCGTAGCAACAACTTCTGGGATTATTTCTTCACTAACTATCTTTTTGACAACTACCACGGGTGTCCTCCTTAAACAAACAGCCTAATTTTAGGCGATAAAATTATAAAATTCATGAAAGTACAAACAAATTCTCAAAAGACAAAATAAATGTACAGGAAACTTGCACTAGTATCGCACACTTATGGTCACTATGTCAAATTTTCCGCAATCATCTTGGCTACCGACAATACTTTCAATTTGTCAGTTTCTGTGCCTTCTACGCTGTCACTTATCACAACTTCATCTATCTCACTCTCTTCTAGTTTTTCTTGCGCACCAGGCACAAACAAGTGATGAGTCGCGCACACACTCACTTTTTTCGCTCCTTTAGTTTTTAGATATTTAGCGGTTTCGATTATGGTCGATCCAGTCACAATCATGTCGTCAACAATCACAATTTCTTTCCCTGTCACGTCGCCACTCATTCCAACAACCATCACTTCGCCAGTTACCAGGTCTCTTCTTTTGTCCATATACACTATTGGCACTCCTAGTTCGCGCGCAAAGTAGCCACTGCTCTTTACCGCCCCTTCGTCGGGTGCAACTACCGCCACATTCGCCGAAATATTTTGCTGCAAATATTCCAAAAACAATGGTTTTGCCGACAGCTCCATAACTGGGATATCAAAAAATCCAAGTATTGCTCGATTGTGCAAATCAAAAGTAATAAGTTTTGTAATTCCGGCAGTTTGTAAAATCTTTGCAATCACCTTAGCGCCCAACGCTTCGCCTGGCAAAAAAACCTTGTCTTGTTTGCTATACCCAAGCCACGGCACTATGCCCACGATTTCTTTTGCTCCTTTGCGCCGAAGTGCATCCGCGAGCAAACAAAACTCCACCAGACGATCGTTTGTGGGGTCGGACAAAGATTGAAGTAGGGCCACTTCAACATCTACCTTCTCTTCAAGTATCTGTACCCTACTTTCCCCATTCTGGAATTTTTCTAGTCGCACTTTACCCAACAAAGCAATATTTTTACCAAGTTTTTGACTCGCCGATCCCGCAAATATTTGCATTATTTACTCCCCTTATACATTTTTTCAAGTGTATCACGTTGATACTCATCACTTCTTTTTTCAATCAGCCATTCAACCAACTGATTCAGAGCCGTTCCCTTTTGTCTCGCCAACTCTCTTACCTCAGTTAGACCTAAGATTCCACCGTCACACCACGTTTTATGGGCTCCCATTGGGCTTAGATCTCCAATTTCAAACGAGCCCAAATCTTCCCCTCGGTCATATGCTTTTTGGATTAATTCTTCAAATTCATTTGCCATCAGCATATCTCCTCATATCATCAACTAATTTCAAAGCCTCTGCTCGTGGATTATCAGCATAAATCACACTTCGACTGGCATTAATGATCATGTTCGCATTTTCTATATTTTCCTCCCGCATCACATCGGCAATAGTTGCTCCCTGTGTTCCAACTCCAGGGACTAGTACAAGCATATTTCCCACAATTTTACGCATTTGTACAAATTCGGTTGCGTGTGTTGCTCCAAACACAATATTCCATTGCCCCCTTCCCGCATCTCTTTTTACTACTTCTTTGGCCACAACTTCCCACAATTTTCCAGGATTCCCCACTTCTCTTTCCTGAAACTCAATACTTTCTGGGTTGCTTGTTTTACACAACACAATCAATCCTTTATCTTGATATTTTTCAAAAGGCAAAAGTGCCCCAAGACCAGCATATGGTTGCAAGGTTATTGCATCAACTCCTAGGTATTCAAAAGCAAATTTTCCATACTGCTCATTCGTACTCCCGATATCTCCCCTTTTGGCGTCAAGAATTATTGGAATTTCAGGATATCTTTCTTGCAAATATTTACAAATCTTGCCAAGTTCATTAATGCCTTCTGCTCCATTAGCTTCAAAAAAAGCCGAATTTGGTTTGTAGGCCGCCACCAAGTCGTAAGTTTCATCTACAATTCTTCTAGCAAAATCAAACTGAGATTCGCCATTTTGCAACTTGGTAAAATCGATATCAAGCCCCACACACAATAACGACTTGTTCTTTAAAGCGATACTTCTGTACTTTTGTTCCCACTTCATCCCTTCCACTCCCTAGGGTTTTGCAGCCACTCAAGCACAACCTTCTTCCCAGATTCATCAAGCTTTCCAGCTTCAGCCGCCGCCTCGACTACATTGTTTACGTCGGTTAGCGCAACAAGGTTGACACTTTCTTTGGCAAACGCAAGGTTGGCCTCAGCTAACCCGTAGCTCACAATCACCAAACAATCAGTCACAATAGCTCCTGCCGCTCTTAATTCGCGTACGCCAGCCAGGCTACTTCCGCCAGTAGTCACAAGGTCTTCGATAAGAAGCACTTTTTTACCACTTACTTCTCCCCCTTCCACCATTTTTTTGGTACCATGATCTTTAGCTTGTTTGCGCACAAACACAGAAGGCTTCGACAAAACAACTGCAAGCCCAGCCGAATGCGGGATACCCGCTGTTTCTATCCCTGCAATCATGTCAAATTGAATATTATTTTTTTCAATCATTTGGGAAAATCCATCTAGCACCACTCTCCACTCACGTGGGAAGGATGGGAATTTACGATTATCCAGATACATTGGGGATAAAATACCAGACTTAAAAGTTATTGGGTTATTGGGTACAAACCCCACTCCATTTATTGAAACCAATGCTTGTGCTACTTGTTTGGCTACGCTCTTCATCAAAAAATAACTATACCACAATCTCACAAAATGGAGTCTATGAGCTTTACCTGCCTTAGGCATGGCTGCCCTCACATACCAAAATTGCCTCCACTATCCGGGGAGTCTATGAGCCTGCCCTATGCACATCAAGTCACAAAGTGACATGAGAAATGGCTCCAGACACGAAGTGCTCTGGGAGCCCTCACATACCAAAATTGCCTCCACTATCCCGAAGTCTATGAGCCTGCCCTATCTCACATGACTCCGGGGTAATAGAGGCAATTATCCTCTGGTAACACTATATATAGTGTCACTCTAAGGCAGTTACACACCACATATAGCTTGACGCTAATAACATGACGATGTAGACTGCCCTTACGTTACTGCATTACATTCATGTGCTTGCAGAACGTTTTGAAATAGAGCATTGCTACTCGTGAGCGCGCATTTGGGTCGTCTCAGCGGTAGGAATGCTCTTTTCGTATCCAGTGCTTTTAAACTCTCAAAACCATTTCTTGCAATTTAGCTTGATCGTAAGGGGCAATATAGCGTGTCATCCAACAAATGTCAACCTATAGCAAATACACACATACATATACACCCACCCTATAATCATTTCTCCTCTGGAAAACACCAATTTTTGCCCTTTGTGGATAACTCAATAACAACATCAGAGAATCTTTTTATCAAGGATGGTACCTCGAATCGAAACACAAACAAGCATACAGCGAACCAAAAAAGCGAGTAAAACAATAAAATTATTTAAGCAACTTCACCAGTTCACTCACCTTTTTACAACTCTCTCTTGAGTAAAAACTCGTATACCCCAGTTTCTTCGCTTCTTTTTCTCTCTTAGCCAAGAATGTTACGCTCCTTATCTCTCCAAGTAGCCCAACTTCCCCCACAGCCGCCGCAATGTTGGCAATTGGCTTGCCCGCTGCCGATGAGGCAACTGCCATGCAAATCGCAAGGTCGATTGCCGGCTCCTTTACATTCAACCCGCCAGTCACCTTCACAAACACGTCTTTATCGTCTATTGCTACTCGCGCGTGTTTTTGCAAAACTCCAAGCAGTATTTGTACTCTTCGTACATCAACCCCTTGTGCAACTCTTCGTGGTACTGGCAACTCAGATCCAACAACCAGTGCCTGCACCTCTACTAGTACGGGTCTTGTGCCTTCCATCACTACGGTTACACAGCTCCCAGCACCAGATTCCTCTCGCTCAGACAAAAATATTTCGCTTGGATTAGTAACTTCCGTCATTCCAGATTCGTCCATTCTAAAAACTCCCACTTCGTCCGTTGCACCAAATCGATTCTTTTGTGTGCGCAATAGCCGAAGATCATGATATCGATCACCCGTAAGCTCAAGCACTGCATCAACCATATGTTCAAGTACCTTGGGGCCAGCCATCTCACCATCTTTGGTAACGTGGCCGACTAATACAACGGGAACATTTTTTGTTTTTGCATAGGCAATAAGTCGCGCCGTACACTCACGTATTTGGCCAACATTACCAGCCATACCAGTAAGAGCAGTTGTACTAAGTGTTTGTACAGAATCAACAATTACCAAAGACAAATCAACCTTTTGTAGTGTAGCTACTATTACATCAACATCTGTTTCAGCAAGCATTTCCAAGTTAATTTTTGATTCGCGCTGTTTGTTATTTGATAATAATCTCTCGATTCTCAGCTTTACTTGGCTTGGACTCTCTTCTCCGCATACATAAGCAACTTTTTTGCCCTGCGAAAGCCTAAGAGCCAGTTGGGTAAGAAGTGTACTCTTTCCGATACCAGGTTCGCCAATCATCAACACAACTTCACCAGCCACAAGACCACCACCAAGTACGCGATCAAGCTCGTCGATCCCAGTAGGCACTCTTTTGGCCTCATTTCCTTCAATCTCAGAAATATTCAGTAATTTGCCAATAGTGGCTACTTTCCCACTTTTGTTTGCCGCTACTTGTTCTATCAATGTATTCCATTTGCCACACTCACCACACTGCCCCGCCCACTTTGCACATTGCGCCCCACAATTACTACACTCAAAAACAATACTCGATTTTGCCATGGGATCATTCTATCACTGTCAGTTAATGTCCATGCCCTCCACCACCGCGTCTTTGTCCACCAGTTCTTATATCCTCAACAACTTCGCTATCAGCAATATCAGCCATAACCAAATACGGTAATATTACAAGAACTAATGGGTTACTCCAATCGACCCCACCCGCTGTTTCATGATGACTCATTCTTACTCTTCTTTGGCGCTTTGTAGTAGTGCAGTCAACTGCTCTTCTACAGCCTTCCAATCACCATTGGCAGACCGAATTTCTTCAAATACCCACTCCAAGTCAACCAATATCTGATCATCCTTCACTATCATTTTAGTTTTTGCCATATCTCTCCTTTATTTGTAACCTACTGGTACTTCGGTAAGCATAAATCCAAGCGACATTCTGCGATGTTGGATATCTACAGATTCGACTGTGACATCAACCTTATCTCCAGGCTTCATCTCATTCATGTTTGGGGCTTTGGAAATATGGATAAGTCCATCAACACCTGGCTCAAAGTTCACAAATATTCCAAATGGTGCAAGTCTAGATACTGTACCCTTAAATGATGTGCCTGGGGCATACTTCTCAGCAACAATTGTCCAAGGATCGGCGAGTAGTTGTTTGATCGAAAGGTTTAGTTTCCCTGTTCCCTCTTCAACTCCCAACACTCTCACCTTAACTTTGTCACCTTGTGTCAGATGTTTCTTAATATCTTCAACTTTTTCCCATGAGATCTCAGAGATGTGTACCAATCCTTCTACAGTAATATTGTTTTCACCGAGTGGTACTTGTACGGAGACAAAAGCACCAAACGACATAATTCCAGAAACAATACCATCATAAGTTTCGCCAACCTTAACAGCCTTCAGAGCTTCGTCTCGCTTGTGCAAGAGCTCTGCTTCAGATACATGCTTCTCAGAGAATATAAGTCTATTTTGGGTTCGATCTACTTCGATTGGCTTTACCTTAAAGGCGGTACCAACAAGTGCTCGCAGGTTACCCGCAAACTTGGCACCAAACTGTGAGCTAGGCACAAATCCTCGCAACCCTTGCCATTTCACAATCATTCCACCCTTATTAAGCTCAACTGCCTTAACAGTAGCTTCTCCATCATTCTTGAGATAATCATCAAGCATATCCCAAAGTTTCTCAAACATTGCCTTACGAAGTGACAACAAAATTTGTCCCTTATCGTTTTCCTCACTTGCCACAAAAACTTCGATTTTGTCACCAACTTTGATCGATTCAATAAATTCTTTGGCAATTGTATATTCTTTATCAGTAACCAAACCTTCTGTTTTGGCTCCAATATCTACCATCACGGCTTTGCGCGTTACAGCAGTTACAAGACCAGTTACAGTTTGACCTTTTTGAGGAACATTCAACACATATCCCGAAGCATTCAGCAATTCTTCCATATTGGTTGGCTCAGTCGAGACCTTAACCACTTGGACGGGAGCTCCACCATTTATAACACCATTTATATGCTTTTTCTTTGCCATTACATTCTCACTTTTTCGCTAGCTTCAATAATAATAACCAACAACTAGCGCAACTTGATATTCTACCAGATCAACAACCAAAAAGATACAAACCTATTTTGCCATTCCAGGGATAATAAGAGCTGGTTCAATTACATAAATATTTGCTGGCATCACCAAGGTAACCATCAAATAACGCAAAAGTACAATCAAACCACCCATTGCGAGCCCTATTATCAACCATCCAAACACACCAGTTCCTGCAAAAATATCCTTTTTAGGCGAAGTCTTTGTACTAGCTACTTTTTTAACAGTTTTCTTTTTGGTGGGCATATTCACTCCTCAGTTTTTATATCTATATTTCAATATACACCATTATCATATTATGTGAATATCTCCCCAACTCCAACAACGATTTCATCTCCAATAATAGCATTTGATCTTGCGTAAAATACGGCTATCTGCCCGCCTGCAGGAGCAAAAATTGCCTCACCAACTTCGATTTCAAGCGTTGTATCTGTAGTTTTCTTCAAGTTTTTCACGAGCGACAGCTCACCAAGATTGCGTATTCTCACAAACAACTTACCCTCTCCACGCCACTCATCAATTCTGTCGCCATCAACCACCCACTCAAGTCCAGTTACTTCCCATTTACCCCGGTAACACTGTTCTCTCGCTCCAATCATAATCTGATTTCTTTCCTTGTCTTTTGCAGTTACAAATAAGGCTGGCATTTTGGTTGTATCTAGGCCAATCATTTTCAGAACTCTGCTATAAAGCAAAATTTCTTGTCCAACTTTTTGCCCAACAGTAGCCGTCCAGATCCCCTTATGCGCTCCAACAACTACTCCATCTATCAATACTTCACCCTTTTTCTCTCCTAATCTTTCTACTAACATCTTGGCAACATCCACTTCTCCCACAAAACATATTCCCATTGAATCTGGTTTGTTTGCTGTAACAAGTTCAAGCTCCTTAGCTTTATGTCGCACCTCTATTTTAGAGAATTTTCCCAGAGGGAAAAGTACATGCTTCAGTTTTTCTGGGCTTACTTGAGCCAAGAAATAGCTCTGGTCTTTGGTCAAATCAACCGCTCTTTGCAATCTTCCATCAATAATTCGCGCGTAATGTCCTGTAGCAATCAAGTCAAAGTCATTGTTTATACCCCACTCCCAAAATATCCCAAATTTGATTTCTCGATTACACACCATGTCTGGATTTGGAGTTCTTCCTGCTTCATATTCCGCAAAAAAATACTCTATTACCTTTTCCTTATATTCCTTGCGCAAATCAAGTGACACAAATGCAATCCCCAGCTGCAAAGCCACCTTCAAAGCATCTTTCTTATCTTGATTAGTTCTGCATCCAGGCTCGTTATAAGCCTCGATATATACCCCCGTAACCTCATAGCCCTGGGCAACCAACATTGCTGCCGCAACCGACGAATCCACTCCTCCAGACAATCCAACCGCTACTTTTTTCATAATAAATATTCGACCTTGATTTTTGCCCATTCAGCAAGAACTCGAAGTGATTTTGCCGCTTCAGACTCTGTATTGCCCATTAAATTTAATGTTTTGTAATGACCCAATACATCTGGATTTGAATAAAATCCAAGAATTCCATAATGTTCTATCCATTGCTGCTCATCAATCTCAATTGGATCATTATTTTCATTTCCCGTATATATTATTGGTCTAGCTCCCACTGCAATTTTAAATGCCGAAAGCCCTGGTTGAGAGATTGGGTGTTTATCCGTACCATGCAAAAGCCATTGGTATCCAAGCTTGCGGATGTAGTTTTGCAAACACCACTCAGCATAGTAATCCATTTCTCTTAGTCCAATATTATTTGCAAGTTCATGATCATAAACTCGATAAGCTATTCTTACTTCTTGTGGAAGCAGGTGAAAGATTGCTCCACCAATAACTTTATTGTCATCAATTGTTTTCATCACAAAAATTTTGTATTCAGGATCAACATCAATTTCCATCAAGCGCTTGAGTGTTTTTTCTTTGTCGAGTCGAAAATCCGCTCTATTCATAATATTTTCTTGATACATTGGCAAAAAAATTCGCAAAGTATCACTACTAGGTAACAATTCAAAATTTAATTGTTCGCAATAAATTGGTTTTTCAATGCGTTTTATTACCTTACTTCTCCACAACATCTTAGGGGCTTGCGACAAATCCACTCGCCACATGATTTTCCATGGTACCAAAATCATTATTCAGTTCCTTTGTACATAACTGCAAAATCCTTCAAGTCCAACCAGCCGATTATCATTTTTTTACTCATTCTCGAGCGATCTGAAATCGATACCCTACTTTTTATTTTTCTTCCCGCCATATAATAAGTGATCCCAACCACCTTTCGCTTCTTTTTCCCAAGTGCATTGTAGAAACTAGATTCATACAGCATGTTATCTTGAGTCAACAAACCCAATCTTTCAGCTACTGCCATATCAATACTGCTAATATCTGCTCCCGTGTCCACCTTTGCCGAAAGCTCTTCGCGCTCACCGTTAACTCCAACAACCGATATTTCCTCATATCTACCCAGGGTTTTTAGTCCCAATCCTTTTTCCATCAATTTAGGATCAGCAAAAAGAGCTTTGGCAATTTTAATTCCGTGTTTTGCGTCAATTACGCGTAGTCCTTGTACGCGTAACAATCTATCACGCAGCCCCGCTCTATTAGCAATCTGAATTTTAAGTCCTGGCTGCGCATTTACTTCAAGTATCATTGGCATTGTTGTCACACCCAACATACCCTCCGTAGCCTTAGCATAGGAGGGTTGAAGCACAATATCACTTGCCATATAACCAAGCCCAATAGCTTCAGCTGCAATTATCGCAGTTTCCAAGATTTTTTCCCATTCAGGTACAACTATTCCAGAGAGTTTTCTCCTGGTACCTGGGAAATAATCGATACTTTTTCCATGATGTACGCCATAAGTTGTAATCCCAGTTGCAATATCCACTCCAACCGCACATGCTCCCTGAAAAAGATTTGCTCTCCCGCCAGATTCTTCCGTAGGGAGTCTTACATAGCTCATTACAGGCACTTTATTAAAGACAATTACTCGAATATCTGGTGTTCCATGATAGCTATATCGCAAAAATACTGGATGCACTTTTACTCTCTCTTCAATATAAGCAATATCTGGTAAATCATCCATCGAATATTGACCAGCAAGTATGTCTGCAATTTGCAGTCTAAGATCAGAAACTGTCATTACTTCACCCTGTGATGTAATCCATTCTCCAGCATATGTGCCTCTCTTTTCGACAACCACAATCCCTTGCCCCCCTAGTCCATTGTTGGGTTTTACCACAAAATCAGCTGGTAATTTGTAAAAATCAAACTCTGAGAGTTCTTCTGCAGTTTTAATCTGCGCATAAGTCTTTGGTACTCTCACATTAGCTTTAGCAAGAATTGATTTGGTTAATAGTTTTGAATTAGCTATTTTTTTCCCAGCTAGCGTGTTATACCTAGAGGTGAAGAGATGATTCCTTGAGTTAAGGCCCAATACGTCGTTTACTTTCATTCACCTTACTCCTCTTCTTGATCCTGAGTCAAAGGTCGATACATCAAGTACTCAACCAGTCTAAGTCCTGTATATTTCCCCATAAATAGATCAAATAATCCAACGCCAAAGTAAATGAGTTCTGGCCAAATCAATACCAACTTTTGTAAAAGTTCCCACTGTAATAACAAAGAGGTTGCAATTGAAAGCACAAATGTTTGGAAAATAATTTCTCGAGCCTCGTGCCCACTGCGACTTTGTTGTAAGTCTATAAAGGTTTCTGTTAAAAGCATCAAGATTAAAATCGGAAAGATACCCACTGTCACAATCCCTTGCAAAGGTAAATATGAAGCTCCAAGCAAAACCGCAAACACACTCCCAGAAACAACCCACAACAACAGTGCCAATCTGGGCAAATATTGCAATCTTAGTTTTCTTAGTAGATATCTACTTCCAGTCGAAACTGCTAGGATAATTAAAAACAACAAAACACCCACCCAAATACCAGTAGCCAAAAACGATACCGACAATAGTGCGGGAGTCAAAATTCCGACTCCTCGTATTCCAACAAGATGTCTTGCCGCAGTTACCATTGCAACTACGAGTGGGAAAAGCAGTACCAACACTACGGTGTTTACAGGCACCCCTTTCTTAACTGCAACATCAATGCTATATCTCAAAAAATTATTCCAAGCCAAAGACCCAACCGGATTTTCTTCCAATACCCGCTCCAATTTTGATTTTGTTTCGCTAGTTGGCTGGGTAAGATCTTGCTTGGGCTCTACCACTCGCTCGATCACTCCGGTAACAATAGCACTAGTCGAGGCCGAGTCACTCGCAATAATTACAGGAGTATCGCTGGGCACCACTTGCGCCTTTACGGGAGTCACATACAAAATCAATGCAAATATAGCAAACAGTATCTTTTTCATACTGCTTATTATACTCTAACCTTATTTCAAGGCAGCATCAACAACAGCACTCATACCCTTGTCATAAGGCTGAGCACCTTGAAAGATTGTGGTTCCAAAGACAAATGTTGGCGTTCCAAACTGCCCGACCGAAGCAACTATCTTAGGATCACTAGTTACTCTCGCATCGTACTTGCCACTCTCCAAGCATTTTTGCATATCACCAGCTTTCATTGCTGGAGCCAAGAAATCTGCCAAAGTCTTTGCATTTTTTACATCATTCTTAACTGTGTTGTTGAGTAGGTCATATCCCTTAGATGACATGAGCAGATCATTAACTTCCCAGAATTTACCTTTTTCGTTGGCGCAATAAAGGGCTTTTGTCCCCATTTCTCCGTTTCCATGTCCTGGGGTATAGAACCAAACTAGCTTAGCTTTACCTTCATCAACTAATTTTTTAATCTCAGGCATTGGGGGTACATAGCTACCACCATCAGCCACCATTTTAAATTGAGATCCTATTTGATTGTTAAGTTCGGGATTTTTCCCTCCAGCTACATGACAATAAGGGCAAGATGGGTCAGAAAACTCCACAATCGAAAGCTTGGCATTATCCTTACCAAAAACGAGATTATCTTTGTTAAACAACGCCTTTACTTGGTCTGAGGTTACCGTTGGTTCGCCTTGCTGTTGTGCTGCTGGCTGGGCTGCAGCTGCTGTAGGGGCTGCTGTTCCCAAGGTAGCTCCCTTGGCCAATATTTCTGATTTCGTCTTATAAACACCAATGAAATAGGACCCAACCACCATCATAATAACCATCAGATATTGTGTTATTGCCTGCTTCATTATTTGTACCCTCTGTATTTATTAATGTCCGTATATCCTATCACAAACCATTTATATGGTTAACTTCAGGGCTTCAACTACCCGAGCAACAGCATTGGCATAGGCCGCCATACGGAGATTTTTCTTCTCAATCGGCTGTAAGGAGATCTTGCCTTTCCACATACTCCACATCTCAGCGAAGGCTCTGTCCATTACGCCTTTAAGCTTAGCAAGGACTTCTTCTTTGCTCCACACAGCACCATGTAGGTTTTGCACCCATTCAAAGTAAGAGACAGTCACACCACCGGCATTAGCTAAAACATCAGGTACCGACAATATTCCTCGTTCGGCCAAAATCTTGTCTGCCTCAGGGGTTACTGGTCCATTTGCCATCTCAATAATCATTTTAGCTTGGATCTTTTTGGCGACTTCGTCATTAATTACATTCTCAAGTGCCGCTGGTACAAGCACGGTTACGGGTAGAAGGAGTAGTTCGTCATTACTAATATCTTTAGCTCCAGGGAAGTTTTGTACATTTCCGGTTTCTTTTTTATGCCTAAGTACTGCCACTACATCTATTCCACTCTTGTTATATATTCCTCCCCTACTCCCACTGATCGCAACTACCTTATAGCCAGCATCTTGTGCTAACTTGGCAAACCAATATCCTACGTTCCCAATTCCTTGCACCGCGATATTTACGCTTTCTTTCTTAAGTCCTTGTGATTTTACTAGATTCTCAAGTGTATAAAATCCACCCATCCCAGTTGCTTCTTCTCGCCCCAAAGATCCTCCGATTGCAAGCGGCTTACCTGTAAAAGTAGCATGCCAATTAGTCGCCATTCTCTCACTCATAGATTTGGTCTTAATAAGCTCATCAAGCATCCAAGCCATAATCTGTCCATCAGTGTTAACATCAGGCGCAGGTACATCTGTCCAAGGACCGGCAAATGCTGTAGCCCAAGCTCCATAAGCTCTTGAAAGCCTCTCAAGTTCGCCTTTACTCAACTTGGTCGGGTCAACAATGATTCCACCCTTCCCACCGCCATATGGGAGCGATGCTACAGAGCATTTCCAAGTCATCCACATCGAAAGTGCTTTGACTTCACTCTCGGACACGTTGTGATGAAATCGTATTCCTCCTTTATAAGGTCCTTTACTATTATTATGCTCCGAGCGGTAAACCTGAAATTCACGAGTGTTGCCGTCGTCCATTTTTACTGAGAGCTTTGTCTCCCAAACTTTATCTGGTGTGGACAATTTTTTAACTATTTTTGCATCAAGCTCTAGTATCTCTGCAACACTTTTAAGTTGTGCTACTGCATTGCTATATGGATCATTGGACATAAGCTCCTTTCACCGCCGAAGCGATAATATCTACTAATTTTGATTCAAACATATCTGGTAATATTGCATTTTCCGTAGGGTTGCCAAAGGATGAAAGCGCTTCGCTTGCAGCAATTTGCATTGCGATTGTTATTCGTTTGGCGCGAGCTTCCAATGCACCTTTGAATATTCCAGGAAAAGCTAAAGAATTATTAATCTGATTAGCCAGATCACTTCTACCAGTTCCCACAATTCTCGCTCCTCCCTTTTTTGCATCTTCTGGCATAATTTCAGGATCAGGATTAGCCATTGCCAAGACAATCGCATTATTTGCCATGTGCGCAACCATTTCACTAGTTACTATTCCGCCCTTAGAGACGCCAATCAAAACATCAGCTCCCCGCATAGCTTCAATAAGGTCTCCACTCTTCCCATTTTTGTTACTTATTCGGGCAAGCGCCAATTTGTATCTATTAAGGTCAGTTCTCGATTTATTTACTATTCCCTTACTATCAACAAGAATAATATTCCTCACTTTACTCAGTCTTTTTTGTTGTATAAATTGTCCATTCACTCTATCTAGTCCAAGTAATAATTGCGCTATTCCGATACCAGCTGCCCCAGATCCAGAAATCACCACATTTAGTTCTTCATATTTTTTACCAACAAGTTTGGCAGCGTTGCGCAAAGCCGCCGCAACCACTATTGCAGTCCCATGTTGATCATCATGAAATACGGGGATTCCAATATCTTGTAAGGCATCTTCTACTGCAAAGCATATAGGGGCTGCAATATCTTCTAGATTAATTGCGCCATATGTAGGCGCCACCGCTTTGACCAATTGAACAATTTCTTCTTCTGCGTGGACATCCATCATGAGTGGTACGGCGGTTACTCCTGCAAATCTAGATAAGATTAATGCTTTACCCTCCATAACAGGGAGCCCAGCAAGAGCTCCAATATTCCCCAATCCCAATACAGCGCTTCCATCAGATACGATGCCAACTGTTCTTCCTCGCCACGTCAACTCAAAGCCTTTGTCTGGATCATTTACAATTTCTCTGCATACTTGCGCAACACCTGGGGTATACACGAGCGAAAGATCATGTTTATCGTTTACTTTTACGCGCGAAAATACATCAAGTTTGCCAATATTAACTTTGTGCAAGTCTACGGCTTGGGTATACAAATCAGTCATTTATTCTCCAACCACTTCTCACAATCAAGCGCGGTCATTACTCCCGATCCAGCAGCCACAGCTGCCTGGCGATACCTATGATCAACACAGTCTCCTCCAGCAAAAATTCCAGGTACTGCGGTCATTGTGGGATATTCCCCTCCTGTCTTCACATATCCCAACTCGTCAAGCTCTACCCCACTATCAGCAAGAAATTTGGTTGCAGGTACGTGCCCGATAGCCAAGAATAGTCCATCCGTAAACACAGTTTTTTCAACTCCACCCACATCAAGTACTAATTTTTCAATTTTTGACTCACCTAATATATCTTTAATACTGGCTTGATATCGAACCACAACTTTACTATCCAAGAGCCTTTTTTGCATCGGTTTACTAGCACGCAGTACTTCGCCTCTTACAATTAGCGTTACTTCTTTGGCAAATTTGGATAGCGCCACAGCGTCTTCTATTGCTGAGTCTCCTCCACCTACAACATAGGTTATTTTGTCTCGATAAAATGCCGCATCGCACACTGCACAAGTCGAAAGTCCTTTACCCCAATATTTTTCTTCGCCTATTCCAAGCATTCTTGGACTTGCTCCCATTGCAAGAATTACTGCATCAAAATTGTAGGTATTACTTTCAGTTTTTATTGTAAAGATGACTCCATTTTTGACTATATTTTCAACGGACTCAAAAACAAGTTCCCCTCCAAATCTCGTTGCTTGATCTTGCATCGCCATCATTAGTTGTGGCCCTGTTGTACCCTTTGGCGTACCAGGAAAGTTTTCGATTTCGGTTGTTTTCATCAGTTGCCCGCCAGGTTCTTGCCCCGCAAATATCGTAGTTTTAAGGTCTGCACGCGAAGTATAAAGAGCCGCGGAGTACCCCGCTGGCCCAGATCCGATGATTGCAACTTTATTTTTCATATTAGACTCCGAACCGACATAAGCGAGCATTCTTTATTCCCCTTTCAAAAGTTTCTCATACATCGCACGCCCGGCAAATCCAGTCTTCCTAGCAACTTCCTTGCCATTCCTAAAAAGAACGACTGTGGGGATAGATGACACTCCATATTTACTAGCCGTTGCTTGGTTCTCATCAACATCCAACTTTCCAATTATGTGGGTATCTTTGTAATCAGTAGCAAGCTCATCAATCACTGGTCCTGCCATTTGGCATGGTCCGCACCAAGTAGCCCAAAAGTCGACCATAACTGGTTTGTCGCTCTTTAAAACCATCTCGTCAAAGTTCTGGTCAGTTAATGTTTTTGTATTGGCTCCTGCCATATTTCCTCCTAGCTTATATCAAATAATTGCTTCAGTGTTTTTTCCATCTCATCATGATCCTTACTTCGTGCGCAAGCCACTGCTTTGTCAGTTAACATTCCCTTACCAACTGCCCCTAGTGCAGCTCGCACTGCTGCCACTTGGGTAACTACATCCGAGCATTCTCTTTGCTCTTCATACATTTTAATAATACCTTCAATTTGCCCTTTTATCCTATTTAGTCTTGTCAATATTTTGTCATCCATGACTTTCACTTATACCCCATGGGGGTATATCATGTCAACTATACGAAATAGATCAAATCAATTCCTAAATCATTAGCCACACAGCCATAACAGAAAGCACTATTCCCAAAGACAAATGCATCCACCTCTTAGCCTTATGTTCCCACTCTTTTACCTCGATTAGCTTCTTCCCTCTCCACAACACGACAAGCACAACGATAAGCGGTAGTACAAACAACAAATTATAATATAGAAAATACAAAACAACTCCCACGAAAGGAATACCAGATTGCGAAAGCACTGTTGCTGTGCCAACATATAGTGGCAACGAGCATGGAGTTTCTAGTAGTGTTACAAACACTCCCAAAAGGAAAGTTGTAGGGTAAGACACTTTCTCAATTAGAGTCATTAGTTTTGCTTTACTCGCAGTTGGGATTCTTAAGTGTGGGCCAGCTTCTATTCCTGCCGCATCCTTGAGTTGGATCAAACCCGCAACTAGCAGTATTCCCCCAATAATCCATCTCAATACCCTGGCTCCACTCGACAAATCAAACTGGGAAACAATAGAATATAGTCCAAGTCCCACGATCAAATAAGTTACAAATACCGTACCTATGTACAATAATCCTGTTTTTATTACTCGTTCTGGTTTTTTGGCAAATACGAGAAGATATCCAAGCAACATAACCATCATCCCAATTGCACATGGGTTGATTCCATCAACAAGTCCAGCAACTGTCACTAATGGCAGAGAAATTGCCCCACCTTGTCCTGCAATATAACATATTAGTCTCGTACAACCAGTAACCATAATCCGATTATAATGGCGCAAGCAACAAATATATACCCCACTTCCCAGCTTACTTCTCGATATCTTTCAAGCACTCCTCGTATCACTCCGTAACCTACAAAATATATCCCAACCTTTGATTTAGAGGAAAAATTCCTACGTAATGCTAACCACAATATTCCAAACAGACCAAGGTCTAGGATAGCTTCGACACTCCACCATTGCCAGACTCCAATTAAGTTTACAAACTCTCCGTTCACTCCGTTGGCTACTCTTCCAATCGCTTGAGCAAGTGGCATTACAACAGCAATCGCCGACAGCACCTTCCACATCTCTCGTCGGCTTGTAGCACTGTGGTAAATCAACACTGCAACAATCCCTCCCAATATCCCTCCCCAAATCCCCAAGCCACCATTCCATAGTGCAAGTATCTGTACGGGATTCTTTTGATAGTATCCCCACAAATCGATCACATGATACGCTCTAGCGCCTATTAATCCGCCAATTACTATCCAAGGCACGATCTTCCCAACTCTTGGTTCAATTCGCTCAGCGACACTCCACCCTATAGCAATAGCTATTCCAATCACTAATCCATACCAATGCCACACTATCTCACCCACCAACTAAAAAATACAAATATCCCAGTCATAATCCACATAAAAATCAATTGTTCTTCTAGAGTAATTACTCTTTTCACTTGCCAAAATAATCTCTGGTTAAGTTTATCTGGTGCTTCCTTCTGCATTCTCCAAGAATCAAGTAAAATATGGAGCATTAATCCCATTACAACCCCCTTACCCACAATCGAAGCTGTCGAAGTCAAGGCAAAAAAAGCGAGTGGTATCCAGGCAATCATAAACAAGGAAGATCGAAAAGTGAGTTTGATTTGTTCGTGTCTACGAGTATCAAGTAATATTAAAGCCTTCAAATAATCCTTGTGTTCAATATACCAATTGGCCTGTTGCGACAATTGTTCATTTGGGAAAGAATAAATATACGCTACCCTATCCAGATAAACCAACAATACTCCAATAATTAATCCCGCTATCCACCAAGCTTGTTCTCCCACCCAAATCAAACTTATTGGCCACCATCCTCCTCCAAGAAATGATAGCAATAATCCATACACTAAAGCCATCGGAATATGTGAAAGAATATATCTCTTCATACCTTCACTATACACGAATCTTTGCGTATATTTTTCTTTAGTTCCATTAACTTCCACATAAACATTCTCCCTTTGTTCCTCGCATTTAAGGCGTCCACAACATAGCTTCTTGCGGTCTCAAGAGTAGCTCTTGGTGTAGTTTTGGCAAGTCTAATATAAAGAGCTTTATGGGCCATATCATCTAGATCAATCGCCAATCTGTATCCATAATCCTGGAATTCTTGGCTAATATATTTACCATCTTTTTTAATCTGATATTTGTTTAAGATATCACCAAGCAGTGTCGGCTGAACTTGTTTTTTTAGATCCATATATTTATTTCAAATTGCTTTCTCTAGCAACAACAACCGAGATTAAAACCCAACTTGCACAAACCATCATGATAATTTCTCTCCATATATTATATTCAGCTCCCAGCATCATAATTACCATAAGTACAACTGCAAATATAGAATATATCATTTCCGAATATACATAATACGCAATCGATCCCATCCTGCGCCCTCCAAGCTGAAAGTATGATAACAAAAAACCGGAAAATATTATGGAAAAGAAAGCAGTAGCAATCTCCAATACAACAATTTGCTCAATACTTGTTATCCATATTCTTGCAACAATAAAGACAAAAACTCCAATACTAGAAATAGCAAACAAAGTTTCATCTGCCAATCCTTTTTTATTGTGTAATTTGTCAAAAAGATTACCAGTTATCAATCTAAAAGCCACCCAAACAGCAGCTATTATTGAATAAACGCCACCAACAGTTTTGGTTGAATAATGCATCAAACTCATCAAAAGTGGCCAAATAATAAGTAATCCGTAGTCATGCCCCACAAGTCCCATCATTCCAACTTCTTGGTGGAAATATCTTTTGTCGCGTAGATAGTGCGCAAATCCATTTATCGAAGCTCCGTTGCGATGTGTGTGGTGTGGCATATACCATAAAGGCACTATAGACAAAACAAGTAACACCGCCGAGATGGCATAAAGTACGGGATAGCCCCATTCCATAATAATTACACCTCCCACAAACGGTGATAGTAGAGATGAAAGTGATTCCATGGTTGCAAGTACTCCCATTGTCCTACCCATACCACTCTTCACTGCATCTTGCGACACGGCGCTATGCCTCGCAATCCAGTAAAATGGAGCTACCAAACCAGCCAAAATTGAAGATATGGGTATAAGCCACACGTGTCCACCCGCCAAAGACAATGTCAATAGATTACATATAAGCAATACCATGCTCACCAAGATGCTTTTGCGAAATCCTAGTCGCTCAATAATCCAAGAAATTGGAATAGATGATACAAACACTGTCAATCTAAGTAAAAGATAATATCCCGCGACGCATATTAGCGCAGTTTTCACATCACTTATCTGTACAACTTCTCGATACACAAAAATTGGCGTAAATACACCAACCAAGCTCATTACAAGTCCCCGAAGTAGTGCGTTAATATAAAAAGCGTGCGTCCCAGTTACAAGCGTTGGCTTATCTTCTCTGTTATTCCAAAATCCCATATCTCTACTATAACCTACTTCTTCCAATCTCAAACAATTTCTTTATCTCTTCTTGGGTTGTGATATCAGCCACATTCTTATCTATGCGAAATCGTAGTAGTCTTGGGAATCGCAGCGCATATCCTGCGGTGTGCAAAGGTGATTCAGTTATCTCATCAGCTTCAATCTCAACGACAATCGAGGGGTTCACCCAAATGTCGGGATAGAGGGTTGTAGGCACATCATATTGGGCATTTTTTTCTTCAGATTTTGAGCTTTGTACTTTTTGAAATAGCTCTCCAAATTGCTCATCTGTAAGCCCAGTTCCAATTTTTGCAACCGTCACAACTTTCTCACCTTGTTGTACTCCAACCAAAAATGCTCCCACACCAAATTTATTCCTCTTCCCCTTCCCCACATAAGCTCCCATCACAACAGCATCGATAGTATCTGCTAGTTCTGTTTCATGTGCTCTTTTATACTTGACCCACGCAAAGTCTCTCGCTCCAGCTCGATACTCACTATCAAGTTTTTTAACCAATATTCCTTCTAGTCCAAGACTCATTGCTTCATCAAAAAGTTGCTGCATCTTGGTAGCAGATGTTACTTGTTCGCTCTTCGCAAGTACTAACACCTCTCTTTTACCACCAGCAATCATCTTGGCAAGAATATCCCTTCTGGTTACATAATCACTATGCAAGCAATCACTGCCTTTTGCGTATAACACGTCAAAAACAACAACTTGCAGTGGCGTGCTCGTTGATTGCTCATCAATCCCATATTTGCGTTTGCGAGTCATTGTTTCCTGAAAAGGCAAAAAACTACCATCATTTGCAACCCCAATCGCCTCACCATCGAGTACAAATGCCCCTATTTTTTGGTAAAGTTCCTTAGCAGCTCCTACAATCTCAGGGAACATAGTAGTTATGTTCTCGAGCCCTCGCGAAAATACTCGAATTTGCACCAATTCTTGCTCATCTTCCAGCAAACTTGCCTGTAGATTTGTCGTTTTAACGTTAGTTTTGATCATCGACAAATCAAACGCATGGATTTGCACCCTCATCCCATCTAGTTTTGGTTCTACGGCACATTCTCCAAGTTTTTCCATAATCTCAGATAAGGTACCCAACCTCTCCGCCCGCATTGGGCGCACAGGCACTCCAGGAGTTACCTTCCAGCTAGTTAGTTGAGTTGGGTCTGTTAAGTATTTTTCGGCCACCATTCCAAGATCAGACGACACGTTATACGCTTGCTCAAGCATCAATCGGTCTTGCTTACTCCCTTTTACGGCCCACGACAAAGCATCGATTACCGTCATATCTAGTAGCCCAAGTCTCAATTTACCTTGCACCAGTCGCATCACATACTTAGCTCCAAGAGGAGATACTGCAAGCAAAAGCTTACCAAGAGCTACAACCTTACCCTCTTGGCTCCCAGCACCATTCATCATTGCCAGTAGATATAATTGTTCATAAACCTGTATTATCGATAAACTTGTATGCAAATCAGTCGATACATTTAGATATCGAAAAATTACCTCCCCAATATCTCCAACTCTTTTATACTCTTGCGTCACTTCTGCCAAAGTTTTTCGTGCTACCCAAGAAACCACTCGCAATAAACTTTTTTCTGCCATTCCAATTTCAATTGGTTCATAAAGTGGCGCAACTCTGCTTGCCAATAGGTAACACAAAACGCGCGCCTCAGGAGGAGTTGTTTGTTGCCACACTTGAGACAGTATTATGGTTTTTTCATTACGCAAACTAGTACCTTCAACCTTTGACCAGGCGAGTACCAAATCATTCCACTGCATCAACTCGCTCCCCCATTAGACATCACAAAAAGATAAGCAAAAATTACTACTGCCAGAAACAATCCTCCCGTCCCAACTCCGATCCAACCTCGATTATCGTAGTTCATAAGTCCATGTACGCCTTCACCGAGTAAAGACAGTCCAAACAAGCTAGGAAGTACCAATATGACAAAGATTAAGTTTGTATCCACATCTATATGTTATCACTACTTGCACATTAATTTTTGAGATAGTAGCGCACGCCCTTTGTTTTGCCCTTTTTTACCACTAACCCCTTATCTGTAAGGTCACGAAGATCACGAAGTACCGTATCATCCGACAGGTCAGGCAATAGCTCGCGTCCTTCCGTCATTGTAAGTACTCCCATTCTTTCGATAAACTCAACCAACTTTACTTGTCTCTCGTTTAGCGCAATCTGCTTCCCCCCTATGGTATTTTTTAGTCGCAAATCAAGCGACAATTTTTGCACTAATATCTTCACTCTCGAAAATTCAATAGCAATTCCAAGTACAAAGTACTCAAGCCAGTTGGTAAGATCTCCTTCAGCAATCTCCACTCCTTTAAGCGCTTCATAGTAATCATTTGGATGAGCATCATAATATTCTTCGAGTGCAAAGAATTTTTTGACTTGATACCCTTCAAGCATCAATAGTAAAAGAGCCATCGCTCTTGCCATTCTTCCATTTGCATCTGTAAATGGATGGATTCTCACAAGCTCATAATGCAAAATCCCTGCGCGTAAGAGTGGATGCACGCTTTTACCCACAGAGCTTTGTACCCAGGCAAAAAAGTCATCGATCAGATATGGTACTTCAATAGGTGGTGGTGGTCTGAAGGTAATTTCGCCGGTACTAGTATTGCGAATCACGACTTTAACAGCCCGGAAAATCCCCGCTTCATTTGCTGGCAACACTCTCTCTGCCGTAAGTCTATGGATTTCTTTTAACATTTCTTGCGTTAGCGCAACTTCACTCTCCTTACTTTGTTCTGCAATTTTGTCGATATACTCCATTACATTGCGATAATTCATCACTTCTTGTACATCCCTATCTCTACCCACAACTACATCTTCATTGTTTTGCATCACTCGCTCAACTTCGGCAATCTCTAGTCCATTACCCTCGAGATGAGTTCCATGATGCACAATCTTAAGCCTTGCTTCATCGCGAAAACGTTTTTCCCAGGCTGGCACAAGCGGTGCCGTATCAATAACTTCCTTGGCTGCTTCTATTAGCCCCACATTTTTCAGGATGGCACTAGTAATAACAAATTTTGGAATATACATACCACCATTAACGCATTATGTGCGGTAATAATCAACTAGTACTTGTACTTATTTACTGAAACGTTCCAGCTGGTACTTCAGACCAACTCATAAGAAATGTCTTCATCTCTTTGGGCATGTTGGTAAGTAGGTCTTGTCGGTACACAAACTGTTCCGATGGGGTGCTAGCGTTATTGGTTTTACCAATGTTGCGATTAAGGCTCACTCCTCCCCAGGCAACAATACTCCCACCAGTAACAAGAGTTACGTCATTTTCACCACCCGTTGTTAAGGTTTCAAACATCCCATCCATCTCGTATAGTCCTTCGATTTTGGTTACGCTAGTAGCTACCTTTACTCCATTCTTTATTATAAAGGCTACAAATCCACCGTCATCAACTGTTATGTTTTGGTCAATGTTTAAGTTTCCATTAACAAGTACTATGTACTTCTCTCCTGCTAGTACGTGCCAGGGTGATGAGACTGTTGCCGTACCACTTGCTGGGTCAATGTAGTAAAAGACTTTTGTTGCATTATTGGTTGGTTGGCCAAGGATATCTGTTGACCAGTCATTTGTTTGTTTTAGGGTTAGTCCAATCTGGCTTACAAACCACTGATAATCCATCTTCTTACCTTGATACTTGGTAATTGCGGCAAGCTTACTATCATTAACTGCTCCCTTGCCATAATCAGCATTTCCCGAAGCTCGCATAAGTGCTGCTACTCCGATTGTGTCACCGGGTAGTATTAAGTATCTCTCAGCTACTGGTACATATCTTGGGATGTTGGAAAGCAGTGTTGTACCCCCAGCGTCACTCCCCACATATATTCCAGCCCCTTTAGCTTGCCACCAGGGGTTTGGTCTATCTGCAATAAAGAAGTTGTTGCTAATAGATGGTGATGCTGTATTAGTTACAAAGTTACACCCTTGAGGGTTGCAGGTTGAGCATTCATAGTTACCAGTCAAGCCGTCAAGTTGTAACGATCCATTACCTGCAGGGCCAGTTAACATACTAAATGTCCCATTAACTGCAACATTACCTTTGATACTCCCCGCATATGTTACAGTCAGTGCCATACCAAGGTTACTTGGATCATCGGTTGCACAAACGTGGTATGGATCATAGTATGTTCTGCCACTTACTCTAGGGCAGTCTGCCGACTCAACTGATCCACAAGCATTGGTTCGAGATTGAGTATTTTGTGTGCCAGAGCAAGCCGACCATCCAGCTCCCCAGTTGTTGGCATCACAACATGCCTGAGTATTGCATGATTGGGATCCTCCGCATCCGTTGTACATTACCCCACCGCCACAGCCAACAGAACACCCTCCCCAAGAATTGGGATCACAACCCCCGCCACCTCCTCCGCCACCACCACCATTATTGTTGGTTGTGCCACCACCAGTGCCAATGGGATAATATGCCCCATTAGATTGATACCAACCCTGGTAGTAAGCAGAGACGCTGCCATAGAAAGTAGATACTTTGACACTATAGGTTGCTCCATCAAAAACTGTTCTCATGCTGGTATTAGCAGAATTTAAATCCTTTCTAGAACAATCCCATGTACATTTTGCCTCGGCAATTTTTGGTACCGCAAAAAACATTGATATAACTATCAATATTCCTCCAAATAAATTTACGTATCTATTCATTTTCCACCTCCGTCGCTACATCCATGCCTGGCAAAAAGCACAACTCCTACTAGCTGTAGCTTTCCATTGGCATCTTTGGTTTCGCTTGCTGGGTATAGCTTCACAAACTCTCCCCCGATGCGATCAGCACGGAATTGCTTTAGCCCATCTTCACCCACTACTCCTCTCACCCCCTCACCATAAAAGATATATAGAAAATGTGACAGATCCTCAATCTTTGCAGGAGCTGGTATTGCCAATCTCGACGACCCCATATTATTTGCATCAACGCAGATATAAGCTGTTATATCTTGCCAGCTGTATATATTTTTCCCACCATCGCCTGTTGCGGCAGTTATGGCTCCATCGGTTTCATTTACTAGAATACGATCATGTATATACTTTGGCTCGCGCACTGATTGACCATATTGATCTTGAGTTAAGTTATATGCTTCAGTTACTTTATCTGGTTCGGTTTTTACGGGAATGCCTAGTGATACCACCTTCTTATCGGCACCAACTATCACTACCCTTTCACCTCGTTTAACCATGTAGTAGTTTAGCGATACAAGCCCAAGTGCAACCAACGCCAAGAATACTATAGATGCAACAATCCCCCTCTTTAGCCACTTATTCATAACTCCATAATACTACACGCAACAACTAATTCCCATGGGTACAAAACTTTACCCACGACTCTGGTGCAATCTCAATGACTTCTGCCACCACATCTTCAAACCCCACTCCAGGCAACCCTTTGCTGTTTTTGGGATTTAGATAAGTTATAAATCCCCTCTCGTGAATTTTAAAATACAATATATATAAATTCTTGTTGTATCCAGTTTCTCTTGTGCCCCCACTCTCGTCTTGAAATGATTCAACTCCGTCCCACACTCCTATTTTCACCAACTTATCAAGTTGAGCCACAAAGAATTCACGCTCTTTTTCTCCATAAGCAATAATTTTTTTGTCTTCTGTACTATCTGGCGTTTCTCTAATAACATCGGGTTGGAAAAATTTACCCGCAATCACGTCAAATTCCCACAAAACTCTTACCTCACCAGATACCCCATTTTCTTTGGCGATTACAATACTTGGGTCTTTGGTGTCAACAAGTATCATCTCATTATTTTTGTTCACCATCCACTGTGTAGCACCAGGCTCAAACCCAATAGCCTTAGCATCAAATTTGTCGCGTAACTCCTTCTGCTTGTCTTCAGCCATCTTTGTCGGCAACACAATCTCTTCTACAACTCTATTACCAATAGAGTTTGGATCTCCCACTTTCACCTTCGCTCCACCTCCAATACTTATCATATCTGAAACAAAAATCACATCCTTCTTGTTAATTACTTGTTTGGATACATTATGAATATTCTCGAAACTTGCTTGCTGTTCATTGTTTGGCGCTATTGGGGTTGGAAGGCTCTTTAGATCAGCTGCTTTATACGCGGCATATACATCTGGTTTCAGTTTGGGCCAGTTCCCAAGTTCTCTTTGCCATTCCACTGGGCGAAATCCCAAGGTTCCATCTTTCATGCCAACAACTATGGCTCTACCTACTTCAATTTGTCCAATCAAGAATTCTTGATATTCTGTCATAATCTTGGCA
The DNA here is from genome assembly GCA_037133595.1 of bacterium. GTDB lineage: Bacteria > Patescibacteriota > Microgenomatia > UBA1400 > UBA12108 > JBAXNV01. Next base: position 29,105 of record JBAXNV010000006.1, read on the forward strand.
AGTTCTGGCTTATCTTCTTTTGCTACTTCTCTTCGTTTAGCTAGTTCATTCACCTTAGTATCAATAATCGTCGAGGGCTCAATCCAATATGTGTCTCCACTTGCTGCAACAGCTGGAATAAGTTGCGCCAAAGTGCCCTTCTCGTGATTATCTACCCACAACTCAGCTTGCACAGTTTCAATCAGATTATTATCTTGATCTACCACGCGGAAACCTTCTACTCCCACATAATTAGATTTGGCAACTGTAATGCCGTTATCATTTGCTCCAAGTTCGACAGAGAATCCATAAGCATTTTGTACCACTTGTTCAGCAACAAACTTTCCTTCTTCAGTTGTACTAGGTCTCACCTTTGCAATCATCTCCTTAAATCGTGCTTTCAAGGTTGTGGCTTCTGCTTCTTTTGGAGCAGCAACCTTAATACTCGCAAATGTTATTTCTGTTTCAGTAATTGCTGTTGGCGCTTCTTTAGTGGCATTTACTCCCGGTATCGCTTGTTCAAGTTTAGGAGCACACCTCCACATTGTAAAAACTCCGGCAACTACACCACCAATTTTAATAAAATCACGTCGAGTAATATTAGGTCCAAGAGTTTCGTTAGGCACAAATCCTCCAACCACCCATAACGGGTAATCAAAGATAAATAATCTAACGGCATCATATTATAGGACAAGCAAATCACCAATGCATACTCATTACACATCCTATAACAAGTTAACTAGCCTGGAAAGCTCTTCTCCCACCAAGCAGATCATATCCCCAGCATCAAAAAAGTTGCCATTTTTCTTGGCTAGTCTCTCACCAATCCTTTTGTTTGTAATCGATGCAACATAGCACGAAGCTACCGCACTCGACTTGGCAAACAACCCAACTACAATCCCCGCGAGCACGTCGCCCGTACCACCCTTGGTCATACCGGGGTTTCCCCCCTCAATTGCATAAGATTTGTGATTATCTGTTATCACATCCACCACTCCTTTGGCGAGTATAGTTATCCCGCTAGGCAGCTCACCCTTGGTCTTTTCTTTCAAAATCACTAGCTCTTTTGGGTTGGGTGTCACAATCATATTTTTCCCAAGCAATCTTGGGTCAACCTCTTGCAAAGCTCCTCCATCAATTACCCATCTTTTGTTTGAATACTTAATTAGCAACTCGTCGACTATTTTCTTGGTTACTTCCCCTCTTTCCATCCCAGGGCCAATAAGAATGGCATCATCTTCGTTGATATAATGTTCAACCTCTCCCCAAGGCACCACTATTCCACTCCAAAAATGCTCTTTGGCTCGTTTTTCCATCAGCTCATTATTAAGTAGGTAGGGGCTTGTAAAGTGCACCATATCCACAATTTTGCTAGCTGCAGCCGCTGCCCAAAATGGCGCAGCATGAAATAACTCGCTCCCCCCAATCACTAGCACTCTCCCATTCTCACCCTTATGGCTATCGCTCTTTGGAGAAACTATTTGTTTGATCAGCTCTGTATTTATTTCCATGGCAATATTATCCACAAACATGATTCAAATAGCTACAACCGGATTATCTTTGCTTCATGTGGTAAAAGCTCAACAATCTCGGGCTCGGCTGTAGTAATCACACATTGATGATCTTGTATCAAAGCCAAGATTTCTTCTCTATGTTGTTGATCAAGCTCAGAAAAAATATCATCTAGTAGTATCAAAGGATTGTCGCCGGTAATGCGCTCAATATAAGATAGTGCGCCCATCTTCAAAAATAAAACTCCCAGCCGCTGTTCACCACGACTCCCATATATCATTAGATTCTTTTTCAAACTAAAAATTTGAAAGTCGTCTTTGTGTGGGCCAACAAGCGTATACCCAACAGCAACTTCTTCGTGTTCGTATTGTTTTAGTCTTGCAACAGAGATTGGCGAATCATCATAAACAATCTCGTATTTGCCAAATGTCATCTCTAGGCTGTTTAGGTGTTCTATTAATAATCTTCTCATCCTACTAATCACCTCACCATGCTTAAGTATCGATTGGTCCCAATACGCAAACTGGGCTCTGGTTGCAATGCCCTCTCGCAAGGCGTCTAGCAATCTGTTTCTTTGGCGTAGCGATGCCTCATATATCGAGAGCGATCTTGCATATTCTGGGCTCATCGAAGACAAGGTTTCGTCTAGATACTGCCTTCTCCTGCTCGGGGATCCTTCTATTAAGCGCATATCCTCTGGGCGAAAAGTAATCGAAGGCAGGTTGCCAACAAGCTTATTCCTCGGTCTCGCATTCCCATCTACCAAATATCTTCTTTTGGGTGTTTTGTGTCCAAGTACAACTCCTTTTGTCAAAACTACCACAAGCGATACATAACCAGCTTCTCCCTTGTCCACTATTCCAGAAACGGTTGCAATTTCTTTTTCCCAAGCAATCATTTCTTCAATTTTGCCGGCTCTTTGGCTCATACCTGTCGACAAAAGACCTATTGCCTCAATAATATTAGTTTTGCCGATTCCATTTGGTCCAAGCAGTACAGTCAAATTGCCAAAATCAAACCGCACCTGTCCATAACTTCGAAAGTCCAAAAGCTCCAATCTTGTCAACTGCATATGTTCATTATCTCACGCGAGTGCAACCGCATTATTTTTGACACTTTTCGCAAATAAAGCTTCCTCTACCGCCAACAACGATTCTTTTTAGTGCGTTTCCACATCGCAAACAAGGTTGTTTTATTTTTTTGTATACCAAAAATTCGTCTTGATACTTCCCCTTTTGGTTATAAGCATTCACATAGCTATTATCCGAAGCTCCACCAGTCACAAGCCCCCGTTCCATCACTTGTTGCAAAGAAAGTAGTAGCGCTGAGCATTGTTTCTTGGTCATCTCGTTTCCAGGTTTCCTGGGATCAATCTTAGCTTTCCACAACGCGTCATTGGCATAAATATTGCCAACGCCTGCGATAAGGGCCTGATCCAGGATAATATTTTTTACCGGCCGCTTGTATTTGTTGCACAACTTTTCAAATTCAACGGTTGTTATCTCCCATGGGTCCTTACCCAGGCGCTTTGCCTGCCTCTCCTGCGCAAGTTTGCTGTCATCCGTCACTTCTAGATATCCAAACACTCTCACATCCCAAAAGTACATTTTCTTGTCGTTATCGAATGTTATTACCACTCTTGTATGTTTAGCTGTCTCATAAAATTCTCCGTTTTCAACAATCATTCTCCCTGTCATCTTCAAGTGGCCAATCAATCCCACCTCAGTATCGGTATGAAAGAACAAGTATTTACCCACCCGATTAATTTTGGTGATTTCTCTCCCAATTATTTGATTAATATCACCACGCCACGATTTGTCTCTACGCACCTCAATCTTGATAATTTTTTTACCAAGCAGAGTTATTTGTAACTGTCCTCGAATCGTTTCAACTTCTGGTAGCTCTGGCATTACAAACTCTCCACAATCTTTCTCACCTCTTTTTCAAATCTTGTTTTTCCAAATTTTGCTACAGACTCAATAATCTTTTCTTGGTCCCATTTACTTCCCCATGTATTCATGGCTCCACTCACATCATCATTAATTAGCCGTCCATTCACTCCCTCAATTACAGTTTCTTTAAATCCTCCGCCGTTATAAGCAAGCACTGGTACTCCATAAGCCATAGCCTCAACTACCGACATCCCAAAGTCTTCGTCCTTGGCCAAAGCTAAAAATCCTTTTGCACCAGCATATACTTCGCTTATTTCACTATCTTCTACCCATCCCTTCATCTCCACATACCTATTCCCTATCACCTGCAATCTATCCCCTAGTCTATTGTCTCCCATCCCTACAATCACCAACTTTTCTTTTGCCTCCCTCGCAGCCTGCACTGCTAGTTCTAACCCCTTCCCACCCACAATCCTACTCACAATAAGCCAATAGTCTCGTGTGGACGTGGAAACATGCAAACGTGGTGATGTATCACATGGCGGGTATACCACTACTGCTTCTTTCCGGTAGAACTTGTTTATCCTAAGAACGACTTCTCGGCTATTGGCAATCCACTTATCTACTCTTTGGGCACTAGTAAAATCAAAGTAGCGTACAAATGGCCCAACTAGCCAGAGGTAAATCTTGCCCCACCATACCCCCTGCGCCCCTGTTGGCGTTTCATAGCCGTAGAGCCAGCGCGGTGGTGTATGGCAATATGCGACAACCTTAGTTGTCTTACCTACCACAAACCCGCGAGCAATATAACCCGAGCACGAGGTAATCACTAGGTCATATTGTGAAAGGTCTAAACTTTGCCAAACCCACGGCAAACAAAACCGGAGATAGCTGTACATCTTGCCTATTTTCAACAACACACCCCACTTGCTCTCGATTATCTTGCGGTCAGCAAATTCCTTGGCCGCACCACTCTTAGGGTCAACAAACGCCGTATAAATTGGCGCTTCTGGGTACATGTCAGAGAGCACGCGCAGTACTTTTTCTGCTCCGCCCATTTCTTTTAAATAATCATGCACCAAAGCTATTTTCATATCAAAAAAGACTCGTTTGATTACTAATTATTTCTTTTTTTATATCATGTCCAAAAATTCGCTTTACCAGGCTTTTAAAGCCGAGGCTAAGTAAAAAGTCTTGCAGTTTTTCATTTTTAAAGTCACTAATCACAAGATCATTCAAAGTTATCGCAAGATTCATTTCTGTAACTATGCGCGAAAGATCTTGCGAAAGATAAGCACTATCTCTTCCCTCAATTAGCTTTGTTCGCACCGTCTCACCAATTTCTGTTAGGTGCGTATAGATTCCATCCAAGTCCTGATACTTCACGATTAGGCCCGCTGCCGTCTTGGGTCCTATCCCTGCCACACCGGGGATATTATCGGAGGAGTCCCCTACCAGTGCCTTATAGTCCACTACCTGGGACGGGTGTATGCCATACCTGGTTAGCACTTGTTCTGGGCCATACAAAGTTACTGGGTCTTTGCCTTTGGCGGGTAGCATTACACTCACCCGCTCGGTAACTAGCTGCATCGTATCTTGGTCTCCCGTCAAAATTAGCGTTTCCTCCGCCACCTCCCCCAGTTGCTTGGCCAAAGAGCCAATAATATCATCACCTTCATAGCCTTCTTGCGCAATTTGAGTCATCCCCATCGCCGACAATAGCTCTTTCACGATTGAAATTTGGTCCACCAATTCCGCATCAGCCTTGGGTCTTTGTGCTTTGTACCCCACATATTTTTCGTGACGAAAAGTTGGTTTGGGGAGATCCCATGCAACTACAATGTGGGTTGGTTGCTGCGAATCAATTACTGTCAACAAAATACTGGCTACTCCATATACTGCCCCAACAATCGTCCCATCGGGCGAAGTTAGCGGTGGGTAGGCATGGTATGCCCGGTGCAAGATGGCGCTGCCATCGACGAGCAACAGTTTGGTCATAGGAGCATTGTATCGCAAATAAGCTCGCGTTGAGGCGAGTGTGCATCATGCGAACGATTAGGCGCAGAGGCGTCTCCAACAAAAAACTTTTCGCAGAGCGACGGCTCGAGAATAGAGATAAATTTTCTAGCAAGAAAATATTATCGGTTTTTTGAGGGACGATGCCTCAAACCCAAGTGAGCGCTTACTTTTTGACCAAAAACTCCGTTCGCTTCTTAACTTCTTCAATCTTCCCCTCAATCTCATCCAGCCTCTCAAGTACTCGTTTCATATTAAAGTCTTCTTGGTAGCGAAGTAACTCCACCGACACAAAGGCGGCAATCGACCCAAACAAAATCACTCCGACAATTTCCAAAACCATTGTCAAGATTCTACCCAAGGTCGTCACTGGATAAATATCGCCATAACCCACCCCCGCAATCGTCGTAACTGCAAGCCAAATCCCATCAAACTCCGTCTTCACAAGCGCATTTGCGCTCGAGCTTTCTACTACTGGAAGAATAAGCCCCAAAATCACTGATATAGCCGCCAAAGAAATTACCATTACTCGAAATCTTGGAGAGCCGGATAATTTCTTCGCAACTTGTCGAATTTTTAATGGCGTATGAACTTGTGTTACATCCATATTATTTAGGATACACTACTCGGAAAGGTTTTTCTTTCCTTACTTCATCTTTAGTTGTAGCCAAAATTGCTTCAAATTCATCTTTCTCAAGAGATTCTTTTTCCATAAGAGCTTTTACAACACCATCCATATCTTTTCTTTTTTGAGTCAAAATCTCGAGAGTCAAATTTTCACATGCAGTCACAATTCGGCGTACTTCTGCGTCGATTTCGCCCTTTTTCGTTTCCGATAGCTCTGCCGACTGCATATAAGATCTTCCCCAAGATTCTGTATCTTTTGGTCCAAAATCAATAGGTCCAAGCGATGACATTCCATAATCAACAACCATTGCTTGTGCAATTCTTGTTACTTTATCAATGTCAGAAGAAGCTCCAGCTGTTAGCTCGTTGTAAACCAACTCTTCCGCCCCACGACCACCAAGTAGAGTACAAATCTCCTCAAGTAGTTCTGTGCGAGTATTTTGGTATTTGTCTGCAGCAGGTGGGATAAGTGTAAATCCAAGTGCTGCTCCACGAGAAACAATAGAAATGCGGTGCACTGGGTCGGTGTGAGATAGGTAATGAGTCACAATTGCGTGTCCAGCTTCGTGATATGCCGTCATCTCTCTATCTTCATCTGTTTGCACTCTCTTTTTCTCAGGTCCCATCTTCACTTTGGTAGCCGACTCTTCTAGATCTGCATTAGTAATTTTGTCTCTCCCAAATCGCGCAATCGAGATTGCTGCCTCATTAAGCATATTTTCAAGGTCTGCTCCAGAGAATCCAACCGTTCGCTTGGCTATTGTGTCCCAATTAAGGTCATCCATAAATGGCTTGCCAACAGCATGAATCTTTAGGATGTCTTTGCGCCCTGCAATGTCGGGCATATCCAAAGTCACACGTCGGTCAAAACGCCCAGGACGAACAAGAGCTGGATCTAGTACATCTGGTCTATTGGTTGCAGCAAGCACCACCACATTTTCATTAGCTGCAAATCCATCCATCTCAACGAGTATCTGGTTAAGAGTTTGGTCTCGCTCATCATGCCCACCATAGCTACCTCCACCACGAGTTCGGCCAATAGCATCGATTTCATCTATAAATATTATCGAAGGATTAGCTTTTTTGGCAGTTTCAAACAAATCTCGCACACGAGATGCACCAACTCCAACCAACATTTCCATAAACTCAGATCCCGCCATTGTAAAAAATGGCACTCCAGCCTCCCCCGCCACCGCTTTTGCCATCATCGTTTTCCCGACTCCAGCTGGGCCAATAAGTAGAACACCTTTGGGAGTTCGAGCGCCCACTTTCCTATATTTTTGTGGGTTCTTCAAAAAATCAACTACTTCTTCTAGCTCGCGTTTGGCTTCATCAACTCCAGCTACATCAGCAAACTTTACATCTTGTTTGCCTTTGGCAAAAAGTTTGGCCTTGGACTTGCCCATGCCAAACATCCCTCCACCCATTCCTCCCCCACCTTGCATCCCTTTCATTTGTCGGATAATCATTACAAAGAAAAGGGCCATAAGTACAAAGGAAAGGATATTTACAACTCCGCCGATCTTATCCATCCAAGAGCCATTTTGAACTGTGAAGTTGACCTTACTAGGATCAAGTTCATATTGTTTTAGTAGCTCAGTAAAGCTTTGCCCTGTTTCTTTGGTTGCAAATTTAAAGTTGGTATCATCGTACTTAAGGATCAAAGAGTCTCCAACTATCTCTACGTTTTTGATTTTCTCATCTTTCAAGTCTTGCATCACTTGAGTAATGGTAAGAGTTTTGTCGTCTACTCCGCGATTAAGCCAAGAAAAAATTGCTGGCACAAACAGAAATATAATAAGTGCCCATATCACCATCTTTTTCAAATCAAATTTGAATGACCAAATCTTTACCGGCTTCCCCTTTACTCCTTCGGGCAATTTTACTTCTGGCTTTTTTTCGGGAGATTTTTGTTTTTTCATATCTCACTATTCTATCAGACAAAAGCAAAATCAGGAGCGAAGATGGAGCAAGTCCATATCAGACAAGGTGAGAAATCTGATTATTTAATGAAACGCAACTCCAGGCTTAACGTTTTCAGGAATTTCAACAATCAAAGGCTTTCCATCCTCTTGATCAACTGCAAAAAGCATACCCTCAGAATCACCGAATGGTGTTTTCTTGGGAGCCAGATTTAGGACCCAGGTAGTCTGTTTACCGATCAATTCCTCTGGCACATACCATTTCTTAATTCCTGAAAGTATTGTCTTCTGCCCTTCTTCAGCACCAAAGTCGACAGTAAACTTAATTAAAGCTTCACTTCCAATTGGGATTTCTGCCGCAACAATTTTGCCAACTCGCACATCCACTTTGACATAGTCTTCGAAGTTAATTATTGGTTTCATACCTCTGGATTATAGCACATCACCTACCCCAACAAATCCTTTACCGCCTTGTAAACATCACTTCTGTGTTGCACTACCATAATACAAATTTCTTCTGCAGTCTGCTGGTATACCACTCGATATTTTCCCACTCGCATTCGATAAATATCTTTATACCCCGCCATCTTTTTGATATCTAGTTCCGCCCCACTGGCGAGTTTTCGAATCTTGCCGACAATCGCTATCTGATCAATCTTACTTAGTTTTTTAATCTGCTTTTGCGCTTTACCAAGTATTGTTAGCTTCATACTCCAAGCTCTTTGGCAAACTCCTCAAAGTCAGTTTTGGTCGAGAAATCAGCATTTTTTATGGCATCAGCGTCCATTTTATCTTCCATCCACAAGAGCATCTTTTCAAAAAGGTCTTTCCCCACCACATACCCTCGCACACTATTGCGACTCATCACAGGCACGGGGTAATCATCTGCAGCAAAGAAAGCAGCGGCTGGATTAGTCTTAAGCTCTGTTATCGATATACTATTCATAAGCCCAATATACCACCAATCGGTTCACTGTCAAGACCTATTTAGTGGTCTTAACCAAGACCCATCTTAGCTTTCACCTCAGCGAGTGTTACTCTCGCAATTGCTCTTGCCCGCTCTGTACCATCGCGAATAACTTCATCGACATACTTTGGATTTGCCTCAAGCTCTTTGCGTTTAGCTTGAATGGGGGCTAGTTCTTTGTATATTGCATCAGCTAGTTCAGTCTTTAAGTCGCCATAGCGAATTCCAGCGGCAAGATACTGCTTCTCATATGCAATCCGCGCGTCCTTATCCTGGAAAAGCTCCACAAATTTTAGTAAGTTGGCAACCCCTCCCTCCGTAGGTATCTTTTCACCTTTGCCATTATCTGTTGGCGCCCCAGACAATCGCTTTTTGATTGTCGCTAGGTCATCCATCAAGGTAATCGAACTCCCTTCCACACTCTTGCTCATCTTCCCAGTCCCCAAAAGCGATGGTACGTACTCACACTCTGTCACAAATCGCTTGGGCTCAGGAAAATCCATGCCAAACTGGTCGTTCATCTTCCGCGCAATGTCTCTTACTACCTCAAGGTGTGGCTCTTGATCGATGCCAACTGGCACAAGCTCGGCTTTATACACAAGAATATCTGCTGCCATTAAAACCGGGTAGTTGAGCAAAGCCATCGTCACTGCTTCTGGGTGTTGGCGAATCTTTTCCTTAAATGTTGGCAAGTCTTGCATCCGCCCAACCGAAATTACAGATGACAACAAGAAGGAAAGATCTGTGTGTTCGGGTACGAGAGATTGCTTGGTAATAATCGCTTTCTTCGGATCAAGCCCTGCAGCCAAGTAGTCCATAATAATATCGCGCGTTGCAATCTGTAACATATTTGGGTCGAATGGTGTTGTGACTGTGTGCACATCCATTGCCATATAAATACATTCATAGCTTGGATCATTCTGTAGGTCGATATACCCTTTAACTGCCCCCAGGTAATTCCCAAGGTGCAAGCGGCCAGTAGCCCGAGTTCCAGAAAATACACGTTTGTTCATATTGTCTCCTTAATATCTTGTGTTTGTATTGTACCCGTAATCTCGCGTGCTTTCAGCCCGCAATATCCCTGACTCAAATAAGCTCACTCTCCCTACCTAGCACAAACTCCAAATAACTACCAACAAAGACACTCCGATATTACAGGCTTTATTTCATATTTTTCTAACATTTCTCTATTTATCATATTTATCCTTTATCAAACTAACAATTAACAATTCACATAGAGGGCGCCCTCTATGTGAAAGATTTCAACGCTTTGGTGTTGGCGTCAACGTTGCGTAACTAGACACAGCAACCAATGACGGATTACCACTAAATATTCCAACTGGAACATAGTCGATAGTCGCAACGCATTTTGATCTATCCACATCACATTCAGCATCAAGCTTTCGACTGCGTTCTTGCCCATCTTGATACGCTGCATATGCAGATATGCCAAGAGCCAAAGCCAGGGCAGTAGACACGCCAGCTTGCACAAGCTTATCTGGATTAAACCCACTTATTTTTTCCATAATAACCTCCTTTCTCGGGCAACAAAAAACCCGTGCCATACCCCAAAAAATTAGGGTATAACACGGGTCTTCAACAAGACGGTACCACCTTGATACTTTTTCTTACAAAAAATCCCCTTATCGGGGACCACGCAAGAAAACTCTTTCTATGCGAGCTTTCCCTTCGTTCTCAGCTTGTGCTGAGCTTGCCGAAGCAACACTCGTTGCAATCTGTTTAAGGTTTTGCCTCCGTGCTCGACATTCCTTCGGTATACTCAGGATAGCCTTGCCTGCATTCGAGAGCTCCCAATCAAACTCTCTACTTCGCTTTATGAACTTGTGTCAGGACTATAGCACATGGTGGCCGTACCCGTCAAATCTGCACATCTTCCCAGTGTTCAATCCGCTCCACCTCTCCCTCAATGTCTAGCCACACTCCAACCACATCGATCCTACAAAGCCCGTGATAATCAAACTCTTCACACCACAAATGCCCCATGTTCTCGACTTGTTTTAGTTTGTGTTTGTTAATCATTTCCCATGGCTCCCCATATTCATCCCCAGTCTTGGTCTTTACTTCTACAAACACCATGCGCGAGTCGCGCGAGGCCACAATATCTACTTCTCCCCACTTGTTGCGGAAGTTGCGCGCAAGTATTTCATACCCCTCCGTCTGCAGCTTCTCCGTCGCCGCATCCTCTCCTTTGTTCCCAATGTTTCGATTGTCTTTTTTCATAGTGAATATATTTATATTTTTGCACTTACGTTAAGAAATTGCGAACGATTACAATTAAAACACGAGTTAGTTGTCTGGATGAGCGGTGCGCAATCCAGACGCCCAACGAGTGATTTATGAGTGAACAATTTTAGTCGTGCAACAAAATTAAAAATATTCACTAACGTTACCAGACCGATTCCCTATACTGCACCGCCTCCGCCACATGGCTAACGTTCACTGTAAGATCTCCTGCCAAATCCGCAATCGTTCTCGCCACCTTCAATACTTTAAAATAGGCTCTTGCCGAGAGGCTATACTTCACGACCGCAGCTTGCAAAAACTGCGAGGTCGCATCATTTAGTTCACAATATTTCTTCACACTTTTATTACTCATCTGGGCATTATTATATATTCCTTTCTCACTCACAAATCGGCTCGCCTGCATCACCCTCGCCTTTCTCACCCGCTCACATATTTGTTCGCTGCTCTCATTGTAAATTGATGATTGGTTGTTGATATTTGTTGAGGTAAGTTTACTTACTTCCACCGGATCTACCCACACATGCAAATCAATTCTATCAAGTATTGGGCCGCTTATTCTTGCGCGGTACTTCCCAATAACTCGCTCACCACAATTACATTCTTTGGTTGGATGGTTAAGGTACCCACATGGGCATGGATTAGCAGATGCAAGTAGCATAAACTTTGCCGGGTATTCTGCCCGACCCGCAGCACGCGAAATAGCAACTTTCCCATCTTCCATAGGCTGTCGTAAAACTTCAAGTGTAGAGCGAGGAAATTCAGGAAGTTCATCCAAGAAAAGTACTCCTAGGTGCGCAAGAGAAATCTCTCCCGGCATCGGGTTGGTACCACCACCAATAATCGATATCATACTCGCTGTATGATGTGGTGCCCGATATGGTCTTCTTCGCATTAGAGCTTGTCCTGCTGGTAGCTCCCCGGCAACCGAATATATCCTCGTTACTTCCAGGGACTCTTCAGATGATAAAGGTGGCAAAATAGATGGAAATGCTTTGGCAAGCATTGTTTTTCCGGCCCCAGGTGGCCCAACCAATAACAAGTTATGGCCTCCAGCTGCCGATATTTCGGCTGCACGTTTTGCTACTTCCTGCCCTGCAATTTCGGAAAAGTCGACTGTAGGCGTGGCATCATCAAGTAGTTCATTTACTTCTATATTTTTGACGGCCTCGATCTTTTTTGTCCCAGATATATGATTAACAAGTTCTTTGAGTGTTCGAAGTGGGTGCACACTAACGCCGTTTACCACAGCCCCTTCAGCCGTACATTCGATGGGTACAAATATTTCATCAACACTATTTTCCTTGGCACACATCGCAACTAATAGTGTGCCCCTAACTCTCTTTACCGATCCATCCAATCCAAGTTCTCCATAAAAATATGGTTGTGACGCCGAATCATTTTGGATCGGTAATACTTCACTTGCCATTAATATCCCTACCGCAATAGGAAGGTCGTAGTTACTCCCCTCTTTATGCAAGTCAGCAGGAGCTAGGTTAACCGTTATTCGTTTGTCAGGAAAAGTATAGCCCGAATTTTCAATCGCCTTCCGCACCCTTGCTCGCGATTCTCCAACTGCCTTATCCGGTAGTCCTACCATATCAAAAGCCGGGAATCCTTTATTAGCAACATCAACTTCGACAACGACCTCAACAGTTTCTAGTCCAACGGTAGCAACAGACTTTACTCTTGCAAGCATAGATTAACTATACTACTTTCCACAAACTTCTTTCTTCGTTTACTTGTCCTTTCAATTCAGCCTGCAAAAGTTGCGCAAGGAGATCTCCAACACTCTTTCCAGTTTTTCTAGACAATTCGTTCACGCTCATTGGCCCATCAATCTTTAATATGGTCGTTAATTCATCATGGCTTTGCAACACTTTATCTTCGTGACGTGACGCATCTCCACTCCACTCCTCCACTTCTTTCATTGTTAAAAGCTTTGCCTGACCACTCGCAATCAATCTATTGATCCCCATCGATGTACTAGAAAACATCGATCCTGGTACACCATAAATTTTTTTCTTCATTTTAATTGCCCACTCAGCGGTGTTGAGACTACCAGATTTTTCACCAGCTTCAACAATAAATACAGACTCCGCAAGCCCCACTACTATCCTATTTCTCTGAGGGAACATCCATCTTTGAGATATACTTCCAGGGGCATATTCCGACAATATTGCGCCACCATTTTCTACAATCTTATTGGCAAGCATAGTCGCCCCCTCCTCGCAGTCATAATCAATTCCATACCCAAGCACTGCGATAACTTTTCCATTGTTTTGTAGGGCTATTTTGTGTGCTTCTTGATCTATTCCATACATAAGTCCAGATACAATACTATATCCTGCCAATATCAATCTGGGTACAAGCTCAGAGATAACCTGTTTGCCATAGCGGCTCATATGTCGACTTCCAACTACCGCGACACACTTATCAAAGATGGCATCATCAAAAGTTCCTCGATACCACAACTTTTTTATATTTGGTGCAACCTTAATTAAGCTTCTTGGAAAAGAATTATCTTCTGGATATATCTCGCCAATTCCTTCATTCACCTCTCCAGTATGACACGAATTTCGTGATATAATAAGCAGGTTCATAAAAAACAACGCGCGGGGTAGTGTACGGTGCACGGAAGGCTCATAATCTTCCAGGTCGGGTTCAACTCCCGACTCCGCAACAAAATAAAAATCCCACTTTGGTGGGATTTTTTGTACTTCGTGTAGCAGGGGAGAGATTCGAACTCTCGATCTCCGGTTTATGAATCCGATGCTCTAACCAGCTGAGCTACCCTGCCAACTAAGCCAATATTGTATCATTATTACTTTTCCCCTTATACTGTACATATGCTAAATTCACACAAAAAAATCAGTGCTTATATATTTTTTGGTATCGCATCGATTACATTAGCTATTTATATATATTTTCAACAAATCCATCCATTATTGGCTAATGGCACACCAACTCTTACCCCTACTCCCACGTTAACACCGATACTCATCCCCACACCTACGCCCTCTCCCACACCTACGCCAACTTTATCACCAGAAGAAAAAGAAGCGAAATATGGCCCTTGCACTTACCTTCCCACCCTCATGTATCATCATATCGAAGAAGAATCAGTCGCCAAAGAAAACGGCTATGCATCATTAACTGTCACCCCCAAAATTTTCGACCAGCAACTTACATACCTTGATTCTCAACACTACACCACAATTGATATGCAACAATTAATTAATTTTTTTGACCAAAATATTCCTCTTCCCTCCAAATCAGTATTACTTACATTCGACGACGCTTATAAAGATTTTGCCAAAAACACTGCTCCCATTTTAAATAATCACCGAGACAAAGCCACTATATTCGTACCAACTGGACTTATGGGTGTCACCAATTATTTATCGTGGGAAGATTTAAAAACTCTTGGTAATAATTCTAATTATCTCTTTGCCAATCACACCTGGTCACACCACAGCTCCATTTCTGATACAAAAACACTACTATTTGAAATAACTACTGCTGATACACAACTCAAAGATCACGCCTTAGGTCAAGTTGCTATTTTTGCCTATCCATATGGCACTCCCAGCACTAATGCTGAGACCATACTCGAGCAATTGTCATACAAACTCGCATTTACCACTACTCATGGAACTTATTTGTGCAAAAAACAACGCCTTACCCTGCCGCGCATTCGCATAGGTAACGCTCAACTAAATAACTACGGACTATAAACACTCTCAGCTACAAAATTAATAATCCCAACATTAGTAGTCCAAATCCTACTGCCAATCCCCTTACCGTATCTTCGATTACCCCAGTAACTGGCACGCCGTTTCCAGTATCCACGGGTACAGATCTTGGAGTAGCTGCCAATGTAGAAGAGGGAGAGACACTTGGCATAACTGAAGCGCTAGCCAAGACACTAGCAGATGGTTTCACGCTCGATGTAACTGCATTTACCGCTGCTTGTGTTGCCATACTACTTGTAACCATATTTATCGCTGCAACGGTTGCAGATGGACTAGCGGGGATACTAGCTGCTGGTACTGGAGTTATAGCTACTATAGCTGCTGGAGTAGGTATTACAGGGGCTGGGGTTGCAGATTTTTTCGATACCACGGGAGTCGGCATAGGTTTTGTGTCAGCAATCATATTGCTGCCATACCACCAGATAACTCCACCCAATACTGAAGCCAAGATAAAAACCCCTCCCAAAACATACCACAATATTTTGCTATCTTTTTTTTGCGGTGAAGATACAAAGCTCTGTTCGGGCATACTCTCCCATCATGACAGATAAACCATACTTCGGTCAAATCCAATAATACAATTATTCTTTAAACAATACATCAACCCACTTCTTCCAATTGGGCTTTATAATTACCTCTTCACTAGGCTTAATTTCATTATTTGACAGGGTTTCATCTGACAAAATAATCACTGTCTCACCCTCCTTAACCATATGTAATTGCTCTCTAGCAATCTTCTCCAAATAATAATCACTTTCAGATTCCTTAATTTTTAGCTCCACTTCCCTTTTCTGACCTTCCAAAATATTTTTTTTGCTAATTAACTCATCAACACGTTTTTCAGATCCCACAGTTTGCCAAATGCCTTTAATTAATGATCCAATTATGATCATTTGAATAACGAGTATTACATACTGCCAATTTTTACGCATATTTTACATATCTTGCAGAACAGCCCATAATATGGTACCATCCACAGGTCATATTAAGATATGACTATCGATATGGAAACACAAAAACAAGAATTTATCAAATATCTTCAAAAAAATGGTCGTGCCTCTGCGACAATTCTTGCATATTCCAAAGATTTAGAACAACTCATTAGTTATCTCAACAAAAATAATGTCGTTGAAGCTTCTGGCATTATGTCCACACATCTTGATGGGTTCAAAAAAGAGTTAGAAGATGGCCACTATACTCTCAAAAGTATTAGTCGCAAACTCAATTCAATAAAATCATTTTTCAAATATCTTGTCTTGCAGGGATCTCTCACAATAAGTCCCGCCAATGGCGTAACTCACCCCAAATATGAGGTTACCCCTCCCCGTGCATTGGCTCCACTCGAATATCGTGCGCTCCGTGACTCCACAAGGGACGACGTGCGAATGAACGCAATTGTAGAGCTTCTCCTACAAACTGGTCTCAGAATAAGTGAACTAGCTGGTATACAACTTCAGGATATTTCTCTCGAAAAGAGTTATCTCAAAGTGCGTGCCTTCGAAAGTCACGATGCCCGCCGTGTCCCTCTCAACAAAACCGCCAAGATCGCTATCGAAAACTACGTCAAAGAACGCCCCAAAACCAAAAATACCACTCTTTTTATTACCAAAACCGGCAATCCCTTCTTGATTCGCAATATTCGAACTTCGGTTAATCGTTATTTTCGCATAGCAGGGATAACAGGCGCCAAAGTTAACGATTTAAGGCACACCTTTATTCTAGAGCAGCTAAAGTCAGGCGTTCCTCTAGTTGAGCTTAGTAAAATTGCTGGCCACAAAAGACTAAGTACTACCGAAAAATACCTAGATCTCTTAGGTGGCAAATCTGAAGGCAAAAAAGTCAAAATATCAGAGCTTTAAACTTCTATTTTCCGCTCGCCCACTAATCTTGCATCTGTTACCAATACCTTCACAACATTATTATTTTTGTCCAACACGACATATCTAGTCTCAATCTTTTCTTCCTTAGACTCTGCCCATTGTTGATTAAGTTCTGCCCAAAAGGCTTTATCGGCAGCATCCATTAACTTAGGATCTATAATATTTGTCATATGCTTCATTCTAACATACTGTGATAAAATTACCCTGGAAAATGGGCCAGTGGCGCAATGGTTAGCGCAGGAAGCTTATACCTTCAAGGTTCCTGGTTCGAGTCCAGGCTGGCCCACCAAATCAATTCAAAAAATT
>JBAXNV010000007.1:0-44682 GCA_037133595.1 bacterium
TTACTTCGCTTACCCAAGGTATTTACAACTTCTTTGTTAAATCCGTTGATAATGCCGGGAACGAAAGCTCTGAATCGACAAGCTCAGTAACTGTAGATACAACAGCACCTGTTACTACCGATGATATATCTTCCTCGTGGAGTAACAGCACAGTCAATATTACTCTCTCTTGTACCGATACATCAGGAAGTGGTTGTGCAACTACCTACTACACTACAGATGGAAGTACTCCCACAACAGGCTCAACAACTGGCACCTCTTTCTCTCTTTCTTCAAACGATACCTACACTATTAAATACTTCTCTGTTGACGTTGTAGGGAACGAAGAAGCAGTAAAGACTGCAACAAATACAGTAAAGATCGAAACCACCGCTCCAGCTGGTGGCTCAATCAGTTACACCGATGGCTACTACACCACAGCTTCAGTTGCCCTTACTGTAGCTGATGGAACAGATGCAACATCGGGCCTTAACACTTCCTCTCGTATTACAGAGAGGAAATCTGCAACTCTCACAGCCGGTACCTGTGGATCATTTGGTAGTTTCTCCGCGATTACTCCAACAGGTACATACCCAAATCTAGTTGACTCAACTGTTACTACTGGCAACTGTTACCAGTACCAATACAAAATCTCGGATAATGCCACTAACCAAACAACATACACAAATGCTAATGTGGTAAAAGTCGATACAGCAGCTCCAGCTACCGGCTCAATTAATTACGCCGATGGCTACTACACAACAGCCTCAGTTGCCCTCACCGTTGCCGATGGCACGGATACAGACTCTGGCCTCAACACTTCTTCTCGTATCACAGAGCGTAAGTCAGCAACACTAACTGCCGGAACATGTGGCAGTTATGGGAGTTTTGCAACCATCGCCCCAACCGGCACCTATCCAAACCTCGTTGACTCAACAGTTGCTACCGGCAACTGTTATCAGTACCAATATCAAATATCCGATATCGCAACTAACCAAGCAACTTACACAAATGCTAATGTGGTAAAAGTCGACACAGCAGTCCCAGTTACAACCGACAATGTCGACTCTTCTTGGCACAACACCACAGTTACCATCACTCTCTCTTGCACCGATACTGCAGGGAGTGGTTGTGCCACAACATATTACACAACAGATGGTACTACCCCAACAACAGGCTCAACAGCGGGGACATCTATCTCAATTTCTTCAGTTGGAACCTACACCATCAAGTACTTCTCCGTTGATGCAGCTGGGAATACAGAACCTGTTAAGACTGCAACTAATAATGTGAGAATAGAAGTACTAGCTCCATCCGATCCTGGCACTCCTTCAACCACTACTCCTACAAACTCTACTTCCCAAACATGGGCATTTACCGCATCTTCCGATATTGTGTCTGGAGTAGCTAGTTATCTCTGGAGAACCACTGGTACTGCTATTATTAGTGGCACTAGTGCCGTTAATAGTGTCGTCACTTCTCTGACTCATGGTATCTACAACTTCTTTGTCAAATCAATAGATAATGCAGGCAACCAAAGCTCAGAATCAACGAGCTCAGTAACAGTGGATACCACTGCTCCAGTTGCAACAACTACCTCGGTTGATACCACAAATACCACAGCAACAATCAACTGGACAACAGATGAACCAAGTTCTGCTCAACTTGAATATGGGCTAATTAGCAACTATAACCACATCACAGCTCTTAGTGACAACTCTCCACTTACAACATCACACATTACACCTCTTTCTCCTCTTTCTTCTTGTTCCACCTACCACTATCGCTTCCTTACCGAGGATGAGCTAGGTAACGCAGTAGCTAGTAGCGACAACGCCTTTACCACCCCAGGCTGCGTTAATGAGGCTCCTGTTGTCTTAGAGAGTGACACTTTAGCTACAGTTACTGCTGGTGGTACACTCGACCTGTTAACTAGTAATGACACTGGTCTTACTCTTACCATCCCACCTTTTTACTCAAGCGAAGATGCTGTCTTTCAAGCTCACCAACTAGATGTTGAAACTGTGATTGCCGAAACTGATGTACCATCTGGCTATACTAGTGCTGGTACATATCTATACGAGCTAAAAGCTCTAACTAGTACAGAGACTATAATCTCAACCTTTGAATCCCCACTCACGATCACTATTGCATACAATGCTAGTGACATTACCACCCTAGAAGAATCTAGTCTTACGATCTGGAGCTGGGATGGTACTAGCTGGACAGAGCTTTCTGACTGTGTGGTCAACAAGGCAGTAAAAACAGTGACTTGTACCACCAATCACTTCTCAGTATTTGCGCTCTTTGGGCACGCCAAGCAAGTAGCAGCTTCTAGTAACAACAACTCATCATCTTCATCTAACCCAAGTACCTTTGTGTGTGGCGACTCAGCTCCCAGTAGTACCCCAGATCTTTTCCAGATCGATGCAAAGAGTACTACAGCTCAACTCTTCTTTACGCCTGTTGCTAGTACCAATGACTTTGTTGTGAGCTTTGGTACAACCCAATCAGCCGACGAACATGCAGTACAAGTTACTCTTGCCAAAGAAGGTGTACAAAACTACACAGTCTTTTCTCTTAACCCAAGTACTACCTACTACTTCAAACTTCGTGCTCAAAACGGTTGTACTTCGGGCGACTGGACTCCTATCTTTAGTATTACTACCAAGCCCAAGGGTACAACCTCAAAGACTATCTTCTACAAGCACAACATCGTCTCTCGAGCTTTTACCAAGCTCAAACAGATTCTTCGCCCAGCGACCACCCCAACAACAACCCCAACAACAACCCCAACAACAACCACCATCACAGAGCCAGTGATTAATGCAATCACTCCAGTAGCAACCCAAGCTCCAGCTCCAGCGCCCACCAAAAGATGTTTCTTATGGTGGTGTTGGTAAAGCTTGATTTAGGATATACTGTGAATTATGGACAAACATACAATTTCGTTTCGTAATGCTTTTCGAGGTCTTGTAACCGCCTTTACCACGCAACTAAATCTACGCATTCATTTTTCAATAGGCACCATCGTTACGGCGGTTGGTTTATTTTTTGAGCTCTCTATTTATGAATGGCTTGTTATCGCCCTTACCATCGCAATGGTAGTCGTGGCCGAGCTCAATAACACTGCAGTCGAGTTTGCCTGTAACGCAATTACTCGTGAGCAAAATATCGACATTAAACACGCCAAAGATACGGCTGCGGGTGGGGTTCTTTTTGCGGCTACCTTTTCCGTAATCGTTGGCATCCTCATTTTCTGGCCCAAAATTATTAGTTTATGGATTAAATAAATGCAAATACTACTTGGTTTCTTCTTATTTAGTTTTACTGTCAATGCAGCACTTATTGTGCCATTTATTGACTGGTTATATCAATTCAAGTTCCAAAGGCCAAGCAATCAAACAGCTGATTTTATGGGCTCAATCAATACTGTTTTCAACAAGCTGCATCACAAAAAAGCAGGCACTCCAGTTGGGGGAGGGCTACTTATTATCCTTACCACTACCGTTCTATTTATGATCGTCTCTCTAATGTTACATTTGGTAGGGGCAGAAGCTACCAGCATTTATCCCATCAAAGCCGAAATGACCGTGATTTTTGCAGCATTTATTCTTTATGGACTACTTGGTTTGTACGACGATGTGGTCAAATTTTTTGGTTCTCATCACAAGAAAGTTGGTATCTCCTGGCGCGCCAAGCTTGTTATGCAGCTAATTCTAGGCGCAGGTATTGGGTGGTATCTTAAAGATGCACTCGGGGTAACTATCGTCAATATTCCATTCTTTGGTGTGTGGGATATGGGTTGGTTCTTTGTTCCATTCGCAGCTTTTGTGATTACTGCCTTTAGTAACGCCGTAAACATTACAGATGGTCTAGACGGTCTCGCTGGAGGCCTACTTATGATTGCCTTATTTTCCTTAATAGTTATTACAGCGGGGTTATTAGACACTTCACTTGGATTATTTATTGCTCTTTGGCTAGGTGGTTTATTAGCATTTCTTTACTTCAATACTTATCCAGCTCGTATCTTTCTCGGCGATGTTGGAGCGCTATCCTTTGGGGCAACTCTTGCAGTTATCGCACTTTTGTTAGGTAAAGTGGTCGCAATTACAGTCATTTGCGGTTTATTTGTTATCGAAATCACAACAAGCGGGATCCAGATGCTTGGCAAAAGATATTTGGGCAGAAAACTTCTCCCCATCTCTCCATTCCATCTTTGGCTTCAGTCAATCGGCTGGGAAGAAAGTAAGATCGTGACGCGCGCTTGGCTTGCCGGGATTATCCTAGCGGTATTTGGCTTGTGGCTAGCAGTGCTTTAGATGCAAAGCGCTTCCGCAATTTTTGTTCTTGATTCAGGTATTGGCGGACTTAGTATTCTACGCCGACTTATAAAGCTTTCTCCCTCCTCAAAATATATCTATTTCGCCGATCAACAGTATTTCCCTTATGGCGACAAAGACCCTCTTTGGGTGCAAGATCGTCTCAAAACACTCGTTACTTTTGGGGTGCAAAATGGGGCACAAGCTGTTGTCATTGCCTGCAACACAGCAACCGTTCATAGTCTTGACCAGCTTCGCAAGCAATTTTCTATTCCCATATTTGGCGTGGAACCAGTCGTCAAACCGCTTGCCAAATATGCAAGCGCCGCAATCCTTGCAACCAGTAGCACTGCCAAGTCGGCGCGTACCCAGCAGTTACAAGCTATGCATATGGGAACTCATCTCAAAGTTGTTGGTGTGCCACAACTCGCAACGGCGATAGAAGATATGGATCAAACCAAAATTATTGCGCTCTTAACCATGCTCAACAGCCAACTCCAAGGTATCCAAGCAATCGGGCTTAGTTGTACTCACTATCCACTAGTCGAAAAGACAATTTCTGCAATATTCCCAAACATTATAATTATCGACCCATCGCTTGCGGTAGCCAGCCATGTAATCTCCACACTTTCACCCTCCTTTGATTCAGCACAACAAGCACCAATATTTCTAACAACAGGCGACGTGTTAAGATTAAAGGAGCAAATAAGTTATTATGTAGGACTAAAAGGGGAACTGCAAAAGGTAAACGTATGAGCGGTATAGACCAACTTATTACAGGGAAAAAAGTATTAGTCTTTGGGCTAGGTCTTCAGGGTGGGGGGCAAGGCGATGTGCGGTTCTTATTGCGTCACAATGCTGAAGTTAAGATTACTGATCAAAAATCTTACGCCCAACTAAGTACAACCCTCGCCAACTTGCCAGCAGATATCCAAGGTACTTATGGTGGCCATACAATGTCCGATATTGATTGGGCAGATATTATTCTTGTCAATCCTGGTGTACCACTTTCGATACCCGAATTAGTTTATGCCGCCAAGCTGGGCAAGCCACTTGTTTCGCGCACAGCATTATTCGTCAAATATTGTGGCATCCCAGTTATTGGTATTACCGGTACTCGTGGCAAGTCAACCACCACTGAGCTCATTTACCGGTTATTAGACAGCGTTTTTCCAGGCCAGATTCTGCGAGGGGGGAATATTCCAGGGGTTTCTGATCTAGAGTTACTGGATCAATTGGCAGGCAAAAAATATGCGGTACTTGAGCTATCATCATTTCAACTCGAGCATTTTCACGCAAGTAAAATTAGTCCTCAATACGCCATAGTGACCAATCTTTATCCCGACCATCTCAATCGCTACGCAACGATGGCCGAATATGCTGCTGCCAAGTCTGCTATCTGCAATTACCAAAGTAGTACTGATATCACATTGGTTAACGCCGACAATCTAACATCAGCTCAGATAGTCTCCTCTGCGTCGGGCAAAATAATCAGATATTCTGCTAAAGACAATCCACAAGGTAACTTCCCGCATCTTCCAGGGCAACACAATCAAGAAAATATGGCTGCAGTTAGCGCTCTTGCCAAGATTTTGCAAATTAGTAACGACGATGTAGTCAAAACCTTCACAGCTTATCCGGGCTTACCTTATCGCCAGGAGACTAGGGCAATAATCTCAGGGGTTACCTATGTTAACGACACAACCGCAACCACTCCAACTGCCACCCTCAAAGCACTAGATACAATCACTACTCCAATCATTCTTGTTCTTGGTGGTGCCGAGAAGGCGTTACCCACCCAAGAGCTTTTTGAGACTATCGCCAGTTGCGCGCATGTGCGCCAAGTAATTGTTCTTGGATCACTTTTCAATCGAGTTCTAAACACAGCATTACAAACATCGCTTGCAGCCAAATTTGCTGGGAGAACAATAAAAATGTCTGAGGCTGTGGCACTTGCTCATAGTCTTGCTAAGCCTGGGGACACTGTTCTATTATCGCCGGGTTTTGCATCCTTTGATCTATTTCAAAACGAATTTGATCGCGGCAACCAGTTTAACGAAGCCGTAGCGCATATTCTTTGACATTATTGGGCCAATTATGCATCTCAAACAAATAAATTTACCTTTAGCACTTCGAATTATTGCAACGACATTACTACTTCTAACTTTCGGTCTAATCATGATTTATAGTGCCAGCGTTTCCGAGGCACTGCGCGACTTTGGTACCAAATGGTACTTCGTTAATCTCCAGCTCAAATGGTCATTAGTTGGACTAGCTGGGATGCTTATTGCCTCTCGTATCCCGATCAAATTTATCGAAAAGTTGGCACCACTTGCACTTTTTGTTGGCCTAGCTCTTCTTGTTGCCGTACTAATTCCTGGGCTTGGGACCAAAGTATATGGCGCTCGGAGGTGGATCGCAACGCCAATCTTTAACATTCAGCCATCAGAGCTCATCAAATTGATCGAAATAATATATTTAAGTAGTTGGCTTAGCAAGAAAAAGGTTACTCTCCCACAATTTTTAGGCTTCATTGGAGTATTTAGTGGTTTGATTATGTTACAACCAGATATGGGTACTACAATTGTGGTTACTCTTATTGCTTGTGCCATGTATTTCTTGGCGGGTTATCCGATCAAGCATTTATTACTTCTGGGCGGCATTGGAATTGGGTTAGCGGTTGTGCTTATTGCCATTGAGCCATATCGACTGGCGCGCGTCACGACTCTTTTTAACCCAGAATCTGACCCACAGGGTAGTTCGTACCACATTCGCCAAGTTCTTCTTGCGCTGGGCTCAGGCGGCGCTACAGGTGTTGGAATTGGCCGTTCTCGTCAAAAATACGAGTACCTTCCAGAGAGCACAACCGACTCAATTTTTGCAGTAGTTGGTGAGGAGTTGGGGTTTATCGGCGCAATTGCATTGATCATTTCATTCTGTTATTTTATCTATCAATTTTTCAAAATAGGCCGTGAAAGTCGTAGCCACTACGGGTCTTTACTTGCAACTGGGATCGGTTGCTGGATCGGGTTGCAAGTCTTACTTAATCTTTCAGCAATGGTTGCGCTGGCCCCTCTTACTGGCATTCCTTTGCCTCTAGTTTCCTATGGCGGCTCGTCACTTGTTACAATGCTATTAGGGATTGGGCTTGCAATCTCTGTAGCACGTGAGGAGCGTTTATGAAAAGAATGCGCAAATGGGTTGTAACCGGCGGTCATCACAATAGTGCATTAGTCCTAGCTAATCATCTAATCGAAGAAGGGGACCAAGTCATTTGGTATGGCCATCGCCACGCCGCAAGCCAAGATCAAAATGATAGCGCCGAATATGTTGAAGTAACAGCTAGTAAAATCCAATTTCACGAGCTCAAAGCTGGCAAGCTTGGTGAGGGAACGACTTTTTTTCAGTTTATTCGCATTCCAATAGGCGTTAGTCACGCATATCGTTTGCTCAAGCGCGATCGACCCGACGCAGTTATTTCATTTGGTGGTTATCTTGGTTTTGCAACAGCACTTGCCGCATTCTTGCTTCATATTCCAATATTTTTACATGAGCAGACAGTTGTTGCTGGCAAAGCTAACAAGCTTACTAGTCGCCTGGCAACTCGCGTTTACTTGACCTGGGGTTCCTCGATTACTAGCTTTCCCAAATGGGTTAAAACCAAGGTAGTTGGTCTTCCAATCCGCCCAAATATTCTTCGCAACTACAAGAAAAAATTATTCCCAAATGGCAAGCCCACTTTATTAATTCTTGGTGGGAAACAAGGATCGCACAATATCAATAGCAAGATATTTGCGCATCTCCCACAACTTCTTTCTCGCTACAATCTAATCCATCAAACTGGCACTAGTAGCGTTATGCTCGATTACGAGCGAGCGATTAGTCTCTGCACTGCTTTGCCACCAGAGCTTGCGATTACTTATCAACCAGTTGGTTATCTTGGTGAGAGCGAGATCATTGGGGCGCTTGACGCGGCTGATTTGGTGATTGGCAGGTCTGGCGCACACATTACCTACGAGCTTGGGATCAAAGGCAAGCCAAGCGTTCTTATCCCGTATCTTCTCACTCACGACCAAGAGCAACTCAAGAATGCTAGGCTTCTTGTCTCTCAAGGTCTTTCCGAGATAATTGGCGAATCGGAGCTAACATTCCCCAAGCTTTTATCTGCAATAACTCGAATGCTCAAAATCAAAAATCCACAACCACTTCCTCTTCCCAAAAACTCAGCAACGCTAATGGCGATCGATATGCGCCAAGCTTTGGGAGATTAGTATGCTCGCTCAATCCAAATATCAAAAGATTACCATGGATGTAATAATTCCGATTCTGGTACTCATATTCTTGGGGGTTTGGGTTTGGATCGTACTTTATTCACAAATATTTTCGATCAAACAGGTTGACTGCATTGCAGATTATAAGCCATGCCAAAATGAAAATCTCATGGCAGAGGTCGAAAAAGCCAAAGGTCAAAATATATTTCTGTACAAAACCGAAAGTTTATCGGCCAAACTCAAACAAAGCAATTACATGATCAAAGCTGTCGAAATTGCCAAGCAATTGCCAGGGACAATGACTGTGTCAACACAGTCTATTAACCCATCAGTTGCTGTTGCAGTTGTTGGGGTAGACAACTCCTTCGTAATTTGTGATCCAGATGGAAGAGTGATAAATGTCGTCAACTCAAGTCCCAATGTGCCGATTGTGTTAGTGCAAGATATACCCCAAATTCATGTAGGCCAGCTCATTCAAGATGAGAGCATAGTAAATGCGCTCAAAATTGCTCTTAATCTCCGGGATAGCAATCTCAAATATTCCTCAATTTCACTCGTTGATAGCACTACTATTTCTATACGTCTAGAATCAGGTATATCGGCACTTCTTGCAACCAGCAAGTCTGCCTCTTTACAAGTTGCGGCATTGCAAGCCATACTAACAGACAGTACAATAAAAAAGGAGTCGTACCACACGATTGATGTCCGTTTTGCTCAACCCGTTATAAGGTAAAACAATGTTAAACGTGTTATAAATAAGTATCATGAAAAGACCATTTATCACAACAGCAATCGATATTGGTACAAGCAAAATTACCACAGTCATTACTACTCAAGATGAAGATTCCAAATCTCTACGCGTAGTTGGTGTATCAAGCGTTGTTTCAAGGGGTGTTCGCAAAAGTCAAGTCGTCGACATTGATGATGTTATAGAGGCCGCAACCGAAAGTGTCGAGATGGCCGAGCGCATGGCAGGCTTTTCTGTCAAAGATGCAGTTGTTTCAGTATCTGGTATTCACATCGAATCCCAAAATTCCAAAGGCCTAGTTGCAGTACAAGATGCTGGTGGTGAGATTAGTGAGTCGGATGTTGCTCGTGTTGTCGATGCAGCCAAAGCAATCCCACTCCCCAATGCCAGGGAGATCATTCATGTAATCCCTCGGTTTTTCTTGGTCGATAATCAAGATGGTATCAAAGATCCAGTTGGCATGTCTGGAGTGAGGCTCGAGTCCGAGGCTCATTTGGTTACAGGTTCCTCAGTCAATATCAAAAATATTACCAAGGTTATGAGTGAGATTGGAGTCGACACCAAAAATCTAGTCTTTGCGGGCGTTGCATCAGCAGAGGCCGTTTTAACAGACACAGAGAAAGAGCTTGGCGTAGTACTTGTAGATATTGGCGGTGGCACAACCTCGATCACAGTCTATGTCGAAGGCGCGCTATCTTATTCTGGCGTCATCCCAGTAGGCGCCAAAAACATCACCAACGATATTGCAATCGGTCTTCGTGTTGGGCTCGATTCTGCCGAAGCTATTAAGCGCGCGCTCCCACCAGATGAACATACAATTAAAGCGCTCGATCCCAAAAACCTCAATGCCAAAAAAGCCGCCGACGAAATCGATCTAACCAAGTTTGGCATCAAGGATGGACCCAAAAAGATTAGTCGCAAAGCAGTTTGCGAAGGTATTGTTCGCCCCAGGCTAAACGAGCTTTTCGAACTTGTCAAAAAAGAACTTATCAAAGCTGGTGTAGGTAGCAAAACTCCAGCAGGCCTTGTTCTTACTGGAGGAGGCGCACTAACATATAGTATTAGCGACAGTGCGCGCAAAGTGCTAAATATGCAGTCCCGGATTGGCTCACCAATTGGGCTCTCAGGATTAGTCGATGAGATCAAAACTCCCGAGTTTGCAACTGTCACAGGGTTAATAATGCTATCAAACAAAAACACAAACAATAATAGCGCCGTTTCTAGTATGCCCAAACTCAATTTGTCTTTCAACTTTGGTAATTTTGGTCAAAAGCTTGCTGATTTGTTCAAATCATTCTTACCATAGCGCAATTTGTGTCACTTTGACACAGTTTCGATAACCTGCCCATACAAGAGAGAATATGCTAATATCTACTAGTAATAGTAGGCAGGAAGGGTATTAATATGGGATTAGTTAAGCCAGATTTAAACACAGTTGCCAAAATTAGAGTTATTGGAGTAGGTGGTGGCGGTAACAATGCAATTGCAAGCATGGTCGAAAGTGGCAAGATTAAGGGAGTTGAATTTGTCGCAGTTAATACCGATTCTCAAGCATTGATGGCCAACCCAGCGCTCACCAAGCTTCAAATCGGCGAAAATCTCACCAAAGGTCTAGGGAGTGGTGCCGATCCAGAGATTGGTCGCCAAGCCGCCGAGGAGAGTAGGGAAAAGCTCAAAGAATTTTTGGTTGATACTGACATGGTCTTTATTACAGCCGGTATGGGCGGTGGTACTGGTACTGGTGCAGCTCCAATCATTGCCGAGCTTGCCAAAGAAGCAGGCGCACTTACCGTTGCCGTTGTTACCAAGCCATTCGCTTTTGAAGGTTTCCGTCGCGCAAGCGCAGCCGAAACTGGCATTGAAGAGCTCAAAGAAAGAGTAGATACGCTTATTGTTATTCCCAACCAAAAATTATTAGATGTTGTCGACAAAAAGATGACGTTGCAGGAGGCGTTTCACGTCGCCGACTCTGTACTTGGTCAAGGAGTTCAGGGTATTTCAGATCTTATAACTACTCCAGGGTTGGTTAATGTCGACTTTGCCGATGTGCGCTCCATTATGACCGACGCAGGTAGCGCTTTAATGGGAGTTGGGCTTGGCACTGGCGAAAGTCGCGCCACAACCGCAGCGCGTACTGCAATTAGCTCTCCACTGCTTGAGCTAAGTATTGACGGTGCTCGTGGCATTCTTTTTAACATCACCGGTAGTGAAAACATGACCATGACCGAGGTCTCAGACGCAGCAGCCATGATAAGCCAGCACGCCGATCCAGACGCCAATATAATATTTGGGGCCACCATCGACAAAAACATGGGCGATCAAATCAAGATTTCAGTTATCGCAACAGGCTTTGACAACTCAAGAGGCAACTACAGCCACCTGCAAGCAGTGAGTAGTCAGCCGGCACATATTCAGTACGACGACAACGCCACACTCGCTGGAGGTTCATCGTTTTTGTCCAATCAAACAAGCACCCAATCAGACGACGATGACGACAATAACAAGCCCAAGGGTGGCGCAACCCAAACAGATGATCAAGATCCTTTCGATATCCCAGCATTTCTTAGGCAATAACAATTCATTTGGTATAAAATATTTAAATGACAAATACGAATCTCTTAGTCGATAGTTATCAAAAACCTCTTAATCATGCACAGCACGAGGAAGAAGTGCTCAATTTTTGGGACCAGCAAAACATCTTCAAGCGCTCAGTCGACGAAAGAGATGCCAATCGCCCATACGTTTTTTACGATGGGCCCCCATTTGCAACGGGGCTCCCACACTATGGGCATTTACTAGCCAGTACGGCCAAAGATGTCGTACCGCGTTACTGGACAATGAGAGGGTATCGGGTCGAGCGTACCTGGGGCTGGGACTGCCATGGAGTACCAATCGAAAACATGATCGAAGGCGAACTTGGGCTAAAGGGTGGCAAAAAGGGGATCGAAGAATATGGCATCGCCAACTTCAATGGCGCCTGTCGCTCTGCAATCTTGCGCTTTGACAAAGAATGGCAAAAAATCATTCGTCGACTTGGTCGTTGGGTCGATTTTGAGCATTCCTACAAAACCATGGACACTCCCTTTATGGAGTCTGTTTGGTGGGCATTTAAGACTCTTTACAACAAAAATCTTGTATACGAGGGTCGCCGCGTCATTCTTTACTGTCCTCGTTGCAGCACTCCGCTAAGCAACTTCGAAATAGCCATGGACAATAGCTACAAAGATGTCGAGTCGCACTCGCTTTTTGTCAAATTCAAAATCCGTGGCACCCCAAACGAGTATTTTGTTGCCTGGACTACTACCCCGTGGACTCTCCCCGGCAACGTCGGTCTTGCCGTCAAGCCCGATGCAACATATGTACAAGTTGAGGAGGGTGGGGAGCTCTTGTGGCTTGCCGAGTCGCTTGCCGAAAAAGTTCTTACTCACACTCCAGTAATCAAACAAAAAGCTCAAGGTAGCGAGCTAGTTGGCAAGTCGTACGAACCTCTTTTTGACTTTCTACCAATCGAGGATCAAAAGTCTTATGTCGTTTGTGGGGCCGACTTTGTCAGCCTCGACGACGGGACGGGTATTGTTCATACTGCAGCTATCTACGGCGAAGACGATTACCAGCTTGCAGTCAAAGAAGGTCTCCCAACAATCCCCATGCTCGACGATCAGGGCAAGTTTTTGCCCTTTGTTGCTCCTCTTGCTGGGCAGTTTTATAGCAAAGTTGCTCCTTGGGTTATTGAAGATCTTTCTTCTCGCAACCTTATGTTTAGATCAGAGATGACAAGCCATTCTTATCCTTTTTGCTATCGTTGTGGCACGGCGCTTTATTACAATGCAGTCCCGGCATGGTTTATCAATATCCAAAAGATCAAAGCCGATCTCAAAGCGCAAAACGAGCAGATCAACTGGTATCCCGATTTTCTCAAGCATGGTCGCTTTGGCAAAGGCCTAGATACCGCTCCAGACTGGAATATTAGCCGCAGCCGCTACTGGGGCACTCCAATGCCAATTTGGCGTGGCGACAAAACCGGCACAATCCGCGTTATAGGCTCTATTGCCGAGTTACAAAAGTGGGCAATTGTAGAGGAGGGGTCATCCCAGCCCGAATTAACCGACATTCATAGGGAGTTTGTAGACGATATCAAAGTTTGGGTCGACGATGCAAAGACGGAGAGCGGAACTAGGCTCAAAGATGTTTTCGATTGTTGGATTGAGTCTGGTAGTATGTCGTTTGCAAGTGCCCACTACCCATTTGAAAACAAAGATCTATTAGAGACTCGCTACCCAGCTCAGTATATTGTTGAGTACGTAGCCCAGACTAGAGCGTGGTTTTACACACTTCACGTTATGTCAGTTGCTCTTTTTGGCAAGCCGTCTTTTGAGAATGCAGTTACAACTGGCACAATCCTTGCCGAAGATGGCAATAAGATGAGTAAGAGCAAGAAAAATTATCCCGACCCCATGCTATTAATCAACAAGTATGGCGTAGACTCGCTACGTTTGTACCTAATGAGCTCGGTTGTAATGAAGGCCGACAATCTCAACTTCAGCGAGAGCGCAGTCGACGATATTCGAAAAAGTGTGTTGAATATCTGGTGGAACATTTTTGCTTTTTACAAAATGTATGGCGAAGGCAAAAAGGGGCATATCGAAGAGGTCCCAACCAATATTTTGGATCGTTGGCTACTTAGCAAAATAAATGGCCTTACCCAAACCGTCACACTAGCCATGGACAACTATGATGTAGTCAGTGCAACTAGAGCTCTTATGGCATTTGCCAAAGAGTTTTCTACCTGGTATGTGCGCCTCTCACGTGATCGGATTAGGACAAGCGAAGAGAGCCAGGAGGTGCTAGCTTACGCGCTTTCTAATTACGCCCTGCTTATGGCGCCATTTGCTCCATTTATGAGTGAGCGAACATATCAAAATATGCCTCACGCCAAAGATAGTATCCATCTCGAAGATTGGCCTACAGTCGATCAAGCATATATCGATGAAGAGCTTGAGATAGCCATGACAACCGTTGCAACCATTGTAGAAAAGGGGCATGCTCTGCGCAAAGATGGCGGTCTTAGGCTTCGCCAGCCACTATCTTCAGTCACAGTCACAGGTGCCGCTCTTACCCAAGAGCTCAAAGACTTGCTCGCTGACGAGCTCAATGTCAAAGAAGTCAAAGTCGAAGAGGGGGTTGAGCTAAAGGTTGCTCTAGATACCAATCTCACCGAAGAACTCAAAGACGAAGGCACAGCGCGAGATTTGATGCGCGACATTCAGGGTGCTCGCAAAGCCGCTGGTCTATCGCCCAAAGACAAAGTAGCGGTAACTCTGCCAAGTTGGCCCAAATCTTGGGAAGATGAGATCAAAAAGAAGGTTGTTGCAGTCTCACTTACAGTGGGCGAGGCACTGCTTGTCACCAAGGCCTAATCGCTTGACTCTTATCAATTAAAGTTAGATAGTTAATAGAGTTACACATCAACGAGGGATAAGTATGGCAACAATAAATTGGGATGAGCTAGATAAAGGTACTGATCAATTAAAACCAGACATGATTGCTGCTGGAAACAAAACAAATCAAGCTCGTTCTTCCGAAATAGCGGCTGCCCTAGAGGACAAAGAATCCGAAGCCAACAAAATAGGTTCCACAATTGCTCAAGCGATTATTGGCGAAAAGAAAATAGACACTACTCAATTTAGTCCAGATGTTCAGGGTGATTTATTGCAGATGAATGTTGGAGAATCAAATACAACAGGCGCTCTTATTGATGCACTTGGAAGCGTGGTTAGTCGGTTTAGCGAGTATCAATCTGGCAACAAATATGATCTTTTTCTAAGTCTTCCTCAGTGGAGCGCCATGGAAAAAGACACCAATGCTGCAGCCGTTGGCACCAAGCGCGCTGGTCTTCAGCAGCAACTAACGCTCCTCAAATCTACCCTCTATCACGTTGCTGATCGCAGTATAAAATCTGGCGATTGGGACAATGGTATCAAGGCACTAGGACAAGCCGGATGTCAATATTTTGACTCCAATACTCTCCAAGTACCAGAGTGGCTTAAGACCACAATCCAACAGCAACTTCCAGATAAATCTCAAATGTATGATGAGAAAACGCACAAACCCACCCCTTTTGCCGAGGCATTAGCTGACAATGCTAAATCGATGCTTAATGGTCCAGGATTTGATCAACAAATGTCAAACAATGATTGGAGTTCGATAGGGATCGACAATATCGCAACCACGAAAGCACAGCTAAGTATCCACGAGCTTGGAAAAGACTCTGGCTCGCGCAGTCTTGCGGATTTAGAAGCAATATCTACTAAGCTTAATAGCGCCGATTTGTCAAAACTTTCAACCATGCAAAGATTGTATATCGAAAGTATTAGGGCCAAGATTACAGTAGACAAATCACAGTCGGCCCCAGAAGGCCAAGAGGTTCAAGGGTCAGTCCTGGCAAAAGAACGCGAAAATGTTCACGGGTCTTTCTCCTACATTCTACCCGAGATCATGGATCGCGCCAAATCAACAGCCAACGACCAGGTATATACAAGGGTCCTTCTCAATAGTTCTCATATAGGACTTGAATTCGACGCATTAACAAAAACTAAAGGTAATCTATACAGAGAACTAGAAGAGCGTTCCATACAACAAGCCAAAAATCAAATATCTGATGCCAAGGGGCATGGCATGCTAGCAACCTTAATGTTTGTAGATGCAGTAAATAGCGACCCAGGCGTTTACTCTACCATGCTAAAACAAAGACTAGCTGGTAGTAATGATAGATCGACGATGAATGGTGAATGGATTCCAGGAAGTGGTCAAGAAAACCTTCCACTACTCACTGAGAAAGCAAATCAGACAATTGATATTGAAACCAAGATTGTTGCGATGGGGATATTTCGCCAGGCCCTTAAGCTAGACAATCAGGATACCCGCCTAGCTATTATGACAAAGGCTTGCGAGGTGATGGGTCCAGATTCACTAACTAGCGCAGTCCAAATTGTAAAGAAAATTGGCAACGAGGAAATCGGTGTAGATACGGGTAATGGGTATGGATTTCAGTATAATCTAGACAAGATCTATTCGCTTCTCGAGAGCGACCTGCCATACGATCAAAAGACCTCAGTCGAGATCGATACCGAGATAGAGCTCGCTCTTCAGTTGCATGCAGCATTTAACGAAGATCAGACCAAAATGGGAGAATTTAGAGTTGCCTTAAACAAGGCAAAGTTAAATATCGAAGCAAAGTGTACCAAGCTTATGGAAGGGGTTGGTGTTGATACAGCTCAGGTACAAGAGCTAACAACTCAGGCACAAAAAGATCTCATCAGCGTGCGTACCGAATGGGGTAGGTTGGGTGGCCTTACCAAATTTGTGTCAAAGCTTGGTCCAGACTCAATCGCAGTTGTTAAACAAGAAGGAGTCAAACCCTCGCTCAAAGTCGCAGAATCCACTAATAATTCTCTCCAAGCTACAAAAGATGCTATGGCCAATCAAGACAAATTAGATACTATTCAAAAACTTGAAGAAGCAGGCTCTCTGCAGGCCCAAGTAGACGCTGTTGCAACACTAGAGTCGACGCTTACCGAGCTCAATGCTTCGGTTTTTGAAGAAAATAAGTTACCAGAGCCAAAGAAGCAGGCATGGTCATTGTTTGGCGGTAAAAAAGAAGAACCCAAACCAGTAGTCAGGTCGTGGCAGCTTAATAGCGTAAGCCTTCAAGCAGCAACTCCGCAGATACCAGAGGAAATACAAATATATCGGCCAGCTGATATTTCCGAAAACCAAGTTGCCGAATATAGTGGCAAAGCTATGCTCAAAAATCCTTCTAGTAATCCCTATGAACTAGCGCGTCAGATTGCCGATTCCAAGGTAGCCGCGGTAGAACTAGCCAAAATGGCCAAGTCAACAGCAGAGTTGGCACAGCAGTTTAGTCCAACTGGCGAAGTTGCTCAGCACAAACTGATAGCTCTTAAGCGCAGAGTTTGTGAAGTTGTTGGTACTTTGTCAGTATAACTAGATCAGAAACCAGATTATATGACCAGCCACCTACGTTTTGCGATGTTAGTTGGTTACGCTCTCCTTTCGATCCTGGGCTTACTCATGCTCTCAAGTATTGCTCCAGATAAGGTTGCCCAGCAAGCGCTTGCACTGTTTGTTGGCGCACTCATTATGTTGTACCTGAGTCGGCAAGATCTATTAATCTTTCGCCAATTTGGCATCGCAATCTACATCCTAACAATAATGCTTTTGCTTAGTACCTTTGTCTTCGGGGAGGTCGTTCGCGGTGCTGTACGCTGGATCGATATTGGCACTTTTCGCCTGCAAACCTCCGAGCTGGCCAAGCCGCTACTAGTTTTAGCTTTTGGCTATTTTCTCGAGCGCTTTCCTCCCAAAACACTCAAAAATATATTTATAAATACGTTTATTTACATAATCCCCACCTTACTAATATTTCGCCAGCCCGATCTAGGTACGGCTCTAGTTGTCTCGGCAATTTGGGGCGCGATGATGTTTGTAGGGGGGCTCTCATATTGGTTGGTCGGGATAGGGGCAATATTCCTATCGATTGCCGCAATCTTCTCACCCCACTTTTTAGAGGAGTATCAGCTAGAGCGCTTGCGCACCTTTTTTGATCCCTATCAAGATCCGCTCGGCAGTGGCTACAATGTTATTCAGGCCATTATCGCTGTTGGATCAGGTCAGCTAATTGGCAAGGGGCTAGGGCATGGCACTCAGTCGCACTTTCGCTTTTTACCAGAGCGTCATACCGACTTTATGTTTGCAAGTTTATCCGAAGAGCTGGGGTTAGTTGGCGCCGGGGCCGTAATTATTATCCTGGCAATAATTTTATATTATCTTCTCGCCACTTTACTTCGACATTTGCCCCATTATCACAAATTGGTACTTACTGGGGTATTTGCTTACCTCTTATTTCAGGCCGCGATCAATATAGGGATGAATCTTGGCATAGCTCCAGTTACTGGTGTCACTTTACCTCTAATTTCATACGGGGGCAGCTCTGTACTTGCAACTAGCCTTATGTTTGGCTTTGCCCTTTCAGGGGGGAATTCGCCAGCACACACTTCTGTTCTTGAAATCAAGTAACTCCTAGGTTATAATGCCCTATATGCAATACGCAATTATCGCCACAGGTGGCAAACAATATCAAGTTGAAGTAGGCAAAGAGCTCGAAGTCGAGCTTCTCCATGCCGAAGGCAAAGTTTCATTTGATCAAGTTCTTTTGGTTGTCGATGGCGACAACGTTACTGTAGGTGCTCCAACCGTCTCTGGCGTAGTTGTTGCCGCAACAGTTGTAGGCCAAGTCAAAGCCGACAAGATCGATATTCTTCGCTACAAAAGCAAATCTCGTTACAGGAAGCACACCGGCCACAGGCAAAAGTACACCAAAGTCATGATTGATTCAATTGGTGACATGAAGATCGCCCCCAAGCCTATCAAAGTTGCCGAGGTTGCCAAAGTCGCAGCCGAGGTGGTATCTGAGAAGCCAGTCAAAGTCGCCAAAAAGCCAGCAGTCAAAAAAGCTGTTAAAGTTGTTGCAAAATAAGTCTGCTCTCACCCTGGTACAATAATCCAATGAATACTTTTTACGCACTCCTAGGCAACACTCCCGATCTGTCACGCGCTGAGCTGGCTGCAGTTACAGGGAATAATGTCACCTCAATTCTCCCCACACTCGCAAAAGTCACAACCACTCACGAGGCAGTCGAACTCGGAAATGTTTTAGGGGGTACACTAAAACTTATTCAAGAGCTTAGTACAACTTCTGATACCAATCTCTACAGCGACTTGTCCAAGTTGATTTGTGGTTCAACTCACAAAAACATCGCAATTTCCAATCTTTCCGCTCTAGAGATTGATCCATACGATCTTCGCGCGCTCAAGGACGAAGTCGTCAAAACTCGCCCCATGCGTTTTCTCTCGCTCGAAACCAAGGATCACTCACTCGTAGCGCTTCGCAAGCAACACGTTGGAGAATATGTCATATTTTCAAATGAAGGTCAGCTTACAATCGGGCAAACTGTCTGGATTCACGACGCCGACGACTGGGCTATTAGAGATCGTTCCAAGCCATATCGCGATATCAAAAGGGGTATGCTGCCACCCAAAGTGGCGCGCATCATGGCCAACTTGGCATGTGTTGGGCAGACTGGTCTCTCGCTCGCCGATCCTTTTTGTGGTACGGGTACAGTTCTTGCCGAGGCAGCTCTTATTGGCTGTAATACTGTTTTTGGCAGCGATACCAACCCAGACGCTATATCTGGTACAGAACAAAATCTAGCTTGGCTAAAACAAAATTACGCTCTCCCCGATCTCAACTTTTCAACAACTCTTCTCGATGCAACTCATCTTGATCAACAACTTCAATTAGTCGATGCAATCGCAACCGAGCCCTACATGGGCCCACTTATGGACGCAGATCGCATGCCAGATTCCACCAAGCTCAAAAACATTGCCAAAGGGCTTACCAAGTTATAT
Organism: bacterium; assembly: GCA_037133595.1. Lineage (GTDB taxonomy): Bacteria > Patescibacteriota > Microgenomatia > UBA1400 > UBA12108 > JBAXNV01. Next base: position 19,809 of record JBAXNV010000007.1, read on the forward strand.
ATTGGCGCGCTTCGCTCTTGGCACAAAATCTTAACTGGCAAGGGCAGGGTGGTTATTAGTATTCCCAGTTTTATCCTTGGCAATCGTACAATTTTAACTCTCACCGTTGACGATTATGCCGAACTCGGCTACAATTACGTCTCGTCAGTGCCATATGGCAAACCAGGTGCCACTGTTATACGAAATATTACAATACTGCAAAAAAATTAAGGATCAATTATGTCACACGTCAAATCAGGTGGAGCGACAGCCCAAGGTTCAACAAGACCAGGCAAACGTCGAGGTATTAAGAAATTTGGCGGCGAAAAAGTCAAAATTGGCCAGATTATCATTCGTCAAGTTGGTACGCATGTACGTGGTGGAGTAGGCGTCGGCACAGGCCGCGACTATACACTCTTTGCCATGAAAGAAGGAGTAGTAACTTTCTTCAAAAAACTTGGCAAGCAGTGCGTTAAGGTTGTTTAATCATTTCTGATCCCTTTCGACTTCTTTTCACGCAGTTAATTTCGTGATATCTTCAAGTAATGACAGATCAAATTCAAATAACCGAACTACAGATCAATCAAGTCGAGCCTAACCCCACCCAACCTCGCGGCACCATTCTCCCTAACAGCCTCACCGACCTAATGGAAAGCATCAAAGAGCACGGGGTTCTCGAGCCTCTAGTTATCGCACACACGCCCGCTGGGTACCAGATTATTGCTGGCGAACGCAGGTGGCGCGCCAGTAAAGCTCTAGGTCTAAAGACAGTTCCTGTTGTAATCAAAGAAACAACCCCTCAGGGAATGCTCGAGATGGCAATCGTCGAAAACGTGCAAAGAGAAGATCTCAATCCAATCGAGCGTGCCAAAGCTTTTGATCGCCTCATGAACGAATTTGGGCTTGGCAATGGTGCAATTTCTCAAAAGGTTAGCAAATCTCCTTCATATGTAAGTAATACTCTCAAGCTCCTTGAGTTGCCCGACGCCCTCAAAGACGGCCTCATTGGCGGCCTCATCATGGAAGGCCATGCAAGAGCTCTCTCATCGATTCAGGACACACGCCTTATGATCGAGGCCTACAAACTTGTACTCAAAGAGGCGGCATCAGTTCGAAGAGCCGAGGAGATTGCCCGTAGGCTCAAAAAAGACTTCGACGAAAAACCGCTAGTCAAAAATCAAGGTGCTTACATAATTTCTGACGCAATCCAAAATATGCAATCCAAACTTCAAACTATTTTGGGCGAGCGTTCTCAAGTCAAACTCACTCGTAGCAAAAGAGAAACCAAGCTAGTGATCAAGCTCAGAGGCAAGCCCCAAGAAACCGACGAAATTCTTAAGAAAATCATGAGTATTAGCTAGTGGAGGGTGGACGATGCTGGATTCGAACCAGCGACCTCTGCAATGTGAATGAAGCGCTCTAACCAACTGAGCTAATCGTCCAACTGTCTCTTGCAAGATTTTATCATAACCAGTATCCTTTACCTATGTGGATATTAAAGCTAATCTGGTCATTCGTGATGGATTTTATCGAGACGATAGTTGTATCTCTTGCGATCTTTGTCCTGGTATATTTGTTTTTGTTTCAACCGCACCAAGTCGATGGCAAAAGTATGGAGCCAACATTCCATAATGCCGAATATATTCTAACCGACAAGGTAAGCTATAGGCTTCACTCCCCCAATCGAGGCGATGTGATCGTTTTCCACTCTCCGCAAGACGAAAAAATAGATTTTATCAAGCGGATTATCGCAGTTCCAGGTGATATTGTGATGGTAAAAGAGGGCTTTGTTTACCTCAATAATAACAAGCTCAATGAAAAGTATATCAACGATCCAGGTGCAGTTTCGCAGGGCAATTTTTTGCGCGAAGGGCTCGAAGTCAAAGTACCTACAGGTCAATATATAGTAATGGGTGATAATCGTCTCCATAGTAGTGATTCGCGCGAGTGGGGTTTGGTTACAGATCAAGAAATAGTCGGGCGCGCTTTTTTTCGCTACTGGCCACCCCAAGTGTTTGGTGTCGTAAGTACCGCGGAGGCTGAGGTAACTCTAGGCTCAGTCAAGGGTACTTTCGCCAATCAATAATATGTCCATTAAACGTCGGCTACTGACAAGCTCGCTAATCAATGCGTTTGGTCACTTCACACTTCTTCTTGCTAGTTTTTTCTCGCTCCCAATCCTTATTTCGGCGCTAGGTACTTCAGTATTTGGCCAATACATTCTACTTATCGGTATCCCTGCATTTGCGGGGTTGTTTGATTTGGGTTTTGGTAATGGGAGTTTGTATTATCTTTCCAAAGATTCAAATAACAATAACTGGCAAAATATTTTGGGCAGCAATCTATTTGCAACTATCCCGATGGTATTGGCAGCAGGATTAATTGCGTATTTTGGTATAGGCAAAAACCTTTTTGGACTAATGGCGTTCTTGGTTTTGGTCAATCAATTAAGCGACATTATTATGATTCTTGCGCAAAGCAAAAATAATTATTCAATCTTCAATCTCAAAGTGATTATCGTTGGACTAGGTAATACTCTTTTCTCGGCATTTGTTGCAAGAGCTACTCATTCTCTCGAGAGTGTCATTCTAACTCAAATAGGTTTTCAAATGCTTTTACTTGTTTTCGCTGCAATATGGGTCAAGTGGATTGGTTATTCACTACGCCCCAAGCTCAATCGCAAAATGGCTCTTTCTACCTTGCTTTATGGATTTAGTACGCTTGGCAGTAGCGTGGCGGGCCAACTTCAAGCCCAAACTTCGAGGTACTATCTAAGCTATATTTTTAGTTCCGCAGCAACGGGTATTTATGGTCTAGCTCAATCTCTTGTTCAAAAGGGCCTAACACTTATTCAGGTTACAGGTCGCAGTTTTTTTGCAACGTCTGCCAATCTACATGGGGAGTCTCGTTATGCAACTATCAAGCGAATATATCTAACTAGTATTGCAGTTGTTGTGGCTATTGGGGCCTGCGCAGTCATTGCAACCCACTACATTGGCTACCCAATCATTCTTTGGTGGTTACAAGACGCATCGCTTGCAGGGCAAGTTTACCCAGTATTAGTTGTTCTTTCTTACTGGTTTCTTAGCGTTAGTCTTACCCCACTTACAAGTTATATTGGCATGGGCATAGGGGAGGGCAAGCTCGTTTCGATATTTGCAATAAGCTCAGTAACACTCGAACTAATACTAATGTTTATTCTTACTCCGCGCATGGGGCTAGTTGGGCCAGCCTACGCGGCGCTTATTAGTAGTTATCTGCATACACCACCATTTTTGTATCTACTATGGAAAAAAATTAGTGCCAAAGTCTAAAGTAGGTATTTACTACGATCTCCCCCCTGGTGGTGCCAATCGGCTTATGGAAGGAATTGTTACAAGTATTGCAAATGATTTTGAGTTAGTAAGACTCCCTGTGCTTTCAGTATCACCCAATCGCCTAGCTCGCGATAGGCAAAACTTTGTCGATAGCTACATTTTTGCCAAACAACTTTCGTCGCAAATCAAAAAATCTGGCATACAAGCACTCCTGGTTAGTCACGATAGTTTTTTCGCGTGCCCCACAATCCTTTCCCTGTCTCCAGTACCAACGGTATTGTATTGTCACGAACCAACTAGAGCACTATTTGAGCCCGAGCTTGGCGTTGACCCATCATTGCCATTACCAAATTATATTTACGAATCACTGTATCGCAAAGTAAAAAAAGTTCTTGAAAAATATAATGCACGTCATGCAGCAAAAGTGTTGTGCAACTCGTGCTATAGTCAACAATCGATTAAGCACGCATATGGCTTACTTGCCGACGTAGTTTATCCAGGGATCGACACAGGGTTATTTAAACCCGCCCCGCCAAGCCCTCAGGGCCAGACCCTGAGGGGCAAATCTATTCTTGTAATCGGCAACGACGAGCCCCAAAAAAGACTAAGCCTTGCAATCACGGCAATTGGTTTGTTGCCCAAGAATATACGCCCACAACTCAACATAATTTGTCCCCGCACTCTCCCAAGTAAAAAACTGCAAGACCTTGCGCATCGCCATGGAGTAAAGTTGTCTGTCAAAGTGGGTGTTAGCGACCAAGAGTTAATATATGCGTACCAAACAGCCTTGGTAACCCTTGTAACGGCCCTACGAGAGCCATTTGGGCTCTCGGCAGCCGAGTCTCAAGCATGTGGTACGCCAGTCGTTGCGACCAATGAGGGTGGGGTTCGCGAGATTGTACAAGATGGAATTTCTGGCTATCTTACAGAAGACTCTCCCAAGACAATTGCGCACGCACTTTCTGCAATTATCACTCACCATGGCAAGACACACGCAATGGGCCTTGCAGGTTGCAGCTACGTTCTTTCTCAATTTGCTTGGGCCAACTGCACTAAAGGTATAACAACGGCACTTAATAAAGTCATTTCGTCCCAATAGCCCATATATCATCGGCAAAGTACTTGTTGCTTAGCCATAATGGTTGGAAAAAATTGTAGCGTATTTTATCGCGTCGCCTAATCATTCGCCATTCAGAGTCGTACCACACATTGGCAACGAGTTTTGCTGCCTCCACATAATCTTTAACCATTGTTAAACTGCACTCATTTACATGCACTTTACTATCATAACCAAAGCGAGGAGAGGGTGAGTCGCGCAGTTTCTCATGAAAAAGTAGTTGCCAAATTGGGTTAGTCATCATATGTGCCCAACGCGTAAACCTAGGGTATCCAAAGTTGTAATGATCAAGATTGGGGAAGGTATGAATTACCAGTTTTCCACCTGGCTTTAGCACGCGAGCAAACTCTTTCATCAGGATCTTTAGCTGTTCTGGGTATAGGTGCTCGATCACATCCACAAATAGTATTCGATCAAAGCTATTATCTTTGGCTGGTATTAATAGATCATCGATCTGCGCAAACTTCAACTTGCCTTTTGTATCTTTTGGCAATTTCTTTGTTAACTCAATTGCATCCTTGGCATAGTCAAGCCCGAGAACATCGGCTCCAACTCTAGCGGCCTGGTAGCTTAACTCGCCTCGCCCACAACCCCAGTCCAGTACATTCATACCCATACAAATATCTGCAATATTAAACGCATATTCAAGGCGCGGTGGTAGATCCTTGCCACAGCTTTTTCGCCACATTTCATGTCCTCCACAATCTGTTTCAAAATATTTTTTGGAATAAACTTTTGCCCCAACTGCTCTCATACGGCTACTATAGCAGACTAACGTCGTAGGATCATAAATAATAACAAAGTAATAGGCAAAATAATCGCTGCCGCAACAATATATGGCCAATATGATTGTTGTTTGGGGGCAGCAGGGATAAATGCGGGAGTAATCTGTGGGGCTTGTATTGGGCTAGGTGTAGGGGTGGGGATAATCGATGCTCCGAGCACAATACCGGGGGCAGTTACTTGTTTTATAGTGACAGGCTCGACAAAAGCCAGGGTAGTTACTGGCCCAGTTTGGCGTGGGGAATCACTAGGATTAATCGTAAATGACTTTGTAGTAGCCTCGCTTCGATTGCCCGCAACATCATACGAGTAAATGGCGACCTCATACGAGCCAACAATCGGCGAAGGCAGGGAATAACTCCAGCTAGTTCGACCTGTAGCCACCTCAGTATGTTCTTCGCCATTGTCTTTGCGATAAACTACCTCAACTTTTACAATACCGCTCATATTATCGCTTGCCCAACCAGCAATTCGGCTGCCCCAAAGCGTAAACCCATTTTTGGGTTTGGTCGAATCAAGTTTGATGGTATTACTCCATACTTTATTTGTGTTACAGTTCCCAGAGTTATCACACACATGTGGCAAAACGCTACATCCCGCGAAAAATCCTTCACTAGCAATCTCACAGGTAGGAGCAATATAATCGCTCACGAGATTGTTATCTGTATAGTCAAAATAGGCTGTTTGGGGGGTATTGTACCAGTCGCCACTCCACGCAGTTTTGCTATACAAAACAGGTGCTGAATGATCAATATATACAGGACCACTCACGACGGCGGGCGTGATGTTGCCTATATTGTCCTCACTCTTAATCTCTTGTTTCCAAACTCCACCATCATGTGTCGTAGTTGTTGAGAGTATATCCCCGAGCCAAAGCCAATCGGTAGGGTGGGAGTTGGTAACAACATCGTAAGAACGCGTATAGTAACCTTTTAGTCCAGATCCAGAATCAGTGCTCGCGCTCCACGACCATGTTTGTTCGCCGCTATCGGTTGCCACAATTGGTGGGTCAATTACGCTCAATGAGGGGGTAGTATTGTCGGCAATTACCGATATTGAAGTGCTACCACTATTGGTGTACACGTCGGTAGCTTGCAATATTATCGAATATGTTCCATCATTTACTAGTGTTGTATCCCACGCATACAATGTTTGATTATCAATATTACCAGAATATATTACTCCAGTTGTCGCCACGATTTCGCCAAGGTTGTTCTTGATAGTTAGCTGGTATTGATTGGGGTTATCATCCGCGATCGACCCAACGATATTAACCAAACCTTTTACAAAACTCCCATTCGTAGGACTAAAGGTTGATACAGCAGGCGCCGCATCATCGAGAGGGGCAATACTGCTGCTATGGCCAACAACAGGGTCATATACAATTTGGTAATCAGTGGCAGCACCATTTATAGTCAAAGTATTTTTTGACACATTTCCACCCTGGTCATAAAAGTAGCTATTCCACGAGCCATTACCCGTAACGTGCAAGTTGTAGGTGCCTACAGCTGGCTTGGGGACAATCGCCACAACATTTGTTTTTGCTGTACCTTCGACGTCATCGCTAATTGACTCGGTATACGAATCGATCCCGCTCCCACTAAAACCGGTACCAGCTGGCCCAACAAACATCATGTACGAAAGATCGGTATGCGAAGGTGTGAGTACATTCATACGCGCAAATGCGCTACTTGTTGCGATTCTTTCGGCTGCAGATTTGTTTGGATCGGCAACAACCAAGTCACTACCATCTAGAGCGTAGCTAAGAACGTAGTGGCCATTGAGTGGGAGGATGGGGTATTTGCTATCAGCAATACGAGTAGCTACAGTTGATGCGCTATACGGCTCACGGGTGTATTCTAGAGAGTGCGGCGCAAACCCCGCAGTTTCGGACAATTTGGAGTATCGGGTTATCGCAAGCCAATTGATTAACCCATTACCAATATAGCCATCATTTTGATTCTTAAGCCAAAAATTGAGTACTTTGGGCGTGCTGGGTTCCCCAGTGGGTGACTTTATGTCATACTTCCCCAAAACCATAGCTACGCTACTAAGTGCGCATCCCCAGCGGTCGATACCATATTTATCAGCTCCAGCCCAACTAGGTGAGTCGTCGTACAGATCGCTTTTCCAAAGTTCATCCTTCTGGGAGTAATAGGGAGAAAACGTATATTCAGACTCTCCTGTTAAATCCTGGATTTGGATATAGTCTACGTAAATACTAGTCCAATTATCAACATATATCCCTCGATTATCAGTGTTTCCAATTGTAATTTGAGAAACTTTACGGCTAGTAGTTGAAGTATTAAGCAATACCCCATCTAAGTAGTACAAATTACTATTACCGATACGTTCGTATTTCTCGATATGCCAATCAGTTAAGCCTTGCAAGGTAACACTTGTAATCATTTGTCCGGAACTATTAAGGTACCTATATTCTCTCCCGGCTTGACTATCTCCCCAATTATAATAAATTAAATCCTCCAATCTAGGAGCGACTCCATTCTGCAAGACAACATCACCCATCAATGCACCAATGCCATATCGAGCAGCATTGTTGAACTGAAATTTAATCTCAATCGAATAATTATCACTAGGTAGGGTATAATTAAGATGTACACTGGGGTAAGTAACACCTAGTGGAGCGGAAAGTTTAAGTTGGGAATCACTGAGTAAAATAGTTCCGTTATTAACGTAATAATCATAGCTAGATCCTAACGAAGCAGACACAAAATCGTCAAAAAACAAAGTGCTACTTGCTGAAACAACCGGGATAGAAAAGGATAATAAAAATATGGTAATCAACAATGAATTGAGGCAAAATAAAACTATTCTCACAATATTACTATTACAAATATAATATAAATGTCAACTAGGAAATTAAAGCTCACGGTAATCCACAATCTTCCGCACGGTGGTGCCAAGGTTCTGTTTGATTCAAACATGCGTTACCTAAAAGGAAAATTTAACGTTAAAGTAATTCACGAACCATCCCCTGAAAAAGGATTAATAAAATATCTATTCCATGCAATGGTATATTTACCAGTATTCTACAAAAACATTCTCAGTAACAATAAATGCGATGCGTATCTCGCATATCACAGCTGGATAACAAAATCTCCATTATTTTTTCAGTATGCAAATTCGCCAGTTATATACATCTGTCATGAAGGAATGCGGGAATATTACGACAAACAACTAATAAATACATTCGACGCAAAAGATTGGGTGATGAACATATTAAAATATCCAATTAAAATATTAGATATGATTAATGTTAAGAGAACGAATATAATAATTACGAACTCTAAATATTCAAAAACAGTAATCGATAATTATTATTTGAGTAATTCGAGGGTCATATATCCATGTGTTGATATTCAGGGGAAAAAACATGGTAATTCAAATAGTGAAGATATAAATTTAGTATCAACTGGGGGAATATATAAGCATAAGAAAGTTAATTTTTTAGTAGAGGTGGCGAAGGAATTGCAAAATATTTTACACAAGAAAATAATTCTAAATCTTATATATTCAGATTTTGATCATAATTATTTGAAAACAATAAAAAAATTAGGCGAAAAATATTTCATCAAAATTGCACTTCACAACAATATATCAGATGAAAAAAAATATGATATTATGTCAAAATCAGATGTGTATCTTAACGCAGCTATTAACGAACCTTTTGGGCTGTCAGTAATTGAAGCCTACAAATTCGGAATGAAAATAATCGCTCGTTCTGATGGTGGTGGATATATCGAAGTCATTGATCGTGAGATGGTAAACCTGTTGTCGTGTCTTGAAGCTAGTGTGTGGGCAAAAGAAATAATAAATATGATGAATCGCGTGAGTGTAGTAGCGGATAATGAGAAATTAGGTACTGAAAAATCTATGAACAGATCTTTATACCTAGAAATCATGAAGGAAATCACCCATGCTCGAAATTAATACTCAGTTTCAAAAAGCATTGGATCTGATGGAGAATACTTCTCAATCAATCTTTGTAACAGGTAGGGCAGGCACAGGCAAAAGCACCCTCCTCGAACACTTTCGCGACACAACAGCCAAAAACATTGTAGTCCTCGCCCCAACTGGAGTTGCCGCCGTAAACGTTGGTGGCGCAACAATCCACTCATTTTTTCACTTCAAACCCGACATCACTCTTACCAAAGCTCGCAAACTAGCAGGCAGCGCCCGCGATCCCGAGTTATATACCTCTCTCGACGCAATAGTGATCGATGAGATAAGTATGGTGCGTGCAGATCTTTTAGATTGCGTCGATGCATTCATGCGGCGTATAACCAAAAGAGATCAACCATTTGGCGGCAAGCAAATAATCTTCTTTGGCGATTTGTATCAGTTGCCACCTGTCACAACCAGCGCAGACCAACACATTTTTCAGTCTTTGCTTTACGAAAGTCCGTATTTTTTCAACTCCTCAGTAATGGAGCAGACAGATATCGTGCTCATCGAGCTCGAAACAATCTATCGTCAAAAAGATCAAGAGTTTATCAACTTGCTTGGCAATATTCGCAACAACACTCTTACCGAGGATGATCTCTTACTACTCAACTCGCGGGTCAATCCCGATTACTTGCCGCCTGTCGACGATATGGTAATCCACCTCACAACTACCAACAAAATGGCCGAAGCCTACAACACTGCAATGTTGCAGGAGGTTAGGGGGAAGAGCGCCACTTTTGTTGCCAAAACAGAAGGTCAATTTGAGTCCAAAGTTCATCCTGTTTCGGCCGAGCTAGTGCTCAAGGTAGGTGCGCAGGTTATGCTCAATCACAACGATCCTGCTGGCCGCTATATCAACGGCACAATGGCACGCGTAGTATCTCTTGATGCCGGCGACAACGAGGGGGTTACGGTAGAGCTAGAAAACGGCGAGGAGATAGTAGTAACGCCACACAAATGGGAGATGTTTCGATTTAGCTACGACCAAGGCAAGCAAAGGATCGAAAGCAACATCGTAGGTACATTTACCCAACTGCCTCTAATACTGGCGTGGGCAATAACTATTCACAAAAGTCAGGGTAAAACCTTTACTCGGGTTGTACTAGATCTAGGCTATGGAGCCTTTGCTCATGGCCAAACGTATGTGGCGCTTAGTCGGTGCGTAAGTTTGCAGGGACTAATTCTCAAAAGGCCTATCAACCAATCTAGTATCATTATGGACAAATCAGTCGTTGGCTACCTGGATAAGTTGCGCTATAATCTCACAAATGAAGATTAGTATAAAAGAATTAGATCAAGACTGGGAATTTATTGAAAGAGAATACCCTCCCCAAAAGCAGGCTTTGTCCGGTCAAAGCATGATGGTAGAACGTAAGCAATTCGAAATCAAGCGTGCGATAGGGCACTACACACGTGGTTTGGCAACCAAAGAAGACCTTCGCTTTATTAGAAGCCATAGCTCTATTAAGGTTACTCGGGAAGATTTCGAGAATGCAAGGCAATTGGAAGCAACGATAACTATTGCAGCGCTAGATAGAATATTCTCTCAATCAAAAACTACCACCCCAATATCAGGCATAGTTCGGTAATTTTCATTCCAATCAAGTCCATAACCAACAACAAATTTATCAGGGATACTAAACCCTAAATAATTAATTGGCACGTTTACTTCGCGTCGATCTGCCTTGGACAACAACGCTAGTACCGAAAGCGTTAAAGCACCCCGACTTTCCAATATTTTTAGTAAAGCCTCAATGGAATAACCGGTATCTACGATATCTTCAACAACAATCACGTTCTTTTCAGCAATTGGGGTCTTAGTATCTTTTGTAATTTTGGGTGCTGCACTCGATGTTGTACCATCTCCATAGCTTTCTACCCCCATAAATTCCAAAGAAACATCATGCTTCCCCTTTTCCCACAATTTTCTACCAAGATCCACAGTAAGGGGTGTTGCGCCGCTCAATATACCAAGTAAAGTAATTGGTTGGTTTGGGAAGTCCGCAACTATTCTATCGGCGAATAAGCCCACTTGAATATCAATTTCTTCTGCAGAAAACAAAGGTTCAATGTGGTGAGCAATCTCGGACATATCAAATTTACTCAGTAACGATTACTTCTCTTCAGGCATTGGCTCAGGAGGCAAGAATTCCTCGCCCTCACTTGTTGAGTTATCTGGGAAATCGGCGGCTTTTAGCCACTCAACATATTTACATCCAGTAGCTTCCTTCTTCTCGCGGTCCCATCCAGAAGTACTACATTTCTTCATTTTTTTGCCAGATGCTGTAGTAAACAAAACGAGTTTCTCCCCGCACTCTGGGCAATCTTCATCTAGCTTCTCAGTTGAGCCGTTTATCCACTCGATATAGTCACATCCTTCGGCTTTCTTGGTATCCTTGTTCCAAACGTTGGTAGAACATTTCTTCATCTTCTTGCCAAAGCGGGTAACATTGAGTACAAGTGGCGAGCCGCATTTGGGGCATTTTTCATCTAGCTCCTTGGGTTTTACCTCAAGCCAGAGAACATAGTCACAACCTTCATTTTGGTGGGTAGATGGGTTCCAGCTCCCTGCGCTGCATCTTTGCAGTTGACGACCAGTTTTGGTCTCGGTTACAGGCGAGAGATCACTACCACATTTTGGACATTTTTCATTCATACAAACATATTAGAGCCAATGCTCCAATTAGTCAATGAAGGTTAGAGCCATGCCACCTTTTTCGGCGCGGCCGGTACGGCCAATACGATGGATATAATCCTCGTATGTTTCTGGTAGCTCGTAGTTGATAACATGAGTTACATCATCAATATCTAGGCCACGGGAAGCGACATCAGTCGCAAGTAAGATCTGGACTTGATTAGTCTCAAAATCTCGTAGTGCCCGCTGGCGTTGTGATTGTGATTTGTTGCCATGGATTGCAGTCGACTTGAATCCGCGCTCATTCAGCATCTCGGAGAGTTTCTCCATACCATGTTTGGTGCGGCCAAAAACGAGTACCTTATCAAATCCTGGCATAACCAATAAGTCATGTAGAACATCGACTTTATTGCGACCTTGTACATACACAACATCTTGGTTAACATTGTCACTAGCTCGTTGTGATTCGATTTCGATCGTAATTGGGTTTACCAAAAACTCGTTAGCAACAGCGCGAGCTTCTCGGGACATGGTTGCTGAGAAGAATAGTGAATGTTTTACCTTGGGCATGCGATCAATGAGCGTACGAATATCGCGTACAAATCCCATATCAAGCATGCGGTCCACTTCGTCAAGCACAATAGTTTGGTATTGATCAAGCTTTAGCATCCCCCGCTCCATCATGTCTTTGAGGCGTCCTGGGGTACCTACAACCATCTGAGGGCCACGACGCAGCTCATTCATCTGTTTGCCCATACTAGCTCCACCAATAACGAGGGAGAAGTAAACACGAGATCCGCGTGAGAAGTAAAGACCTTCATCCACGATCTGGATAGCAAGCTCGCGAGTTGGGGTAATAATAAGTACTCTCTCATTCGAATTTGCAATAACCTTGGTCAAAAGAGGGAACATAAAGGCTGCTGTTTTGCCAGTACCTGTGTTAGCAAGGCCAATTACATCGCGCCCAGCAAGAATCTCGGGGATTGTTTTGTCTTGGATTGGGGATGGGGCAGTATATCCTTTGATCACAATATTCTTTTGAACAATTGGGTCAAGGGGGAAGTCGACAAACTGGTGAACTGGGGTATAAGACCCTTCTACCCTGGGAGTTGCTTCTTTGATAAGCATTCTGGGGTCAACGTGCATGTAGCGGATTTTATTTCCACCACGACCACCTCCACCTCCACCAAAGTTACCTCTACTAACAGGGCGGTTGCGGTTGCTACCACCAAAATTGCGTCGTTGAAACGACATATAAACCTTATCTAATACTATCTAAAATAGGAAAGATCAAAAAAGTCATTGGCGTCAACCTACACTTTTCAATCTCGACGCCTACCAACAGTATTCATCAAAATAGTGAAGATAGTGTATCACACATTGTCAAAATATGACAGCCCCAATCAATTTTCAAACGTGCCAGCGGGTACTTCTGTCCAGCTCATAATAAATGTCTTCATTTCCTTTGGCATATTTGTGATAAGGTCTTGGCGATATACAAATTGCTCGGATGGGGTACTAGCGTTATTAGTTTTGCCAATGTTGCGGTTAAGGCTCACTCCTCCCCAGGCAACAACACTCCCACCAGTAACTAACTGCACATCATTCTCAGCTCCTGTGGTTAGAGTTTCAAACGTACCATCCATCTCGTATAACCCATCAAGTTTTGTTACATTAGTGGCAACTTTCACACCATTTTTCACGACAAATGCCACAAATCCACCAACATCAACTATTATGTTTTGCTCGACCTTCAGGTCGCCATTAACTATCACAATATATTTTTCTCCCTCAAGAACGTGCCAAGGGGATAAGACTGTTGCCGTACCACTAGCTGGGGTAATATAGTAAAAAGCTTTAGTTGGGTCATTAACTGGCTGGTTCATGGTATCTGCTCCCCAGTCATTAGGTTGTGAAAATGTCAATCCAACTCGACTAGAGAACCATGAATAATCAACTCGCTTACCTGTGTATTTGGAAACTGCCGAGAGATTGCCGCTACTAACCGTTCCTCTTCCATAAGATACTCCTCCGGACGCTCTCAAAAGAGCAGCAACTCCAAGTCCAGCACCAGGGAGGATGAGGTATCTTTGATCTGCTGGTACATATCTTGGGATATTGGAGACCAAGGTCGTCCCACCCGATTCGCTACCAACATATATTCCAGCTCCCTTTGTCTGCCACCAAGGGTTTGCGCGATCGGCTATGAAAAAGTTGTTACCATTTGTTGGTGAAATAGTACTGGAGACGAGTGGGCAACCCTGTGGATTGCATGTTGAGCATTCAAAATTACCCGATAATCCTTCAAGTAGTAATGTTCCGCTCCCAGCAGGTCCAGTTAGTATACTAAAGGTTCCATTGCTTGCAGCATTCACCTTATATGAGCCGTTATAAGTTACTGTTAGAGGCAACGCAAGGTTGCTGGGGCTATCTGCTGCACAAGAATTGTACGGATCATAATATATAGTCCCTGTAACTCGAGGGCAGTTGAGCGTTTCGACAGTTCCGCAGTTGTTGGTTCGGCTCTGGGTGTTTTGTATTCCAGTGCAGGCCGACCAACTAGTCCAAACATTAGGATCATTGATCATGCATCCCTGGTAAATTACCGTACCACACTGGTTTGTATTACTTTGCGATCCAGCTCCGCAGCTTGTACTACAACCGCTCCATCCTCCCCAGGCATTAGCGTCGCATGGTGGAGGGCCACCACCCCCGCCACTATCGCCACCACTACCACAACAGCCATCACCACCATTGCTACAGCAATCCTGTCGTGCGGGGCAACTACAACCGCCAGATCCACACTTTGTACTTCCTGGGTCGCAAGCTGGTACTTTATTTTTAGCAATCACATGGGAAAATGAGCTAATAAATAACATTAAAAGGCAGGCTTGTATAAAAATTAAAGAAATATATTTCCACATAGTATTAATTCTGTTCCGGTTTAACCAATATATTAATCAAACATTTTTGATCTCGCTCAGACTCTCTCCCGTTATCTAACTGAAAATGTCCATACAATCCAACCGAGGTTACCAAGTTGTCAGTATTACGATCCAATACAAATAGATCTGCATAAGAGATGGTAAATGTTTCACTTGTTCGTAAGGTTATTTTGTCGTTCTTTAGGAAATTCAAAATATGGCCACCACTTGGGCAAGCCCACGACACATTGCCATCTTCAACACAAACCAACATAAGAGCCGTAGGGTCAACAGCTTCTTCTGTATTGTATGCTGCCAAGAAAAATTGGTTTACTGGTGTATTTGAAGTTAGAGTAATAGTAGAAGTTTGCTTTGGTGAAAGTGACGTAGTAGTTGCGGTCATTCCCTCACAATAATTTGGCCTATTACCATATTTATCGTCTAGTTCTTTGCTAGAGTAACTTGATTTGGTTGATGTTATTATTGGTTTCGGAGTTGGTGATGTTATTGGAGTTTGTCTTACTTTATTAATTACAAAATATGAGGCGCCAGCAACCTCTGCCAACAAAACAGCAACCAAAACAGTTAAAATGATATTGCGCAAACTAAACATCAATATAAATATACACTAAAAAAGAATTAATCAATAATAAGCTACAATAACAATATGAACCAGATCGCAATTGTTATTCTTCACTACGGATCAGTCGACAATACCCAAAATGCTATCAAAGATCTTGCCAAAAAAATTGGGATTCACAGACTAATCCTTATCAACAACGATGTTCAAGACATTACCACTCTTTCTAAAATAATAAAAAACACATCTCTTATTACAAACTCAGCTAATCGCGGCTTTGCATATGGAGTCAATCAAGCTATCAAGCTAGCTATGAGTGATACAAAGATCACTCACATACTGCTCCTCAACAACGATCTCGCAATTTCCTCAGGTTCTCTGGATCAACTCCTAACCACTTATGGGAAGGTGGGCACTGCTGGCATCGCAAGCCCTGTACTACATCACGGTGGTGGCTATGATTGGGGTGGCAAGTACAGCAAGTGGACGGGGATGGTTAAGCACAAAAATTGGGAGAATAAACCCAAAACCACCCAAAAAGTCGATCACGTTGCGGGAGCCGCCATGCTGATAAGTCGCCAGGTTATTGAAAAAATTGGGTTATTTGATGAACGCTTCTTTTTGTATTACGAGGATCTCGATTTTTGTTTGCGAGCAAGTAGCGCTGGCTTTACGATTCATATTAACCCAGATGTCGTCGCAGAACATCAAGTATCGGCTGCCAGCAATCCCATCCCTCGTTTAATGCACCAATGGCGTTCTCACCTACTCTTTAGTAGTAAATACTTCCCCAATCAGGCTTATCCAACAGCATTTTTATACGATATGATTTTTTATCCACTAGTATTGCTCAAATTATCACTGAAAAAATTGCTAAAAATATGAAAAATATTGCCAATCTCACAGTACTTACATTAAATCAGCCAAATATCGTAGATTTTGCCGATGCTCGTAATAAAATGCTGACATTGGCAACTACAGATTGGGTGCTATATCTAGATACCGACGAGCAAATTTCCGATGATTTATCGCAAGAGATTAAGTCTGCAATCAAGTTAACAACATTCGATGCCTATTCAATCCCGCGCCTAGATACATTCCTAGGCAAAGATCTATTACATGGCGAAAACGCTCACAATCGATTTATTCGACTAGTCAAAAAGGGTACTGGCAACTGGGAGCGACCAGTTCATGAGATTTGGGTTTCCAAGGGCCGGGTGGGCAAGCTAAATAGCACCATACTTCATCAGCTGCCAGATATAACAACATTTCTTAACAAAATTAATAGATATTCTTCAATAGATGCCAGTTATCGTTATTCGCTTGGTAGCAAATCATCACTATTTAAAATAGCTTTTTACCCCTTCGCCAAATTTAAGTACAATTATTTGTTTCGTGGCGGAGTACTAGATGCCACTCCAGGCGCAGTTATGGCAATAATGATGAGTTTCCATAGTTTTCTCACCTGGACCAAGTTGTATCTCTTATGGCACAAAAAATAACTCGCTATTTGCTCATTGCACTAATTCTTTCGCTAGGGTTTGGTCAGCTTGGTCGCTACGAACTACTCAATGGTGCCATATATATTCACGATGTGTTAATCGTCATAATCCTGCTTATCAACATTTCCCATATCAAATTAGGCAAATCACTCGGGCTAAAGCTTGTTGCTATCGGTATTATCATAGGATGGGCAAACGCACTGTCTCTTTATCCGATAACATCTCTTCTGCTACCCGCGCTCTACACTGTACGTCTTACGATGTATTCTCTAATATATTTCACGCTAAGTGGTCGACAATATAAGCTGCCAATCCGACACTTTCTGCTATCTGGGTTCATTGCTATTTTGATTGGGACGATCCAATACTTCTATATGCCAGACATGCGAATATTTCAGTATCTTGGTTGGGATGATCATCTCAATCGGGTAATTATGCCCCACTACGACCCGACATTTAGTAGTGTCATGTTTGCGCTCACTGGCTTGCTAGCTTACGAAACCAAACATTACTGGCTTGCAAGTATTTCTTTACCAGCAATTCTTCTTTCCTATGCTCGCTCTACCTGGTTGAGCATATTCTTGAGCATTGTTTCAAAATTGAAAATGAAAATAGTATTAATAATTGGGTTGTGTCTAATCATTTTGCCGATAGTGTTTTTGCCAAATGTTTCGGGTGAGGGGACCAATCTACTTCGCACCTATTCAATTTCATCTAGATTCAATCACGATCTTGATCTTGTCAAAAAGGTCGGGTGGAGAACTGTCTTAGGGGAGGGGTACAACACATTGTCCATGCAGATAATTCCCGCCAAAGATTACGCCAGTCATGCTTCAGGTGCCAATAATAGTTACCTGCAGATCTTATTAACAACTGGTGTCCTTGGCCTATTGGGGACTATTCTTATATTATCAACTCTGTACAAGAGTTTCCCTTATCCCGCAATTCTCAGCTTTATACTAATATCATCTCTGTTTAACAATGTCTTGCTTTACCCATTTGTTACTATCTGGCTAATATTACTTGTATTGTCTACTGAATAATTACTTTTCCCATCTCAGTTTAAGTGTTTCCTCAGACACATTCCCAGCTTTATCAGTAGCCTTAATCAAAATATCCTGATCTCCCTCGACAAGCTGATACGACATGGCAAAAGTATTCTCGGGGGATACAATCGCCATTCGATCCGAAATATCTACTCTCGTTCCATCTTCGTTAACAGAGCCAGATATGGTTACCACACGCTCTTTCTCAGTACGGAAAACTGAGCCAGTACTTGGCGACGAAACTGTCAAAGTAGGCTTGGTTGTATCCACAGTCAACATGTGCGCACGTGATTGATCGCTTTCTAGCTTATTGGCGGGGTTACTTGCAAAGGCATAAATATTGTTTTCGCCATCAGAAAGAGAAACGTCTGGGAAAACGAAAGATCCCGAATCAGTAACAGTAATTCTGTCATTCTCCTGGGAGTTAATGTAAAGGGCTACCTCGACACCAGGTTGTGCAAACCCAGACAATGCAATAGTGGCACTATTAGTAGCTGTAGGAAGATCAGACAGAATCGGACTGGTAGGTCGCATCTCGAGGCTTTGAGTCCCTTTTGTCCCATCATTTTTGATAAATGTATTCCCAGCCAACTTGGCAACTTCGGGCAATCCCCAAAAGATAAAGCCAATAAGTAATGAAAGTGTAAAAATAATAAGTACAATTGCTTGGCGAAATTCTCTCTTTTCTTTTACAGACGTAAGACGTGAACGTGCCATATGACTGCAAGTGTAACACAAATTACATGATAAAATGAGAAACAGTTGCCTACGTAGCTCACCTGGTAGAGCAGCGGTATCGTAAACCGCAGGTAGTCAGTTCGAGTCTGACCGTAGGCTCAAATCATATGCCAAACATAATTAACCTAATCACTCCCAACAACCTCGAAGAAGAGAGGCTCAAATTTGCGGCCTCAAGATCTTACAATCCAATCTTCCGTTACGCCTGGCAAGGTCAACGAGGCTATCCAATATTCGAAGATCCTATCAAACAAAAGTTTTGGCTCGCCATCCAATCTCAAGATCCCAAGCGGATAGTAGCCAATGCCAGCAAGCTTTTTGATGTAACAATAAGTGATGACCTCACCAACAAAGCCACTGTTATCGCCCGAGTCGCTGGTCCTGTCCATACAGGTTCGGCCGAAGAATACAAAGTTTTGCTCGATCAGGCTCTTAATACTTTTGGACTTTCACACTTCATGGTAATAATAGTAGAAGAAAGTGGCTTCAATGCTCGCCCGCAACCTAGCAAACAACGAATCCTAGTTAGCCACGAAATTCATTATGAGTTTTTCTCTCTCGCGGGTGGGGTGCGTCACGAGCTCGTTCACATTCTTAGGCACGTTAACGGAGTTTACAACAGGATCAAAAAATCGCAAACGTATCTCCCAACAGAAGAGGGTCTTGCCAGTTGGTGTCAGGACAACACGTCAATAGAGGATCGCAGTCACCAACAACACGCTATCGAGTATATTGCTTCTTCAATTGGCCTTAATGGCAGTTTACGTGATATTTATAACAGCATGCTCGATTTTGGTATGAGCAAAGAACTGGCCTGGAAAAGGGCTTCACGCCATAAATTTGGGTTCGTTGATACTGGTAAATCAGGCGATATTCTCAAGCCAGCCATGTACTTTGCCAATGAGGAAAAAATAGACAAATTAACAACCGAAGAAAAGTTGAGGCTTTTTGTAGGCAAAATTAGTTTGGACGAACTAAAAGATCATCCACAATATGTAGGCAAATGGGGGGAGGAAACATTAACAGGTTACTTCAACCTCTAGCCTCGCGCCATTGCAACCAGATTGCGACCTCTAAGCATATCGCTTCTTTTGCCATCTCGGTCAACATACATCACTTCTTCTACTTTCCAACCAGCTTCTAGCAACAGGCTTTTTAAGTAAGGTCTATCAATTGCTACACAAAACCTTTTCCATTCGTTATTATATGGCACTTCTAGCCATCGAAAATTGTCTTTTTTCAATTTCAAACTTTGAATATGATTGGTAAGATATCGTACTTGCCATAGGTTCCATGTGGTCAATATCAACATTCCACCTTTTTTGATGTGGTGCTTAGCGTTCTTAAGTATTGCCAGTTGTTCTTCACGGCTAGGGATGTGATGCAAAACTGCCACAGAAAATATTGCATCATATTCTCCTAAGCCTCTCCACATCTTGTGGTCAGTTACATCTCCAACAACAAATTTACGTTTTGGGTGATCCTTCTTAGCTTGCTCAATTAGCGTTCGAGAGAAATCAAATCCAAAATACTCAACATTATCGGGGAGTCCTGTAACAAGTCTTCCATTACCACAACCCACATCTAGTACGCTCGATTTGGGGGGCAATAGCTCAAGATAATGGTCGATAATCGGCCAGTTAGTCGAGTCACCACCATACCGTTTACTTCTGGTTCTGCTAAAATGTACACCTATCTCGTCATACATTTGTTGGACTTGTAACCCTATGTCTTTAGATTCCATAAAAAAACTCCTTGCGCTAAATTATACAAACATAACTGAAAATAACCTATACGCACTCAAGAGGCAATGGTCCAAAACTCTCAAATATACTCCTCGAGATAGCGATATACGCGCTGCCTACAAAGAGCTTGTAGCAGAAGGTAAGATGCAAAATGATCCAAAAATTCTTCAATTGCTAACAACGAGAGCAGTACGGACAATGTCTGGCGTTACCCCATTTGCGGTCATGACCAAACCCTATATTTGCCCAGGATCCTGCACTTTTTGTCCACTCGAGCTTGGCATGCCCAAGAGCTATCTCTCCGACGAGCCAGCAGCAGCTAGAGCCAGGCAGATGGACTTTGATCCCAAGAGGCAAATCGAAAGCAGGCTAGAGCAACTAGTAGCAACTGGTCATGATACTGACAAGATTGAGCTTATCGTAATAGGAGGTACGTTTAGTAACTATCCCAAAGAATACAAACAAAGCTTTTTCAAAGACATGATCGACACAATAAATGGTGAGGCAAGCGAAACTCTCGAAGAGGCTCAGGCCAAGAACGAGCACGCCGCAAGAAGAATTGTAGGTATCAGCATAGAGACTCGCCCAGATTGGATAGACATAAAAGAAATTAAGTTACTGCGAGAGCTAGGGGTCACCAAGCTGCAGATAGGAGTCCAAGCTTTTGATGAAGAAATATTACAAAGGATCAAAAGAGGTCATTCTCTACAGGTTGTTGCCGATGCAACTCATATGCTAAAAGATGCTGGGTTCAAGATCTGCTATCATTTTATGCCAAACCTACCAGGTAGTAGTCCCGAAAAAGATCTGGAGATGGCGCACATGATGTACTACGACCCCAGGTTTCAGCCAGATTTTGTCAAGATTTACCCAGCACAAACTATTCCTGGTACAGAGCTGCATCGAGAGTGGGAGAGGGGAGAATATGTACCATACAGTGAGGACGAGCTACTAACTGTACTTCGCCAGATCAAGCTTATTACCCCACCAACTGTTAGGATAGATCGCTTGGTCCGAGATATTAGCAAAAAATGGGTGGCATCAGGTACAAAGGCAAGTAATACCAGGCAATACATTCAAGAACAATTTAAAAAAGAGGGTCTGGTTTGCCAGTGTATCCGCTGTCGCGAGGTACGCGAAAGACCCAATCAAGTCGATGCCGAGCTTGTGGTAAGACAGAGCGAAACCAAAGGCGGTACCGATCTAATGCTAAGCTACGAAAAGGATGGAGCACTATTTTCGATTCTACGTATGCGTCTGCCAACTGACCTGGGCAACAATATCTTCCCAGAGTTAATGGGGTGCGCCATCATTCGCGAGATCCATACTTTTGGCAAAACCGCACTCGTCGGAAGTAGTGGCCAAGACAAGACTCAGCACCAAGGATTTGGCAGGCGACTTATTGTCGAAGCCGAAGAACGCGCGAAAATCGCAGGTTACAACAAAATCGCCGTGATCTCTTCAATTGGTACCCGCGATTACTACCGCAAGTTTGGTTACGAGCGCGAAGGACTGTATATGACAAAGGTGCTAAACTAAGCTAAAGGAGGTAAATATGAAGTTTAATATTCGCTTGCTTTATCTTTATCTATTTGCATTTGTTGGATTATTAATAACAACAATAGGCAGTATTCAGATGGTAGATCTAGGTCTCAAGACATACGTCTTTCATGTTTCTGATTATTCTTACCCAATGACTCCGGTCACAGATGCAAATGGCAAGTTGACTCAGTCGGTCGAAGATCAGCAAAAGCAGCAAGAGGTAGAGGCTGTCAATCAAAGAAAAAGGACGCTAAGCACCTCTCTCGCCATGATTGCAGTAGGTATCCCCCTATATCTTTATCACTGGACAACAATTAAAAAAGAAAACAACAAAGCTTAAACATTTTTTGCGAGTGTGGTAGAGTTAATTTAATTAGTAATATTAGGGGGGATTTATGTTCAATCTCACTGGCAAAGTTGCATTAGTTACTGGGGCATCAAGTGGCCTCGGGGTTCAGTATGCCAAAGCACTAGCTGCTCAAGGCGCCGATTTGGTTCTTTTGGCGCGTCGCGCTGACAAACTCGAAGTTGTCAAAAACGAAATTATCGCAATGGGTAGAAAAGCCATGGCGATCAAGTGTGATGTATCAAATGAAGGCGAAATAATTACGGCCGTTGCATCAGCTGTTGCAGAGTTTAAACACATTGATATTCTCGTCAACAATGCGGGAGTTTCGGCTATTGCTCCAGCACAAGATATGACCAAAGAGGACTGGGACAAGGTAATTGCAGTCAATCTTACAGGAGTATTTTTGGTAGGCAAACATGTAGGCAAAGTTATGATTGCCCAAAACTACGGCAAGATCATAAATATTAGCTCGATGTTTGGAGTTGTAGGCAACTCATCATTCCCAGTAGCCAACTACCACGCTAGCAAGCATGGTGTAGTAGGTCTTACCAAGGATCAGGCAGCCGAATGGGCCAAATACAATATTACAGTCAATGCGATAGGTCCTGGGTTCTTCGAATCCGAGATGACTGCAAGCGCAATTAGCACACCAGATTTTCAACAGTATGTGAGTGCATTTTGCCCCATGAAAAGAATCGGCAAACCAGGAGAGCTCAATGGTGCACTGATTTATCTTGCTTCAGATGAAAGTAGTTACATGACTGGGCAAATCCTAGTCGTTGATGGCGGCTGGACCGTTGTCTAGAGTTAGATTTCTTCTACCTGCAGATCCCAGTAGTGTCGATAGATACCACCTGGGATCTGCAGTAGTTCTTTGTGAGTACCAACTTCCGCGATACCCGTTTCATCCATAACCACGATCTTGTCGGCATGCACAACTGTAGAAAGCCTATGAGCAATAATTAAGGTAGTTTTGTTTTTACTTACCTTCCAAAAAGCATCTTGAATAAGTCTTTCCGACACAGAATCAAGTTGCGAGGTAGCTTCATCAAATATAATAATATCAGGACGAGAAAGGATCATTCGTGCAATTGCTAGCCGTTGCTTTTGCCCCCCAGACAGTCGCACTCCGCGTTCCCCAACTTGAGTATCATATTTAAGTGGGAGTGTATTTATAAACGAATCTAGATTAGCCATTTTGGCGGCAGCTCTGATTTGTCGCATGTCTGTATTATCTTTGCCATATCCAATGTTAAACGCAATTGTATTATTAAAAAGTACTGGTTCTTGTGGCACAACACCCATATATGAGCGAAGAGTCGATTTGGCAAAGTCTTTGATATTAGTGCCATCGATTGAAATAGTTCCCGAGGTAACATCAAAAAATCTCAGCAACAACTTCACGATAGTTGTCTTCCCGACTCCAGATTGCCCAACAAATGCTACCGATTGCCCTGGCTCAATCACGAGCGAAAAATTATCGATCGCATTTTGTTTACCCTCATAGTATGAAAAAGACATCTTGTCAAAAACAATTCGTCCTTTTATCTGTTCTAAATACTTTGGAACAATTGGGTCAGCTACCTTCTCCGAAAGATCCAAAATTCCAAAATAATCAGCAATATCTGTGTGGCTTTTGGCGAGCTCGCGTAGTTTGTAAACCATGTCAAACAAGCGAGGATAAAAAGAAGAAATAAATCCAATAATTAAGATAACATTGGCAAGCGATAGATTGCCAGCTAGATACTTGTTTAGAGCTACCATAAGTATTAGGAAGAACCCCCCATTACTAGAGAATCCGACCAATGCGTCGATCCACCGGAATGAGTTGCCATACCCCCACATTGCTTTTGTCCATGCCAAAAATACCTCAGTAAGACGTGCGCTTTCACGCTTTTCCTTACCAAAGTACTTAACTGTTTCGTAGTTAATTAAGTTATCGACAATAACCGAAGAAATATGGTCTTCAGATTTGTTAAATACCATCCGTTTATCAATATTTAGCTTGATGGCAATATATGTTGCGACCAAGCTTGCCATAAATGTGAGCAACATTAAAAGCATTATGGAAGCATCAATTTGCCCAAATATAATAAGCATAACGACTAGTTGCACAAATATCATGTATAAATTTTGAAGGTTTTGATAAAGAGTAAAAAATCCCATATCTCCACGCTTAAAAATACTAATTAGGCTCCCTGTACTACGCGATAAATGATATGCAAAGTCAAGGTCTTGGATTTTTCGAAAAACTGCAATGCGAGCGTCTCGCGCTCCATCAATTAATGGTCCATCGCTTACATATGAAGCCACTATGTCGATAACCACCTGTGCAAAGCGAATAGCGCCATACGCAACAAAGATTGTAAGTAGGGTAGGGAAAGACTTACTAGGTAGAGCTTCGATAAACAATTTGTAAAAATATGGTTGAATTACCTGCACAAAAGCAAATAGTGTCATAAGCACGACAGATGCAATCGAGCGGGTGCGATATTTCCAAATAAAGGCAAAAAATCTACCGTATGTCTTTTTCATACAATTGTCCATCAAAAAATAATCAGGAGCAATATCATTATAGCACGATACAATCGGACAACGTACTGGCAGGGTACATCGGTAACACTTGGAAATATTTGTGATGAGCATACTCT
>JBAXNV010000008.1:0-36852 GCA_037133595.1 bacterium
TATGAGCTATACTAACGAAAGGAGTTAGGTGGTGCAATTCCAGTTAGAATGTAGGCAAGCCCCACCCCCACTAAATACTTAATGCTTAATATGCTACCGTGTTGCCGATTGGAATTATTGCAAAGAAGATTCTGCCCCTATTAAACTCGATCTTCTTGCCTTTGGCATCGGTAAAGACAGTACGGCTTTCGCGATCTTTTTTGCTCCAGGTAATCTCTGTGGCGGTGCCATCCTGAAAGACTAGTCCTTTGCCAGTGCCAATCACATCGTAGAGAGTGTGAGCGTGCTCGTCGAGATGAAGATATTCTTTGGTGTATTGAACAACCACAACCTTGGCTGTAACCTGGCTACCATCATTGAGATCTTTGCCTGGTTCGCCACCATTACCGCGAAGGTATTGATTTTTGGTAGCGTCGTAATCCCAGGTTACATTGAAGCGCGCATCACTTTCCCAAAATCCATAAGCAATCTTGCTTACAGAGCCAGGAGTTTTGCTATTATCCTTAAATGTCCAAGGAGTAAATTTATCTTTCCAATCATTCTTACCTGCTGGATCCATATTTGTCCAGCCGCGAGTATCCTTACCATATTTGAAAAGCTTCTCTGTTGAAGCAGTCAGTCCATGTTCCCAGGCAACTTCAGAGCCCTTAATATCCCAAATCCTAGCAAGATCGCGCTTAAAGGCCTTAATCCCAACTCCAAACTCATCTAGATCGTTACTACCACGCCACCCATAAGAATCTAGTTGCTCCAGAGCCATCACGCGCTTGTCAGAGGTACAAGTCTTACCCCCATCGGCACTGCTACAGTTGGCGCCTCCTGCGTGAACATACAAAGGAAGATTATATTCTGAGGCAAGATTAACAAAAGTGGTGCGAGCACTGCGAACAGGGGCGATTGTAGTATCTTTGGCTGAGACGCCACAATAAAAAACTGCTCCAAAACGAGTGACACCGCCCTCTGATACAGCCTCATAGACAACATCTGCTGAGTTTAGGCCAGATTGTGGGCGAGCTTCTGGTGAATTTTCTAGCATAGCAAAAATTGGGCGCCGCGTATTCCATACTGCGCTTTCTGTTTTGGTAAACATCTCGCCATTTATCGGGCAAGCAACATCTCGTGGAGTTTTGGGGTCAATCACCAAACCACCCCCTGGTGGTGGAGTAACAACAGGACCTTCGCTTTGCGTTGTGCCGTTGCCCCCGTATAAATACATTGTTGTACCATAAGCTATCCCAGCTGTGAGACCAAATACCAATATTGGTAATATAACCATTTTGACTAGATTATTATTCATGAATTGCCTTTCTTAAGAACTTTTTTTTCTTCATCAGATAGTGGATGAGGGTCACCTTCGCCCCCGCTAACTGATTTTACATAAAAACGAGTATTTTCTCTACTGTGAAGTGATGTAATCACTATACCATTTTGGTTGCCGTCTAGGATACCGACAATAAAACTCTGATCTCCACCTGTGTTACTAAATGGATTAAATCGACGCACAACGAGATGTTGAAGGTGGCTTTTAATGTCATCTTCAATTTTTGCAATTTGGGAGAATATTTTGCCAACCCTACCCTCATGTATGCCTAATGTCTTTTGGATACCCTCCAAGGCTTCCATCAAACCACCCCCACCACTTTTGAGAATTCGATCGTAATGAATCTTAAGTCTAAGCAGCAATATTGTATCGATTAATACAAATATACTGATTACACCAACTGCCACAATGAGTACTAACTCAATTTCTGTCATAAGTTTGATAATAGCATGAGCAAACCATATATAGTAGTATAGGGTGATGACACAAATTAATTTCGATGAAGACGAATTACAAGAGAATGAGAGTTTCCATGCTAGAGTGATGGCGGTTGTTAAAGTGGTGGCTCTTTTTTCTTTTGCCTTTATTCTGCTTGGCTATTTGTTCATAAGAACCAAATTAATTCCAAATAGAGTAAATCAAGTGACCGTTAATAACAATTTTGGAAAAATTGAGTATACAGTCCCCTACAAAAATACTCTTTATGAGAATTTTGGTTTCGTACAAGAGCCAAGGGTCGAACTAGCTCTAAAAACCCTAGATGGTTATTCAAATATCACTTTTCTACTAGACTCTGGTGCTGTAGTGTCTGCACTGCCGCTTCAAGCTGCCAAGGATACGGGGATTGATTTAACATCTGCAAAAAGAATTACTTTACAAGGCTTTTCGGGAGTACCAGCGTTTGCTTACCTCGCTGATATTACAGTTAAAATTGCAAATAAAGATTACCAATTCCCTGCGGTTTTTACTGAAAGTGATAAGACGACGTATATTTTGGGTCGTAAAGGATTTTTTGATGACTTTAGCATTCAATTTGACCATGAAACAAGATCAATTGTCATTACTCGAAGTAATTAATACTGTTACAATATGGTGTGCACATAAGGAGAATTTATGACAGAATCTATTTATGAAAGAATTAATAAAATATTAACATGGAAAAGAATCATTGCATTTAATTTTGTATTGCTTCTAGTGCTGATTGTACCTTTGTCTGTAAGACTTTCGCAACAGGATACTGAATTGCGTTCCAATGCTGCAGGAGATGGTGTAATTGTGGCATCGCCAACCCCAATTCCAAATTATCCACAGTTGCCACCACAGATTGATAGAGTAAGTACATTTTATGGAAAGACTGGAGATAGTGTCATTATCCTTGGAAGTAATTTTGGCAATTATCAGTGGGGGAGTAAGGTTTATGTTGGGAACGTAGAAGCTTTGCAAAGAGATATAGTTCGTTGGTCAAATGGAGTTGTCGAAGTCCAGATACCAGAAGGTGCAAGAACCGGAAATGTATGGATTGCTGTTAATGACCAACAAAGCTATTGGGAAGGAAAGCTACTTTTGTATCAACCAGAAAAGGACATTATGATTGGAATGTCGAAGATATCGACCACTGAGAGTGAATTGTGGATCGAAAAAGCAGACAACCTGGACCATGCCACGATAGAAATTTCATATATTACCGAACCAATAACCATTAGTAGTTCTGGTGATGTAGTAATATCAAATAAAAAAACATCCGTTGATATCTTGGGCAAAAAAATGAAGTTTGATCTAGTAGTTAAACAACAGTTACCAAGAACACAAACCCAAATTGCAACTATTACGCATCCACAAGTGGGAACTATCGAGATTATCCGAGTTGAATTGTTTGATAGCAACAATAATCTTTTGAATACTTACTCCAATCCTTTGGGCGTGAAGATTTCGCCCTAGTTCTTTGGATTTAAATCTTTTTGGATACTCTTGTACCACTGTCCAAGTGCATCGGATACAACCTGCTTGCCACCTAACCCTATTGCTAGTCCAAAGCCGAGCGAAATCATTGCCACGAAACCAATAAATATGGTGTTAATAAAATCACGTGCAATCCTAAGCTCAGAGAAGGCGGCAAGAATTGCGATTGTTACAACCAAGTAACTTGACAACTTACCCATAAGCCTTCCCGTGCGAATATCAACGCTAGATAGCCCTGCCTTAACCATGCTTTCAACTAGCCCTGCCAACAAAATTCCTAGAGTTAAGACAATAACCGCAGAGATAACATTTGGTAAATAGCTTACGATACCTAACAATAATTGCGAAACTGTGGTTAAACCCCAGATATTTGTTGCGGCGATAAAGAAAGTTATCACAATTAGCCATTTAGCCAATGATCCGAGCATTACTTCGACTTTTTCGGTTAATTCAGCTCTACTTAAAAATTCCCGGAACTTGGTATCTTTGATAAGGTTTTCAAACTTGAGCGCCTGAAGACCTTTGATTACAGCTGTTCTTGCGAAATTTCCGAGGATTATCCCGAATACAAAAACTGTAAGTCCTCCGATAATGTTGGGAAGAGAACTTGCAAGACTACTCGCCAAGTCAATCCAAACAGTACCTAAAGTAGATAAAAAATTATTTAACATGTTTGGCCTCCAATTATTACTAAATATTTATCGCTTGAGAATATTTTATCGCCGTACTTACTACTAGATACACTGGCATAGCAAGTACTGCTCCCGTTATCCCCCCGAGAGTAAATCCAATCATAAGAACAATAAACGTTGCAAGTGGAGCTACCCCAGTTGCAGCTTCCATTACCTTGGGGACGATAAGATTATTCTCTAACTGTTGAATTAGAATACTCATAGCTAATGCGCCAAGCCCAGTGAGTGGGGAGATTGTTAACCCAAATAAAATTGCAGGAATGGCGGAGATCGTAGGACCTATATTGGGAACAGCTTCTAGTAGCCCGGCAAGAATTGCAAGTGGTAGTGCATAAGGGATTCCTAATAGCAACAACCCAATATATGTCATGACACCAATAATAAGCATAAGAATAAGCTCGCCCCGAACCCAACCACCAACTCTATTTTCGACTTCTTGAACAAAAATTTCGGCTTTGTGCTCAGCATCATTTTTGCCAAAAAATCGACTTAGATATTTGTGTAAATGAGGTCTTTCAATGAGCAAATAATATGTCATAAAAAATACGGCCAAAACAGTGAGAATGTTGCCAAAGGCGCCGGCCGCAATACTAAGAATATTACTTGGAATACCAGTAAGTTGACCAGATATTAAATCTTGATTAATCGGTAACCCCCACTTGGATTCAAGAACCAACATGTAATTTGGTAGATTTTGAATTAAAGATTTTGTCTCAATCATCACGGCTGGAATAAGCGATGCTACAAGAATGCTCGCAATACCAATAAAAATAATAAACAAAGCAAGGACAATAACAATTGACGGAATCTTGATTTTGGCAGCCCTATGTACAAGCGGCCTGATTGCTGTCATAAAAATGAAAGCTACAAATAAAGTAACTATAATGCTGCGAATCTGGAAAAGAAACCATAGCCCGAGAATAAAGCTCGCTATACGAAAGATCGTTGAGTTGGTTATATTGATATTTTTGATTTCCATAGGTTATTCTCCTGTATATCCTTATCATACCATTCTACCCCAGGAATTTTTCGCATAAATAGAAGTTGTCTTTTGGCATAGCTTAGCTCACTGTTTGTCCATTCCTCCATCATCTGCTCCTGATTGATTTTGTTATCAAGAAATCGAATGATCGGCCTATAACCAATACCTGAGAAAGATGGTAAGTCAGCTGAATATCTAGCAAGCAATGTCTTGGTCTCATTTATTGCACCTTGATTGATTCTTTCGACTACTCTGGAATATATTGCTTGACGATACTTTGCAAGATCTATTGGTGGTAGTAGACCAATGATTTGAGCATCTATCTTAATTATTTGCTCAGGATTAATATTTTTTATTCTAAAAACCTCAACCTCTATTGCACGAATAAGACGACGAGGATTATTTTGATCGGAATGATTCATATTGGCGAATCGAATATGCGACTGTAATGCAAGTTTGGATTGAAGATCTGCCACCGATAACTTTTCAAGTTCTGTACGAAGCTCTTGATTGATTGGAATATGTAATGTGTCAATTTTTGCAATAAGTGAGGAGATATACAAACCTGTTCCTCCTACTACAATTGGTAGTAAACCTATGGATTCTGCGTCATTAATAATTGGCAAGATTGCGTCGTGCCATTGGCTAACCGAATAGTCAACATCGGGATCAACGAGGTTGATACCATAAATAATGGCATTGCTTGGATGATCCTTACCCGTAACAATATCCATACCACGATAAATTTGGCGCGAGTCGGCAGAGATAATAATCGAAGGAATTTGTTGGTTAATCTTTATTGCTAGCTTGGTTTTGCCTGTTCCAGTTGGCCCAATGATACACAAAACCTTACTAATTTTTGAATTATTTATCATACATGTGTCATTTCGCGTAAAGTCGAGAAATCATAATTATGTGAGATCTCTCGATTGCACTCCGTTACACTCGAGATGACAATTACTTTATTACCTTTGGTCTTTTACTACCTAGATTGGGTTGGTTGATAATATCTTCCAATATTTGCCAACGCCGTTTTTTTTCTAGTGCTGGAATATCGTCTGGGAATAACCTCCATGCTGCAGTGCCTGGACGAGGTGAATACCTGGCAACAAACCCCACTTTCCACCCGATTTGCTTGGCCAATAATACGGTTTCTTGAAATTCTTCTTCTGTTTCGCCACCAAAACCAACGATTATATCTGTGCCAAGCTCGACTTTGGGGATTGCAGCGCGTAGTTTGTTGACGACCTCAAGATAATCTTCTTTTGTGTATCCCCTATTCATTCTTTTTAGAACGGCGTTGCTACCAGATTGAATAGGAAGATGAATAAACTTGTCAATTTTGTTATTGTGAGCAATTTCGTTTACCAAACTACTGTGAAAATCCCAAGGATTACTGGTCATAAAGCGAACTTTTTCGATCCCATCTACTGCAGTGATATCGCGAAGTAAGCCAACAAATGGAGGTTCGCCACCACCTTCGTAATACTGCGATTGATTAGTTGGGATGTCTTCGAATTTGAGCTTGTGAGATTGATCCATCAACAACTTACGCAAGCCAATACCTACCTTTTCCAAGCCCCATGAATTGACGTTTTGACCAAGGAGTGTAAGCTCTGTATACCCTTCTTTGGCTAATCGATTAACCTCTTCCATAATTGATTCTTTGGAACGAGAGACTTCTCTGCCGCGACTATAAGGAACAATACAATATGTACAGAATGAGTTGCAACCTTGTGAGATAGGGATCCAAGCGTGTAATTTGTCTTTCCTAATCGCTATGGCATTAAAACCAACTTCGGTAATTGGGAGCACTTCATCAACCATTGGTAGTAGCTCTCTAATCTTACCTTCGCCATGATGAGTCATGCAACCTGTAAGGATAATCTTTGGCCTTGGTGTGTGAATATTCTCGAAATAAGAAACAACGTTTAGCAAAAAACCAGTTACTCTATCCTCGGCGCTTTGACGGACAGCACAGGTGTCGACTATGATTTGGTCAGCATCTCTCCAATCACTAGCTTCCTCCCAACCACGAGATTCGTAATCTCCTGAAATCCGTTCAGAATCGCTTTTATTGCTTTGACAACCAAATACTTGAATAAAATATTTCATAAGTTTAGTCAACGGAAATTAAACCTTTATTGTGAATGTGACGAAAGCTTTTGTACATAAATATGAGCGCAACTACCAAATAACAAAGACATAATAAAGTCGGCAGAATAAGATTGGTAAGTGGAAGAGGATGCCCAGCTAGACTACCTCGCATGGCCTCGAAGACATATGAAGCTGGCACCCATCCAGCAATTTGTTGAGCCCACTCTGGCAAAACAGAAACTGGATAATAGATGGCAGAGAATGGAGAAATAATTGCAATGGAAGTCCAAGCTATGGTTTGAATTTTGGTGCCATAACGCACAATTAATCCAGTTACAAATAAACCAAAGACCCAGCCAAAAAGCATGAGTAAACCTGCCCATGGTAACAGCGACCAACCCACGACAAAAATATTGGTACGATATAGAGCGTAAGCTACGGCACTGGCAAAACTAAAACTAAGTAATGATTTGCCTATTCCAATGAGCATGAGTGTAACAATCCATTCTGAAAATTTTAGTGGGGTCGTAAACATATTGACAAGATTTCTATTCCATAGATCTTCGAGAAGATTGACACTAATTTCATATTGAGCTCGCCACGGAAAAATCCACAACAAGACTCCACCTAATAATGAGAGCAAGACTACATTGTTAATATTTTGCGATACAAAATATCGACTAGTTAGTCCCCACATCGTGAGGTCAACTAATGGCCAAAAGAATGCATCACTCATACGGTCAAGAGAATGCCGAAACCCATAAATATATCTTAAGAGTGCACCGTAAATTCTATGCCACTTCATAATTTATTCCTCGCGACAGATAGAAAGTAATCTTCGAGCGTTGGCTTGTCGATACTAATCTCTGAGTAAGTGATACCAGTACTATTTAATTTGGATAAATACTCTGGGATTTCTTTTTCATCTAGCTCAATATTGTATTCGCCGTTCTCAATGGTAAATAGAGCATTGAGCTGAGAAAGTTTTGATGCACCCTTGATCAGACGCAATCTAAGGTGAGAAGTTGTCAACTTGTTGCGAAGACCTTTGGGAGTATCTTTGGCGATAATCTCCCCGTCCTTTAACACCATGACGGTATCACACAGAGACTCCACCTCGTTCATATTATGACTAGTAAGAATAATTGTAGTATTGAACTCTTGCCTTTGTTTTGCAAAAAATTCTCTTATGTAGAGTGCTACTTCTGGATCGAGACTGGCAGTTGGTTCATCTAGTAATAATAACCGAGGGTAATTGACGTATGCGCGAGCAAGATTAACGCGCGTTCTTTGGCCGGCGGAAAGACTACTAAGCTGTCTTTCCCATAATTTCTCCAATCTAAATAGTGATTTAATTTTTTCGAGTCTTTTTTTGCGATCAACGATATCATATAAATAACTTGTCCATGTGAGGTTTTCTTTAATGGTGAGACGATATGGTAAATCTGTATATGTAGAACTAAAATTTACTCTTTCTAGGATCTCACTTTTGCAAGTGCTAAGATCTTTGTTAAATATTTTTACGCTTCCACTTGTTGGTGTCAGGATACCAAGAAGCATTTGGATTGTGGTTGTTTTGCCAGCACCATTTGGACCCAAGATTCCCAAAATTTCCCCCTCATTTACATTGAAAGTTAAACCTTTTATTACTTGTTTATCTTTAAAGACCTTTTTGAGATCTTTTACCTCGAGAATGGACATGTCTGAAATTATAGCATGGACGAGGTATACTATCATGATGAAATCTCTGGTAAATAAGTATTATCTATTTCAGTTTTTGACGAGCTTTACGTTCTTCTCTGCTGTACTTGTGCCATTTTTTACAGAATGGGGACATATTACCCTAGCTCAAACACAAATGATTCAATCGTGGTTTATGTTTTGGGTATTTGTGCTCGAAGTCCCAACAGGAGCAGTAGCAGACTACTTTGGCCGTAAAGTTTCGATAATATTAGGAGCAATAATTTTTGCACTTGGCACAATTGTGTATGCATCTAGCCCAGTTTTTTATAATTTTTTACTGGGTGAATTAATTCTCGCTACCGGTGTGGCTTTACTATCTGGTGCAGGTGAAGCTTTGCTCTATGACAATCTAAAACTTTTGGGTAAGGAAACTGAAAGTAAAAAAATATTCGGCAAGGCACATGCAGTGAGAATGATGAGCATGCTTATTGCAGCTCCTTTGGGTAGCTTTATTGCATCAAAATGGGGACTTAACTATCCAATGTTACTAACCTCAATTCCAACCTTCTTAGCTGTGATAGTAGCTTTTACTATTCCTGAGGTAAGGGTGACTTTGACAAATGAATCAGAACGATACCTAATCATTGCGAAAAAGGGAGTGACCTACTTTATTCATCATAAAATTTTGCGTGAACTTGCGATTAATAGCATTTTGGTAGCCTCGGCTTCTTATTTTATAATTTGGTTTTACCAACCAATATTAATTGCGCAAGGATATGCTGTAAGCACGTTTGGGTGGTTTCACGTATTTTTACTGTTATCAGAACTATTAGTTTCGAGTCAGTTTGCTCGTTTAGAAAAATTGTTTGGATCGGAAAAACGATATTTGCAAGTTAGTGCACTTTTTGTGGGACTTGCCATTTTGGCTGCAGCAATTTGGCCAAATACCGTGACTGTGATTATTTTACTTGCGATTGGAGGTGGGTTTGGACTAACTCGTATTGAGTATGTGGGAGCTATTATGAACCGTCATGTGGAGTCAAAAGAGAGGGCTACTACGCTGTCGGCCGTCTCGATGTTTCGCAGACTTGCGCTTGTGCCACTTAACCCAATCATAGGATTACTGGCTGACAGATCATTATCTTTTGCCTTATTTATCGTATCTCTTTTACCACTGGGTGTTTTGATTTGGCCTATGATGAGGCGCTTGTATAGTGGCTTAAGGCGCGGTGCCAATACCAAAGAGCAAACTTGATTTGGACAAAAGCCAGAACAATAAATAATATTAAAGTCCATGGCGAGAGTTGCTGGAAAATAATCTTGGCTGGGATAGTGGCAATAATGGAAATTGGAATAATGTAGGTAAGAAACCCTCCAACATAACGCCCATAAATATCTATTGGAAATGAGCCCATCTTTTCTATATCACGAAATAGCATAATAATATTATCAACTTCGAGATAACGAACTCCGATTGCAGTAACTATAGTATGAATGGCAAAAGCGAAAGCAAACATGATTACGATTGCAATAAATACAACCAATAAATTGAAGATAGTGAGCGGATATCCAGATGCGACCCAAGCCCAACCAACAAGATAGGTATAAGGAATCATTAATAATAAGTCGAGAGGATCGGTAGCACTAAACAAACTAAGAAATAATGGATTCATGGGAGTGAGGAGGTAAAAATCGAAAGAACCTTCCTCTACTTTTTGTCGAAACATATAAACGCCACGGAAGAATAATTGGGTAAACGTAGATCCCCAAATAAAAAGCGATAGAATAAAGATAGCTTGCGAAAGAGTATAGCTTGCAAGGATTTGGGCACGACTGATGATTGCTGTTGTGAATAGAAATACTGAGAATAAACGCACGTTTTTGCCAAGGATGAAAACTAGCGCAGAAACTCGACTATTTGCAATTTGTGACTGAAACTGGAGCTGCATGAGCCTAACCCAAACAAGCCAGTATTTTTTAACGGCCTTCAGCTTCATAGTTTTTCAACCCTTTCCGCCACAAAGCCATAGTAAAAATGCCAAAAAGTATCACCCATATTATTTGAATAGCCAATGATTGTGAGATATTAACACCTTGCTGTCCAAGATATATCTTGAGAGGAGTGTAAAGTAAGTATGGAAATGGAGTAAATAAGATGAGCTTTTGCCAGAAAGCGGGGAGCATATCGAGCGGAAACATAGCACCAGTTGCAAACTCAATAATCACCATAAGTAAAAAACGCGGAGCCCATACATCGCGTGACCAAAATGCAATACAACCAAAAATAATATTAATAAAGAAATAGAGCAACATAGCCAAAATGACTGACAGAATGGTTGTTATATTGATCAAAATATTTGATTGCATAAAAATAGGCGGGTGAAAAATTAACAACATAAGCGGAATCTCTAAAAACATAAAAGTAAGATTAAATAGCTTGTCTGCCATATCGCGGGCGAACAAGAAACGAAACATGCCAATTGGGCGCATGAGGGGGATTGTGAGGCTACCACTATTGATCATCCAACCAAGATCTGCTGTGCGACTGCCCATGACGAGAGAGCGAAGAACTGTAGTGCCAAAAAGATATGTCATAAGCGAGGCAAAAGTGTAGCCATAAATCTCCCCGCCATTACCAACAACGGCTCGCCAAATAAAGAATGGAATCAAGAATACAAATATCTGACGAATGCGCCACATAATCATATTGAGGCGGTATACAAAATATTCCTGGAGAGTAATGTTAAAAAATGCCAAGTATTTCTTCATGATTTGGTAGAAGTGAAGACCTCGCGAATTACGTCTTCTATCTCAGGCTCCCTAATATCAATATCGCTTACTGGAAGATCTTTGAGGATCATGCTTGCAATACTTGGGATCTGTGACCTTGTAACGTGATAACTAGCAACTGTGCCATCAATTTTTTCGAAGCCCTCAATTTTTTTTAGCTCACTAAGTGCTACTTGTGATTCGAGACTGACTAAAATGTTTTTGTGATTAGCAAATTTAGTAACAATGTTTTGCAGAAGACCATCAAAAACAACTCGCCCCTTGTCGATAATAATTACTCTTTTGCACAATTCTTTGACATCATCCATGTAATGACTGGTCAAAATAATTGCACCATGAAACTCGCGATTATAATCTTTAATAAACTGTCTTAAAGTTTTTTGCATGACGACATCTAGACCAATTGTTGGCTCGTCTAAGAAGAGTACTTTGGGCTGGTGTAAGAGAGCAGAAACAAGCTCTGCCTTCATCCTTTGGCCAAGCGAAAGCTTGCGGACTTGGACGTTAAGGACATCTCCTAGATCAAGCATATAGACGAGTTGATTGAGTGTTTTTTTGTATTTTATCTCTGGGATTTCATAAATGTCACGACCAAGATTGAAAGACTCAATTGCTGGCAGATCCCACCAAAGTTGATTCTTTTGCCCCATGATCAGTGAAATTGATTTGAGAAAAGTGTGACTTCTGCCCCAGGGATCTTCATTAAGTACTGTTACTTTGCCCGAACTTGGGTACAAGAGACCTGAAAGCATTTTGAGAGTTGTTGTTTTACCTGCTCCGTTTGGGCCAATAAAGCCAACTAGCTCTCCCTCATCTATCTCGAAATTAATATCATCAACAGCCTTTACTTCGTCGTACTGGCGATGAACAAGACCTTTGAGTGAGCCCAACAGCCCAGGGATTTTTTTATCGACTTGGTACGTTTTACTTAGGTGATCAACGAGGATGGTAGGAGTCATAACTCCAGTTTACCAGATTGCTTTGCGAAGAGGTTTGGCAACCTTGAAGTTGACGACATTGTGAGCCTTGATCGTGGTTCTTTTGTCATTTTGACCGAACGGAACAACTTCTTTGGGATTAACTTTACCTATTGAAAAAGTTCCGACTCCAGACAGAACGACTTTATCACCTTTTTTGAGAGTCTTGGTGATTTCATCTAAAAATACGTCAATCCCGTCTTTGGCTGCTTTTTTGGTAAGATGGGCATTTTTTGCTACGACGCGATAATAATCGGACTTTTTCATGATAAATATTTACCTTTCTATAAAAATAATTATTTGGCAACTGCAGAAGTTCTACGCTCACGAATCACTGTAACCGTGACAGTACCTGGATAGGTAACCGTAGCTTTGATCTCATCGCGAATTGCACTAGCAAGTAAAACTGCTTCATCATCGGTTGCGCGCTCTGGATCGACAATTACGCGCACTTCGCGCCCAGCTTGAATAGCAAAAGCTTCTGATACACCTGGTTTGCTCATGGCGATACTTTCTAGATCTTTAAGGCGTTTGATGTACTCGTCGTAGTTCTCATATCGAGCGCCAGGACGTGAGCCAGAGATAGCATCTGCAATATATACGATAATGCTTTCCTTACAACTAAATTCCTCATCCTCATGGTGTTGAGCCACAGTATCAATAACTGCTTGAGACATGTTGTAACGCTTAAGAAGCGCGACTCCAAGCTCAATATGGCTACCTTCCTCATCGATGAGCTTACCAATATCGTGGAACAAACAACCCAAGCGGACTGTGTCGACATTTGCGTGAAGTTCGGCTGCGATTTTCATACCCATTTTGGTCTCTTCAAGGGTATGAGTAATCATGTTTTGGCCATAACTTGTACGATACTTAAACCGACCGAGCATGGCAATTAGATCGTGAGGAACATTGTAAGCGCCGACTGCGTGACATAACTTTTTGCCCTCTTCGAAGACAATTTTGTCGATATCTCTCTTAGCTTTGGCTACGTATTCTTCAATACGAGTTGGTTGAATACGACCGTCTTTGATAAGACGCTCCAATGCAACGCGAGCTATCTCGCGACGTACGGCGTCGTAACATGATAACCGCACTTCTCCTGGTGTTTCGTCCATATCTATGTCGACACCAGTAACTTTCTCGAAGGTTCTAATATTTCTACCTTCTTTGCCGATAATTCGCCCTTTGACCTCATCGTCTGGAATTTTGACAATAGAAATTGTAAACTCAGCAACGTAATCTGTAGCTCCGTGATACATAGCATCGACTAACATGTTGTTGGCTTTATCTTCGACAGTTTCTTTGATTTCGTCTTCGGCGGCACGAATTCTTTCGGCAATTTCTTTTTGAAGTTTCTTTTGTACTGATTCCAATAAAATATCTTTGGCTTTATCTCGAGTGAGCGTAGCTATCCGTTCCAACTTGTCGAGCTGCTTCTTGAGAACCTCTGCTATTTCGGTCTTAGTTATTTCGGTGGCTGCGATATTCTTTTCAATCTCAGTCTTTTTTGCTTCGAGATTATTCTCTCGCCTAGCAACTTCATTTTCTTGATTTTCTAACTTGGTTTTGAGTTCGCGTAATGAATCTGAGAGAGCGTTCATTTCGACTCGTGCAGTTTCGCGAATCTTTTGAGCTTCTTCTCTAGCAAAAGTGATGATGGCTGTAGCTGAATTTTCGGCATCTTTAGTGTCTTGTTTGACCACCTTAGGAGCGACTATTTTTTCCACTTTGGGAGTTATGGTTTTAATCCCGGCTGGTTTTCTGAAAGTTGAAATAATTGATGTTAGTAAAGAACTCATATGTTAATACTCCGATTTTGCCGTATAAATATACAGTATTCAACAAAAGCAGGCCTGGGAAATAACCAATCTCGGACTTATCGAGACATTGAGGGCAATGAATAATAATGGTTTTGCATGTAACTTGATTTGCCTATTTATTACCAGTTAATTTTTGTTGAATAGGCTTGTATTGTAGCTTTTTTTTATTGAATCGTCAATTCGAAAGCTTGCTTGCTTGACCAATTATGATGACAATATCATACTTGCTCGTCTCTGGTAGTATGCTATTTTCCCAGCTGACATCATTAAGAATCTGTTGAATTGATGTTTTAGTACTCTCAGCTACAGAACTTTTGGTTTGTAAAACTGAATGTTTGTAGCTATAGTTATCGGCATTACTTACATCTTTTATGACAAATCCCTCACCCTCCAACTTGGCACTTAATTTACTGGCAATACCCACAATGCCAGATCCATTTTGAATTTGTAGTTGATATTCTTGATTGACTGGAGATGGAGCTATGACTGAAGGAGCTAGTGTTGGCTCTGGAGTTGAAGTGGCAACTATTGATGGGCTAGGCATGGAAGATGAAAGTTGAGGTGATAATAGTCGGTTTCCAAAGATAAACCAAATCCCAAGTGCGATAAGTACGCCTGCGAGTGCAACTAGTGAATAACGCAATAGATGTGATGTGGAATTTGACTTTTCTACCACATCTTCGAGAGAACCCACTTGAAACTTGGATATTGGTAGCATTGACTCATCTTGGGGAAGATAGTCTGTTATCTTAGCTATAAGCTCGTTTTCTGGCATGTCGGCGATCATCTGAATTGATAATGGGTTACAGCCTGCCAACTTTAATGCATCCGAATACATTGAGATTGGATTGTTTTGATCGGTTGATTCGGTAATTGTTGGGAGATTATTCGTTAATAGTACGTAAAATTCATTAGTGCCAAGGGTTGAAACTACGTCTGAAATTGTAGATGCCCAAGTATCTTTTGACCAAGCAACTCGCCAGTACTCCTTGTTTGGCGTAAGCTTAACTGCATATAGAGTATCCTTGGTTATACATATTACTGGTTGTTGCATATGATATTAGCTTACACCCATTGAGATAGATTTTCCAAGTGCCAAAAATGCTTGATCAATAAGTTCGTATGAAAAACCCTTGCCAAGACAATATCTATATAACCTGGCGCGATCTTTTGGAAGAAGGCTGGAATTGTATTTGAGTTTTTTTGTTAATAACTTGACTAAAGCCTCATTATCACTTGATTTATCAGGAAGCACAAAGCTAATTATTGCCGGAGAGATTCCTTTATATCTTAATTCTTGCTGCAATACCTTTACAGAATGTGTCGCCTTGCGACTATTTACCCAACGAAGAGCAAATGACTGGTCATTTAATAGATCATTGTCGTTGAGATATTTCATAACATAAGCATAGATATTGGAATCTTTGGAATAAACTTTAAGTCTATTTTCAACCTCAAACGTAGTGCGAGGTCGATAGGAAAGAAAGTTGAGTGTTTTTCCTAGAATCTTGCCACGTTCATCTTGAACTTTCCAACTGGAAATTAAGTCCTTTGCAATTTCTTTCCCAACGACCAATCTTTGCTTAAGCACTTCTTCTAATGAAAGACCAGTCACGAATTCGCCATCGACTTCGATGTTAACACGTGACTGGTCTTTTGCTTGGGCGCTAAGCCTCGTTATCTTGATCATTGGCAGGGATCGCCTCGATAATCGTTTCTTCAGACTTAATTTTGGTCCAAATATCTTTTTCAATCTTCTTCATAAGTTCTGGTTTTTCTTCTAGCAATGATTTGGTGGCTTCCCTGCCCTGAGCAAGCATTTCACCATTGTAGCGAAAGAAGGAACCAGATTTCTCAATGACTCCTTGATCAATACCAACATCTAGGATACTACCAGACTTACTAATGCCACCATCGTTCATGATGTCGAACTCTACCACGCGGAAAGGAGCAGCTATCTTGTTTTTAACGATCTTGGCTCGATGTCTACTACCAACAATCTTTTCATTCTCAGTAATATTGGCTATCTTGCGCATATCAATCCGGACGGAGGCGTAGAACTTGAGAGCTTTACCGCCTGTCGTTGTTTCTGGGTTACCAAACATGACTCCAATCTTTTCTCTTAGCTGATTGGTGAAGATAACTACGGTATTACTCTTGTTGATGGCCCCAGTAAGCTTCCTTAGCGCTTGGGACATAAGGCGGGCTTGCAAGCCCATCATAGCGTCACCCATTTCACCTTCGATCTCTGCCTTGGGAACAAGGGCTGCGACAGAATCGATGACAATCACATCAACTGCTCCAGAACGAATTAAAGTCTCGGCAATCTCAAGGGCTTGTTCACCAGTATCTGGCTGACTAATGAGGAGTTCATCGAGATTAACACCAATCCCAGCGGCACGTGCAGGATCGAGCGCGTGCTCGGCATCGATGAATGCTGCAGTACCACCGCGTTTTTGCGACTCGGCAATGACGTGAAGGCACAATGTAGTTTTACCAGAGGCTTCTGGTCCATATATCTCGCTAATACGGCCTTTGGGGATACCACCTGCGCCAAGTGCGAGGTCGAGGCCCACAGAGCCAGTTGGAATAACTTCGATTGCCATGTGAGCATGAGCTTCTCCGAGCTTCATGATGGATCCGGCGCCAAACTGCTTAGTGATTTGCTGCATCGCAATTAAGATTGCTTGCTGCTTTTCGCTCGCAACTGATTTTGCTACTACTGGTTCTGTAACGGCTTTTGCTTTACCGGCCATATTGTCTCCTTATAAATATTGTTGGGCAGAAAAAGTACTAACTCTAATATGTCCCAAACTGTACCCGAAGTCAATAGTTAACCTAGGAGAAATAATAATAGAAAAGAATGAAGATGACTTAGCGCTTTGGAGATTGTTTTGCTCTGCGTGCCTTGCCGCCTGTGCCGATTTTTCTACGCTCACGAGTACGAGGGTCGCGAGTTAGTAACCCTGCAGCCTTAAGAGCTGAGCGGTATGTTTCTCTATTAAGTTCAGAAAGGGCACGAGCAATACCATGGACAACTGCATCTAGCTGACCTGCTTTGCCACTACCCAAGACTCTAGCTGTAACAGAAAATTTGGTCAACGTGTCGGTAATTATGAAAGGACGTTGATAGAGCATTTTGGCGGTTTCGCCTGGGAAGTATACTTCGGCTGGCTTATCGTTAACCACTAATTGAACTCCATCAGTTCCAGGAACAGAAGAGCTTTGATAAATACGAACACGAGCAGTAGCGGTTTTCCTTCTGCCGATTGCGTATGTGTAATTTTTTTTGACGGAAGCTTTGATAGCCATATATATTCCTTAATTAGTAATTTGTGCAGCGTGAGGATGCTCTACGCCATCATATACTTTTAGTCTTCGAAGGCGAACATCCTGAA
Source organism: bacterium (assembly GCA_037133595.1). Lineage (GTDB taxonomy): Bacteria > Patescibacteriota > Microgenomatia > UBA1400 > UBA12108 > JBAXNV01. The sequence continues at coordinate 17,723 of JBAXNV010000008.1, forward strand.
GTTTGTTCTTGGGAAGCATTCCCCTAACTGAATGTTCAATAATTTTGCGAGGTGATTTGCTCAAAACTTCTTCTGCCCTTCGCTCTCGGAAACCACCTGGAATCCCAGAGTGGGAATAATACTTTTTATCAGTCAATTTGGCGCCGGTTAGAACAACTAACTTGGCATTGGTAACGATAACAAAATCACCACTATCAACATTTGGGGTGTAATCAACCTGATATTTGCCCATGAGAAATTTGGCAATTTGAGTAGATAATCTACCCAACGGCATAGTACTAGCATCCATAATATGCCAGATTCTTTTTTCTGGTACTTTGGCGAGTTGTGATTTCATTAGCGATCTCCTCCCCGACTGCCTGTGCGGCGTGCGGCAACTTTGGCAACATTAACCTTTTCAACTTTGGGAGCGGCAATCTTGGGTACACTAACTTTAAGTTCTTTGACCTTTGATACTACCGACTTTTTGTCGTCTTTTTTGATTTCTTGCTTGACTGATTTTTTTGTTAGCCCAAGTGAAACCATAAAGGCACCATCTCCGCGACGAGCACCAACCATCTTAAGTTTGGTATATCCGCCCTTGACTCCAATATAGCGTGGCGCTATTTCATCAACTAATTTTTTGACTAGAAGATTGTTTTGAAGAACGGTTTGAACCTGGCGACGAGCACTTATGGTACCAATTCTAGCTGTTGTGATAAGTTTCTCGAATATACCACGTACTGCCTGAGCCTTGGCTTTGGTAGTCTCTATCTCTTCTTTTTCGACCAATGAAATCATCAAATTGTTAAACAGTGCTTTGCGAGCGCTGGTATCACGATTGAGACGATAGGTGGCAATATTCTTTTTCATAGGAATTACTTATTTCTATTCAATCCTTTACTTACTAAAGCAGCATCTAGCTCCTCGACGGATTTGCCGCCGAGATTCTTGACACCTTTGAGATCCTTGTCGGTTGCAGTTGCCAACTCGGCTACTGTTTTGTATCCAGCATTCTTGAGTGCATTGGCAATACGAGTTGGAAGACCAAGATCATCAATCCCAAAACTCGAATCACTAGAACTTTGTTTAATAACGCTTGGAACGTCTGCAACCTGAAGTGGAGAGATTATTTGCCCAAAATGAGCAACCAAAATGGATGCTGCATCCTTGAGGATTGATTCTCCATCCTGACTACCATCTGTATGCATTTCAAGCACAAGCTTGTCGTAATCAGTACGACGACCAACGCGAGTGGTTTCGATGTGATAAGTGACGCTGGTGACAGGTGAGAAAATTGCATCTAAAACAATTTCTCCGACTGAGTCAGAAGTGCGATCTTCTGCGGGAGAATAACCATAGCCAGAAGAAATTTCTAGATTTAGATCTAACTTGGCATCTTTTCCAAGAGTAGCAATGAGAACTTCTGGATTAATGATTTTGACTGAAGTTGGAGCATCAATATCTTTGGCTGTAACAACCCTTCCTTTGACAGAGATTGTGGCATGAACTGGTTCATCACCAGAATATGCAACTTTTACAGCTTTGAGATTGAGCATTAAGTCGATCATGTCTTCACTCATTCCTTCATGAGTAGAAAATTTATGATTGACGCCGTCAACCTTAACCTTAGTAATAGCAGCTCCCTTGAGACTCCCAAGCAAGACGCGACGAAGAGCGTTGCCCATTGTGTGTCCATATCCATTCTCGAGTGGCTCGAGAGCAAATTTGGTATATGTGTGATTGGTCTCTTCAATTTTGACCGTAAATCCTGGTTGTTGCATAATCCTCCCTTTATTTAACGTGAGTAGAACTCAACTATAAGTTGATCATTAATATTTTCAGTAAAGTCAGCGCGAACTGGTTTTCTCACCATATTGCCGACAGCGGCTTTGCGCTCTAGCCATGTTGGGGTGACGTAACCATCTCTTGCAATACTATCTTTGATATAGGGAATATTGATAGCAGTTTCTGAAAGCGAAATAACTTGCCCTTCCTTGACAGGATAACTTGGAATAGTCATTTTTTTGCCATCTACCTGCACGTTGCCATGGGCTACGAGTTGGCGAGCTGCTCTACGAGTAGGAGTAAATCCAAGTCGATACACGCAGTTATCTAAGCGACGCTCTAGTAGAGAAAGCATAACCTCGCCAGTAGCTAGAGGGTTACGAGAAGCTTCGATATAATAATTGCGAAATTGGCGCTCTAGGATACCATATATTGCTTTAGCTTTTTGTTTTTCCATCAATTGAATTGCATAATCTGATTGTTTGCCACGACCTTTTTTGCCATGTTGCCCTGGAGTGATTAAAAGCCTGCGTTCAAGTGATTTGGTATTGGTTTTGAGACCAAGATCTTCACCGATTCTACGAGCTATTTTGTTTTTTGGTCCGTTATCTCTAGCCATATTTTTTTGATCAGTCTATCTGTTTATAATAAATAATTAGCCGTGACGTGGCTTCTTGGCACGTGTGCCATTGTGAGGGATGGGAGTGACATCATACATCGCAGTGACCTTGATTCCAATGTTGCGAAGTACGCGTAGAGCGGCGTCGCGTCCTGGACCTGGACCTTTGATATAAACGGCGGCTTCTCTAAACCCACGTTCTTTGGCATTATTAATAGCTTGTTCGATTGCCATTGTGGCAGCGTAAGGAGTTGACTTGCGAGAACCTTTAAACCCGACTTTACCTGTTGCACTCCAACCAATGGTATTACCTTGATTGTCAGTAATCGTGACCAAAGTATTATTAAAAGTGGCAACGATATAAATCCTGCCTTCTTGAACTACTGGTCCTTTTTTCGATTCTGCCATATTATCCTTATATTTTCGTATTCATTCCGCAAATTGCGGTATTATTCAATTAATTATTTTTTGGGTGCCTCTACCTTGGCGGCGTCTTCTTTCTTCATAGCGCCTATAGTCTTTCGCTTGCCTCGAAGAGTGCGAGCGTTGGTGCGAGTTCTTTGACCGTGAGTAGGAAGCCCAGCGGCGTGACGATGGCCACGATAGCTACCAATTCGTTTGAGACGTTGAATATTTTCACGGATATCTTTGCGAAGATCACCTTCGACTTTGTACTCTTCAATTATTTTTTGAATTTTGGCAACTTCACTAGCTGTTAGATCTTTGGCGCGAGTATCTTTGTTGACATTGGCACGAGCAAGAATCTCAACAGATTTGACAGGGCCAATACCAAAAACGTAAGTAAGCGCAACTTCAATGCGTTTATTCTCTGGTAGATCGATACCGACTAGACGTAACATACTTATTATCCTTGTCTTTGTTTGTGGCGAGGATTCTCGCAAACTATAAATAACTTACCTTTACGACGTACGAACTGACATTTGAGACAGCGTTTACGAATTGATGACTGTACTTTCATAGTTTCCTTTTTGATTATTTCATGCGAAAGCTAATGCGACCCTTGGTACTATCGTACGGGGTCATCTCAACTTTCACTTTGTCTCCTGGCATGATGCTAATCCTATACATCCGCATCTTACCAGATAAATGAGCCAAAATTTCGCCACCTGCGTCTAGAGTTACTCTAAACATCGTATTGGGGAGAGCTTCTGTAACTACTCCCGTAACTTCAGTGACTCCAAGTTTGTTCATGTCTTGTGTATTGTACCAGATGAAAGCATCTGAGACAATGTGGGTTTGGTTAATATAGAAAAACCGTCTCCAGTGACCTCAACGGTTTCTTCAAACACGGCTGAAAGTTTACCATCTTTGGTGCTAATTGTCCAGCCGTCATCCTCAAGAACCAGATCTGGTTTACCTTCAACGTAGATTATTTCTATAGCTAAAGTTTGGCCTGAGTACATCTTGGGAGTTTTGTTTGTGACAGACACGATGACGTTTGGGATCATTGGTTCTTCGTGAAGATTCTTCCCAACGCCATGTCCCGTTAATTCGCGGGTGGCTTTGTAGCCATAACCATCGAGTGTGTGTTGCATGGCTTCGGAGATTTCACCAATATAGGCACCAGATCGAACAACTTTGATGGAATTCATCAAAGCTTCCATGCCAGCCTTGAGAAAGCGATCTTTGGAAGGATTGCTTTTGCCGACGATTTTGGTAAAGGCTGAATCAGTATGATAGCCCTTAAAATATACGCCAACATCGACCATAACTTTATCGCCATCGATAAATTTAGTTTCACTGATTGGAATACCATGAACAACGCCATCGTTAATCGTAATACAGGTAGCCCAATGATAACCAGGCACTTTGTCGAACGAAACTTGGGCGCCGGCTTCTTTTATCAATCTTTGCGCCTCGGCCTCTACCTCTTTTGGCGTAACTCCAATTTGTGTAAAATGATAAAGCGCCTCGCGAACCATACCTAATATAAGTCCACCTTCTCTCATGCTTGCCAGCTTGTCGCTACTCATGATCTGATATGACTTAGGATATCTTGGAATACAGTATTAATGTCCTGCATGCCATCAATCTCTACTAGTGTTCCTAGGTTTCTGTAATATGAAAGAACGTCTGACTCTTCGGCTTTGTAGCGCTTGAGGCGTTCACGTATTAACTCCTCAGAATCATGTAGGCTACCATCTGTAAGTTTGCGACCACGTTTAAGAAGGCGGCGAATACTTTCTGCTTCGGGGACATTGAGATAGAAAACCATGTCAACTTTTTTATTGTGCTTGTCTAGCTTGTCGGCCAAAAACTCGGCTTGAGTCATGTTGCGAGGAAATCCATCTATTACCCAACCGTTCTGCGTATCTTCATCCTTCAACCGAGCTTTCCATAACACAAACATCTCTGAATCAGCAACGTAATGACCCAATTTGAGAGTTTCGCGACAAATGTCCCCCATTATGCCTTTGTCTAGTTCGGCCATACGACGGACTAAGTCACCAGAAATAAGGCATGGAACTCCAAGTTTTTCAGCCAATAGCTTGGCTTGAGTTGTTTTACCTGCTCCCTCTGGAGCATAAAAAATAATGTTTGGCGCCATAACAACTTCCTTTCGGATGATAACTATTTATTATTTGATAAAACTATCATAGCTTTTGACGAGTCGATATGACTCAACTTTGCGCACAGTCTCAATCACTACTGAAACAATAATTAACATGCTGGTACCACCTATTGTGAGGGTAGAAATATTGGTCAAGCCCTGAGCGATTGATGGGAGAACGGCAATCAAACCTAAAAATAGTGCTCCAACTAGGGTAGTGCGACTAACAATACCGCCTAGGTATTTGGAGGTTTCTTTACCTGGCCGAATCCCTGGAACATAGCCTCCATTACTTTTGAGATTCTCAGCAATTTTGTCGGTATCAAAAACTATTGCGGTGTAAAAGTAAGTAAAACCAACAACTAATATGAAATATATTAGGTTGTACCAAGCAGATTGTGGACCAAAACTACTTGCAAATTTGGAGAAAGTGCTCGCAAGGGCAAAATTGGGGATATTACTTAGAAGGCGCGCCAACATTGATGGTGCAAGAACAAGAGCTATGGCAAAAATAATTGGAATCACGCCGGCGTTATTTAGCTTAATGGGAAGATAGGTGCTACCACCACCCACTGCCTTACTCCCACGCATACGACGACTGTATTCAATTACAACATTTCGCGTGGCTTGATCAATCATTACGATCGAGAACATAACAAGAATTGCAAGTATGGCGTAGACTATTAAACTAGCAAAATTAAGAGTTTCGGCTACAGCCTGAGTTTGAAGAAATGTAACTGGCAAACGACCTACAATACCTGCAAAAATAATCATGGAAATGCCATTTCCAAGACCATATTCTGTAAGAATTTCGCCTAGCCACATGAGGAAAATACTCCCAGCGCTCATTGAGATGATAATAGCCATCAACTCGAGTGGGGAATGAGCAACTACCAATTTGGATCCAGAAAGGAGTGAGTACATGGCAACACTTTGAAAAATTGCCAGTGGGACTGTGAGCATGCGAGTGTATTGATTGATTTGTTCCCTACCAGACTCGCCCTCTTTCTGCATTTCTTCTAGTTTTTTATTAATCATGGTAAAAAGTTGCATGATAATACTGGCGTTAATATATGGATTAAGACCCAGCGCTAAAATTGAAAAATTGGCTAATGTACCACCAGAAAATACATCGAGAAGATTGAGCAATTGATTACTAGCAAAAACTCCTTTGATAGCTGCCGTGTCTACACCTGGAACTGGCACGTGAGTAACTAAACGAAATATGGCGAATATGCCAAGTGTAACAAAAAAACGCTTCTTGAGCTCTTTATTTCTCCACAAATCAACCAAAAAATCAGGCAGTTTCACCCTGGTATTCTCCCCCTGCTTTAATAATTGCCTCTTGGGCCGTCTTTGTTGCAGGAACTTGGACAGTTAGCTTCTTGTCCAGTTTACCAGAATTCACGATTTTGTATGCAATCAATCCTTGTCCCTTTTTGGTGAAACCTTTTTCTCTTAGGGTAATGTGGTTTACAATTGCTCCATTTTCAAAATGCGAAAGATCGGAAAGAGTAAGTGTGTCTGAATTTTTAATTGAATTAAAGATTGATTTGCCGCGCATAAAAGGCAAGCGTTTGAACCAAACCCAAGAAGAGCCAACAAATGTAAGTGGCATATCACCACGAGATTTTTGACCTTTTTGACCACGACTACTAGTATGACCACCACGTCCAGAACCATAGCCTAAACCAAGGCGTTTACTCTTTTTGTCTGTGGCTTTTTTAAGTGTGTGTAATTTCATTTTTGTTTCTCCTTGGCTGATGGCATTTGACCAAGAGCTCTCTTGACTGCAACAACGCTTGCCATTTTTTCAAGAGCTCTAAAAGTGGCATTAACATTGCTAAGGCGATTGGATGTACCCAGGCTTTTGGCGACAACGTCCTTTAGACCAGCTAACTCTAGAACACTACGAACTGAACCACCAGCGATAACACCAGTTCCAACTGGAGCTGGCTTAAGCACAACTTTGGCTGCGCCAAACTTGATCATGAGCTCATGAGGAAGCGTTGTGCCATGAAGGGGGACGGTAATCAGATGTTTTTTGGCTTTTTTGACACCTTTTTGAATGGCGTGCATAACATCACTGGCTTTGCCAAGGGCTACACCAACGCGACTTTTGCGATCACCCACGACTACAAGAGCTGTAAAACTCACGTGATTGCCACCTTTGGTTTTTTTGCTGACACGACCGATTTTGATTACTTTTTCATCAAATTCTTGTGGCGCTCTTTGTTGTTTCATATTCATTAATCCTTATATGCTTAAAATTCTAGTCCATTTGATCTAGCTGACTCAGCAAGTGCCTTCACGCGACCATGGTAGCGATAACTACCTCGATCGAAGACTACTTGTTTGATACCAGATTTAAGTGATGCTTCGGCAATTAGCTTACCGACGGCGATTGATTTTTCGGTTTTGGTGCCTTTGATTTTGACATCGGTGACAGTTGTTACGGTGATGTGCTTACTATCATCAATAATACTTGCAGTGATGTGAAGATTACTACGGGTTACAGAAAGGCGAGGACGAGACCCAACTGATTTGATGTGCAATCTGACTCTTCGTTGACGACTAATTATTTTTGCGACATTGGTCATAGTGTTCCTTTAGGCTGAAGCCCCTTTAGCGGCTTTGCCAGCTTTGCGACGAATAACTTCACCAACATATTTGACACCCTTGCCCTTGTAAGGCTCTGGTTTTCGGTATTTTCTAATCTCCGCCGCAGTTTGACCTACAGCTTGAATATCAGAACCTGTTATGTGAATGAGATTGGTACCTTCTACGGCAATAGTGATACCTGATTTGGGAGCATATTCAATTTCGTGTGAAAATCCTAGCGAAAGGACTAGTTTGTTACCCTGCATCCTTGCACGATATCCTGTACCGACGAGTTCGAGGGATTTTTTGAAACCTGTGCTAACACCAATTGCGAGGTTATTAAGATTGGCTCGAACAGTTCCATGAAGAGCGCGAGTTGGCTTTTCATCGTTTTGACGAGTGATGTTAATTACACTTCCTTCAATTTTGAAATCTATCCCCTTGGGGAGAGTAAGTTCCAAATTGCCTTTGGAACCTGAAACTTTAACAACAGATCCGACTAGCGTTACGGTAACACCAGCTGGAATATTAATGGGTAAAAGACCGACTTTTGACATGTGTTTACCAAAGTTCGAGTAGAACTTCGCCTCCCAAATTTTGTTTGACTGCAGAAGTATTGCTCATAACCCCACGTGAAGTGGAGACGATGCCAATACCTAGTCCAGATAATACTTTGCTAAGCTCGTGGCCTTTTTTGTAAATGCGCATTCCCGGCTTGCTAATTCTTTTGATGCTGTTGATTGCAGGCTTGGTGGCAACGTAAACCAATTTGACAGTAAGATTGCCATCTTCTACGCTTGCGCTCTCCAAATAGTGCTCAGAAACCATAACATCTGCAATGGTTTTGATGAGCTTGGTATTCTTCAAAGTAATAGTTTCTTTGTTGACCAAACTGGCATTTCTTAGTCTTGTTGCGAAATCTGCGATTGTGTCTGTTAACATAGTTTTCCTTATTTATTACCAACTAGCCTTGGTTACTCCTGGTAAGTGGCCTTTTTTCGCGGAATCGCGAAAGCAAAGACGGCACATGCCAAAATGACGAATATATGCTTTGGGGCGACCACAGATCTTGCATCTGTTGTGCTCCCTAGTTGTGAACTTGGCTTTCTTTTCACTTTTTGCTATTTTTGCTGTTGTTGCCATATTTTTTATTCCTTTTCCTCTTTGGCAAAAGGCATACCAATAAGCTCGAGAAGCTTAAAGGAATGTTCGTTGCTCTTGGTTGTTGTGACAATACAAATCTCTAGTCCACGAACTTTGTCTACTTTGGAGTAGTCAATCTCTTGGAAAATAACTTGTTCTGTCAAACCAAGTGTATAGTTGCCTGAGCCATCAAAGCTACTGCGACTAACGCCGCGAAAATCTTTGACTTGAGGGAGTACTATTCTACACAATTTATCAAGGAAATCAAACATCCGTTGTCCACGAAGTGTAACAGCTATTCCAACTGGCTCGCCTGCGCGAATTTTGAAACCCGCGATGCTTTTTTTGGCATTTCGAACGCTTGGTTTTTGACCTGCAATTGCAGTGAGCTCTGTTAGAGCCACTTCTAAGTCTTTGGCACTACTATCAGATTTTTTAATACCAATATTAATAACGATTTTTTTAATTTGTGGTACGGCAAATTGGTTTTCGATGCCCAATTCGGCCATCAATGCTGGAGCAATACTTTCGTTGTATCTCTCTTTGAGACCTTTAGTCATGTCCATATTTATTTTCATAGATTGCCACCAGTGCTTTTACTAATACGTAATTTCTTACCAGCTTCAAGCTTAAAACCAACTCGTACAGTTTTGCCACCCTCTAGCAAAGCAACTTTGCCGACATTAAGTGGTCGCTCCATACTAATCATGCCGCCCTCTTTGTTTTGAGTAGGTTTCACATGTTTTTTGTATAGATTAGCTCCAGCAACAATTACTGCGTTTTCTTTGCGAATTACGCGTGTAATGAGGCCTTCTTTGCCTTTATCTTTTCCTGCTACGACTTTGACTTTGTCGCCTTTTTTAAGTTTTAACATAGTTTTATAATACCTCCGGAGCTAATGATGCAATTTTGGCAAATCCTGCGTCTTTGACTTCGCGAGCAATGGGTCCAAAAACACGAGTCCCAACTGGTTCTTTGGTCTTAGGGTCAATCACAACTGCGGCATTGTCGCCAAAGCGGACATAAGTCCCATCTGCGCGACGAATTTCTTTGCGAGTTCGAACGATAACTGCCTTAACAAGCGTGCCATCCTTGACGTATGAATTGGGCTCTGCCTGGTCTACAGCTGCTGTAACAATGTCACCAACATAACCGAAGCGTCGCTTGAAGCCACCGTGGACATGAATAACTTTGAGGCGTTTGGCGCCTGAGTTATCTGCTAGATTTAGTACGCTACGTAATTGAATCATATTTGCTTCCTAGAATTATTTCTTTAGGATCTCCGTAATTATTAGGTGTTTGTTTTTACTAATGGGTCGTACTTCTTTGAGGGTGACTGTATCTCCAACCTTGGCACCAAGCTCATCGTGCACGAGGAATTTTTTGCTCCTGCGAATGATCTTTTGATATAGTGGGTGGCTCCAAGCAGAAGTTACAACCACAACTGCGGTCTTATTCATTTTGGTGCTGATGACAGATGCAGTAATGGCTTTCATTTTGTTTCCTTTATTGATCCTATGAACGTATTAAGCTGGGCAATAATACGCCTAAGAGTGCGAGTATTACGAACGTCTTTGATTTCGCTAGCTTGAGCCTTTTTGACTTTGGCTGTAATAAGTTCATTTTTGACTTCTTGAAGTTTGGCATTAAGGATTTTGAGACCGCCCTTCTTTAGTTCTTGTAGTTCATTTTTTTTGATTTTCATAGCTCACCTCTAATTACGAAATGTGATAACATGGGAAGTTTACATCCAGCTAGTCGAAGGGCCCCGCGAGCGGTTTCTTCATCGATACTGCCTAGCTCAAACATAACAGTGCCGCGCTTGACCACGCAAGTGTAGTGATCGATATCTCCCTTACCTGAACCCATTTTACTACCAGCAGCTTTGTGAGTTAAGGGCTTGTGAGGAAAAATACGAACCCAAAGCTTGCCACCGCGCTTGGTGTGATGCTGAATAGTTCTTCGAGCTGACTCTAGTTGAGCTGAAGTGACAAAGCCAGATTCTAGGGCCTTGAGGCCATAGGTACCAAAATCGACTTTGTTACCACGAGTGGCAATGCCGGCCATTGTGCCTTTGAATTCTTTGCGGTATTTGCTGCGTTTAGGTTGTAACATATTTTTTAGTTTTAATTAATAGTAGCCTCACCTTTGTAGATCCAGACTTTGATCCCGATGTAACCGGAACGAGTAAGTGCTGGAACGATGGCGTAATCGATGTCTGAACGAAGGGTTTGGGTTGGAATAGTGCCAACTGCATATTTTTCTTGGCGTGCAATTTCGGCTCCGTTGATGCGACCCGAAAGTTGAATTTTGATACCCTTAGCACCGCCAGCCATAACGCGTTCTTGAGCTTGAGTGACTGCACGACGATGAGGATATCTTTTGATAAGCTGCTCGGCAATACGTTCTCCAACTAGTTTGGCAGAGGTGTCTGGGTTTTTGACTTCTTTGACATCAATCTGAATTTTGGTAGTTTTGTTTTTGGTAAGATTTTGGATGAATTTCTCTAGATCGACCTTTAGAGTGTCGAGATTGGAGCCACCGCGGCCAATAATAACACCGGGGCGTGAAGCTTCGACGACAATCTTCATGACGTTAATCGAGCGCTCAACAATAACTTCTACAATGCCAGCAAGCTTGAGCTTGTCCATGATATATTTTTTAAGTTTTATATCTTGAAGCACGTAGGCGCTATAGTCCTTCTTCCCTGCATACCAGCGGGATGACGGCTTGTAGATGACACCAAGGCGAAAGCTCTTGGGATTAACCTTTTGACCCATTTTTCTCCTCTAGTACCACACGAATGTGGGATGATCTTTTCATAATTTTATGTGCCATACCGCGACTAACTGGACGAAATCTTTTGAAAGTTGCACCTTCATTGATCTCGAGAGTCTTGAATCTTAGTGATTCTTCTTTGATACCAGAATTGTTTTTGGCATTGCTAACTGCCTGACGAATCGCTTGATATAGTGGTTCGGCAGCGCGTTTGCCAATAAACTTGAGTTGTCGCAAAGCCTCAACTGGAGTAAGCTTTCTGACAGCGTCTGCCACAAGCATGAGCTTGCGTGGACTTGTTCTTATGTATTTTTGTGTTGATTTCATAATTTTGATTATGTCTTGGTCATTAGACGTTTGACAATCTTACCGTGACCGTGGAAAGTACGGGTAGGAGAGAATTCCCCTAGTTTGTGACCTACCATAGCCTCGGAAACATATACTTCTTTAAAGACTTTGCCATTGTGTACTAAGAAAGTTAACCCAACAAATTCTGGGGGGATAGAGCTAGCACGAGCCCAAGTTTTGATTGAGTCTTTGCGACCAGAAGCTACCATTTTTAGCACCTTTTCGAGTAGGCGTGCATTCACGAATGGTCCTTTTATACTACTTCTGCTCATTTAACTTTTCCTTTCGTACGACTCACAATCCTTGGACTGGAGTATTTATTGCGTTTTCTTGTTCTAAAGCCCATTGCTGGTTTGCCCCATGGAGTCTTTGGAGAAGGCATACCAATTCCTGAACGACCCTCACCTCCACCATGTGGATGTGAATCCGGATGTTGGGCAACACCACGGACGGTAGGACGCCAACCCATGTGGCGCTTGCGACCAGCTTTACCAATTTGAGCGTTCTTATGATCAGGATTAGAGGCCTGGCCGATTGTAGCAAAACAGCCGTCTTTTAGCAACCTAACTTCGCCTGAAGGAAGCTTAATTGTGCACATTCCAGCCTCTTTGGATTGGATCAGAGCCAAACCGCCGGCTGAGCGCACAATTTGGGCGCCTTTGCCAGGAATAAGCTCTAGATTGTGAATGGGCATACCAATGGGAATTTTCTTAAGAGGAAGAGCGTTGCCCAATTTGGGTTCGGCACTCTCACTAGCAACTATAACGTCGTTAACTTTTAGGCCTTCTGGGGCAATAATGTAGCGCTTCTCACCATCGCGATAGCTAATAAGACAAATACTGGCAGAGCGGTTGGGATCATATTCGATAGTAAGAACTTTACCCTCGACATCTCTTTTGCTGCGTTTAAAATCGATCAAACGATAATAACGTTTGACGCCACCACTACTCCTATGACGGGTAGTAACGTGTCCATGAGCATTGCGACCAGCATTTTGTTTGTGAATCGAAATAAGTGATTTGTGTGGTTCGTTGGTGGTGTGGATCTGCACATCGACAATGCGATGACGCTGACCTGCTGATGTTGGTTTTATTTTTTTAAGCATATACTTTAATCTTTTTTGATATCAAATAAATCAATAGATTGACCTTTTTTGAGCCAAACGCGAACCATTTTCTGAGGTGAGCTAAGTGATGGTAGGCGACGCTTGCCAGTTTTGACAATCTTGCCTTTCCTTACCATTGAGGTGAGCTTGGTAACATTGACTTTGAACATATCCTCGATCATTACTTTAACTGCGTTTTTGTTGGTGGTTTTTTCGACTAAAAATGTAAAGGTTCCTTTGCCAGCATTGATAAATGATTTTTCGGTAAAAACTGGTTTGTTAATCATAAAATACCTTTATTTACTTACTCTCCCAACTAATTCGGAAAGGCCAAGTTTGGTTATTAATAACTTGTCGGCAGCGATTATATCGAAAGCACTAACAAGACTTGCTCTCTTCATCATGACGTTTTGAATGTTTTGAAGACTTTGGAATAGCTTTTCTGTTTTACCTTTGGTAATAACGAGAACTTTCCGTTTGGGATGATTAGTTGCATTACTAAGAAGCTTGATTACGCTACCTGTCTTGCCATCAGCCTTGTTAGCGTCTTTGAGCCCAATAATTGATTCATCTTGGACTTTGAGTAAAAGAGCTGATGCTAGAGCGGCTTTGCGCATCTTTTGAGGAAGAATTAAGGGGTCTGTGCGAACACCAGTTGGGCCATGCGCAACACCACCACCAACAAAAATTGGAGCATATTTAGCACCGTGACGCGCATTACCAGTGCCTTTTTGGCGATAGATTTTGCGAGTACTTCCATTAACTTCACCACGGGTTTTGACCTTGGACGTGCCTTGGTGACTGTTTTCGGTATAAATGCGAATAGCTTGTGCAAGCAGTGCAGTGTTAACTTTTTCGCCAAAAACTTTGGGATCTAGTTCTAAAATAGCAGTTGATTTTTGGCCGATAGTATCGTAAACGGTGAGTTTCATATTTATCCTTGTGCCTCGCTAGTTGTGACAACTTCTTCGACTGGAGATATTGGAGTAGAGTTGTAACCTTTGAGATATTTTAGTTCGCCTAGTTTGACGGTAGTATCAGTAACGGTAATTGTTACTAAACCACCCTTTACTCCTGGTACTGGACCTGCAATCCATAGAGATTTAGTAGCTTCATCAAGTGCTATAACTGGAAGATTTCTAACAGTGATAGTATCAGTCCCCATGCGTCCTGCCATGTGCCTACCTCTTAATACGCGACCTGGAGTAGTACCCTGACCGATTGATCCAGGAGCACGAGCTCTATCTGATTGACCATGAGTTCTTGGTCCACCAGCAAAGTTCCAGCGCTTCATAACACCAGCTGTTCCCTTGCCCTTAGATATAGCTTGAACATTAACGAGGACGCCAGTACTAAGAACGATCGTTTCGGATGGAGCTACTTCACGAACGAAGGCTTTGACTATACCATCCTTGTTCATGCCAACTAATGCTTTGTTAGGTCTTTTTTTGGCTTTACCAAAACTAACTAGTTGTGCAACATAGCCATCTTTGTCTTGATTTTTCTCTCTTAATACTTGAGTGTCATAAAGCTCTAACTTGGTAACTGCCATGCGAATATCACCTAGATAGGCTTCTGTCATTCCGCTTTTTTTGGCAAATAGTGTTTGTTTCATATTTACATTTTCACTTCGATACCAACCCCAGCGGGAAGTTCGAGATGCATAAGAGCATCAATAGTTTTATTTGTGGGAGAAGAAATATCAATAATGCGCTTGTGAGTAAGAATTTGGAAATGTTCACGGGCGTTTTTGTCGGTGTGAGGGCTTGTTAAAACTACAATAAGTTTGCGACGAGTTGGAAGAGGTACTGGGCCAACAACTTGGGCGCCAGTTTGAAGTGCTGTTTCGACGATTTTGGCAGCAGCCTCGTCGATAACGCGGTGATCAAATGACTTTAGTTTGACTCTTAATCTTCCAGTTGCCATATGTTCCTTATTATATTTGTAGCCAGTTAATGTGGAGCCTGGATATTATACTCCAAGGCTCCACATTTGGCTATATCCCAGATTACTGGAATTAGCCTTCCGCCTAAGGCGGACTCTAAATAGCGATTAAGCTAATATTTTTGTAACAACACCAGCGCCGACAGTCTTACCACCTTCGCGAATAGCGAAGCGTTGACCATCTTCCATAGCAACTGGAACGATGAGCTTGACAATCATCTTGGCGTTATCGCCAGGCATAACCATCTCGACACCATCGGGGAGTTTGACTTCACCTGTGATATCGGTAGTTTTGAGGTAGAACTGAGGTTTGTAGCCTGAGAAGAATGGAGTATGACGTCCACCCTCTTCTTTGGTCAGAACGTATACTTCAGCTTCAAAATCGGTGTGTGGCTTAATACTGCCAGTTTTGGCAAGTACCTGACCGCGCTCGATATCTTCCTTTTCAACGCCACGAAGAAGAATACCGACGTTGTCGCCTGCTTGACCTTGATCGAGTTGTTTTCTAAACATTTCTACTCCGGTGACAACAGACTTTTTGTCTTTGCCCAAACCGATAATAGTAATTTCTTCACCAACTTTGACGACACCTCGCTCAATACGACCGGTAGCAACAGTGCCACGGCCTTTGATTGAGAAGACATCTTCGACAGGCATAAGGAATGGTTTGTCTAGATCGCGTTCTGGGGTTGGGATATATTCATCGACTTTGGCGAGGAGCTCTTCAATCTTAGCTTCCCATGCTGGGTCGCCTTCAGTGGCTTTGAGAGCAGAAACGCGGACGATGGGGATTTCATCACCTGGGAATTTGTACTTGGTGAGAAGATCGCGGATTTCCATCTCGACTAGGTCGAGAAGTTCTGGATCATCAACCATATCGCACTTATTAAGAGCAACTACAATCTTGGGGACGTTGACCTGGTGAGCAAGTAGAATGTGCTCGCGAGTCTGGGGCATAGGACCGTCGGTTGCAGCTACAACGAGAATGGCACCATCCATTTGAGCGGCGCCAGTAATCATGTTCTTGATATAGTCGGCATGACCTGGGGCATCAATATGAGCATAGTGACGTGTGACGGTTTCATACTCTTGGTGAGAAAGGTTAATGGTAACACCGCGCTGACGCTCTTCTGGGGCTGCATCAATATCGGCATATTTCTTGGCAACTGCTAGACCTTTTTTGGCGAGCACCATGGTGATCGCGGAGGTAAGAGTAGTCTTGCCATGATCAACGTGACCAATGGTACCAATGTTAACGTGTGGCTTGCTGCGCACATATTTAGCGACGTCTGCCATAAGATGCTCCTTTCAAGTCGAAATGCGACTAGTTTTTTGATTCCTTATTAATAATTTTGTCCGCAATATTATTGGGGACTGGATCGTAATGACTGGGCTCCATATAGAAGCTAGCGCGACCCTGAGTCATGCTTCGTATTATTGTAGCATAGCGAGATAGCTCTGCCAATGGGACCATGGCAGTAATTATTCGGACATTGCCTCTTTGAGTACTTCCAAGAATCTGACCACGCTTACTACTAACATCTCCAATAACATCACCCATAAACTCTTCGGGCGTGGTAATCTCGAGCTTCATGATTGGCTCTAAGATTATTGGGCCAGCTTGCTTGACAGCGGATTGAACAGCCATACTCCCGGCAATCTTAAAGGCAATTTCGCTTGAGTCGACTTCGTGGTAACTACCGTCGTATAGAGTTACTTCAATATCAACTAAATTAAATCCAGCAATGACACCATTCTCGAGAGCTTCTTTGACACCCTTTTCAATTGGGGAAATAAACTCTTTGGGCACAACACCGCCAACGATTGCGTTGACAAATTTGAACCCTTCGCCACGAGTAAGGGGTTTAACGCGGAGATAACAGTGACCATATTGGCCGCGTCCACCACTTTGCTTGATATATTTGCCTTCAGCTTGTGCCTCTTGGCTAATAGTCTCTCTATAGGCAACCTGAGGATTACCCACATTGGCTTCGACTTTAAACTCTCTCTTCATGCGATCAACGATAATTTCTAGATGCAACTCACCCATCCCAGCAATAAGAGTTTGGCCAGTTTCCTGATTGGTCCTGATTCGGAATGTTGGATCTTCTTCGGCGAGACGAGCTAGGGCGACACCCATCTTTTCCTGATCGGCTTTGGTCTTGGGCTCAATAGCTAAGCTGATAACTGGCTCGGCAAAAGAGATTCCTTCGAGAATAATAGGATCGCTTTCAACACAAAGAGTGTCTCCAGTCCTGGTGTCTTTCATACCAACGACTCCGACAATTTCCCCTGCTTCGGCAAATGGTACTTCTTCCCTATCGTTTGCGTGCATAAGCACTAGGCGACCGACGCGCTCGGTGACATCTCTTGTTGCATTGTAGATGTAGCTACCGGATTCGACGCGACCAGAGTAAATGCGAAGATAAGTAAGCTTGCCAATGTGTGGATCGGCTTGAATCTTGAACGAAAGACCAGCGAATGGAGCTTTGGTATCTGGTGGTCTAATCGCTACTTCATCGGTACGAGGTACTTTGCCTTCGGCAGCAGGAACGTCGAGTGGGGAAGGAAGATATTCGACAATACCATCAAGTAGTGGTTGAACGCCTTTGTTGCGAAGACTTGTACCGCAGTACATTGGGACTAATTTGTAAGCAATGGTTGCAGCGCGGAGAGCTTTTTTGAGCTCTGGAACAGTTGGGATCTCGCCATCTAGATATTTGGCAAGAAGGGCGTCGTCGGTTTCGCAGATTTGCTCCACTAGGTGAGCGCGCTCTTTGGCGACTTCTTCCAACATATCGCTTGGGATCTCGCCAATCTCGTACTTGGCGCCGGTTTCGTCCCCGAGCCAGATGATGGATTTTTCCTCAAGAAGTTGGATAACACCCTTGAAAGTACTTTCGGCGCCGATTGGATAGGTAACAATCGCGGTGTGAGCACCCAATTTTTCTTCGACGTCTTGAAGGGTGTGCTTGAAATCAGCTCCCATTTTGTCCATTTTGTTGACGAAACAGATACGAGGTACTTTGTACTTGTCGGCTTGGCGCCAGACAGTCTCACTCTGAGATTGCACACCTTCTTCGGCATCAAGAACAGTTACACCACCATCGAGTACGCGCAGACTTCGCTCCACTTCGGCGGTAAAGTCGACGTGGCCCGGAGTATCGATAAGGTTGATGCGGAATGAATCATGAAATAGACTCTCGGGGAACTGGGGAGTCCAGAAGGTGGTAGTGGCAGCAGAGACGATTGTGATACCGCGCTCTTTCTCCTGCTCCATCCAGTCCATCTGGGTGTTGCCGTCGTCGATGTCGCCGATCTTGTAACTCTTGCCGGTGTAGAAGAGGATACGCTCAGATGTAGTAGTTTTCCCTGCGTCTATGTGAGCAATGATTCCGATATTTCTAATCTTGTCCATTGGGACTTCGCGGTTTTGAGTTTTGACGGTAGCCATACTTTTTCTTTCCGTTTACACGTGAGCACGTTTACACGTTGACACGAGAATATATAACTAATTTCTCAATAAATGAGGCAAAGTGTATTGTAGCACAAGATGGGCGAGGTTAGAAATTGGCAACTTCTGCTGGCTTGATGCTCGACCTGGCGGCATTCTCGTCATTTTTCTGTTTGAAAAATGCGTTTGATTTATCTAAATCTGCAACCAGGGAAGGATCATTTTCGAGATTTGCTTTCAATCCATTTGCATCAAATTGTATGCTGCTGATTGCTAATGGATATCCACCTGAATCTCGCCTCTCGTCTAGCACCACACCCCAGGTGCCTGGTTTTTGATCCTTCTGAGTCAGTCTTTTTTCAAGATTGCGTTGTTCACATATTGTTGAAATGTCGAAGCCTTGCCAATTAATATCCCTGTCTATCTGAAGGGCGATTAGTCCTGGTCCATTATCAGACATGAAGAGTAACTTCTTTGCGGAGGAGTTATTGAGTGATAGATCCACTAACTTAGCGACAATCACTTTTAACCCCGTTTCTGAATTAATTATTTCTGTCCAAGCATGAGGACGTTTGGCAAGCTGTATGTTCATTGCTTCGCGCCATTGCTGTTGTTCAGGATTTAACCTTATCTCGAGAGAAGCTTGCACTGCCTCTCGTATACCAAGAGCCTTATCTTCGATTGGTTTCTCTGCATGCGCCATTTCCCACGCTTTAGATACATCAACTCTATTTTGCCCTGGTTTGACCGGTACCCCATAAACTAGACGTGTTGTCTTTCATAACTCATACTTGTTATG
>JBAXNV010000009.1:0-33997 GCA_037133595.1 bacterium
ATATTATCAAGCAAATCAACACAAAAAACCAACACGCTATGTCACATTACTCTCAATTTTCGGTGCAATGGTATTTGCCGGTTCTTTGTATGGGGTAATCTATTTGCCAATAGTAGTGGTTATGATTGTAGCGATGACGGCTTGGGGTGTGTATTTTGAATTTTTTGGTTTTGCACAACAACAGTATATTGCGGAAATTGCTACTCCAATACAACGTCCCCCTGTGTGGGCAGTTCTTGAGATGATGCGTAGTATTGCATATGCAATTGGACCACTTTTGGGAGCTTTTTTGTTTCAATTTGGAGAAAAATTTGTTTTGTGGGGCGCCATGGGGACTTTGATAATCGCATATATTTGTTTTAGTTTTATTAGAATCAAATCACGACCCATCGAACTAACTGCCGAACATATTGATCTCAAGGCTGAGGTGAGACATTGGCTAGCTCTCGGGACGCGTGTTTGGCCAATATTGATTATGTCTTTCGTATTGATATTGGTGGATGCGACATTTTGGTCTATAGGGACAATGATTAATGACGAATTGGCCAATTTAAATCAATGGGGCGGATTTTTGATGACAACCTACATGATTTCCTCGCTGATCATGGGACCATTAATTTTGCGACTAAAGATATCACAACATAAGAAGAAATGGGCCCAGATTTTTATGTTGATGGGTGGAGTAACTTTGGCTCTATTTGGGATATTTCATAGTGTGTTGTGGTATTTGTTTATTACCTTCGTTTCTAGCGCAATGCTAGCTCTTACATGGCCACTAGTGGATGCCGTATATACAGATCTGGTGGTGAGACTGGGAAGGGAGAGACAACATCTGATTGGGCTATGTAGTTCGATGAATAGCTTGGGGTATATTGTTGGTCCAATTTTGGCGGGAGGGATTGCAGAGGTAGTTGGATTATATGATACCTTTGTCTACTTGGGGATAGGGATTGCCGTTGTTTCAGTATTATTAATTATTACTACTCCGCGCAAATTAAAACTGCCCCAGTCTGAGATAGAGACGTGGGAGTAAGCCGCTGATACAATTAGATTTATGGAAAATGTCGTACCTCAGAAGTTTATAACCAAAGTCGCGGAAAAGTATTCTCTAACTGAAGATGGAAAATTTGTGTTAGTTAAGATTGAGCTAACAGAGCAAAATAATCACTTGGTTTTCCAAGCTGGGCAATACGTGTCTATTAAAATTAATGAAAACGGAGAAAGAAGAAGCTACTCTATTGCTTCTACTCCTGAAGTTGATCATGGAATAACAATTGTCGTGGATGTAACTCCAGATGGGTTGGGAAGCAAATTTATCCAACAATTAATAATAGGACAAGATGTAGAAATCTTGGCACCGCTAGGAAACTTTGTTGTTGAGCAAGAAAAAGATAATTTATTATTCGTTGCTACTGGGAGTGGAATAGTGCCTTTGTACGCCATGATTAATGATTTGTTGATTAACAAACAGAATAAAAGGCAAATTCGCTTGCACTGGGGAATGCACGATGAAAGCGACCTTTTTTGGTTTGATAACCTTGGGAGACTCGCAGAAGAACACTCAAATTTTGTTTTTGACGTAGTTTTGTCTTCGCCAAAAGGCGAGTGGACTCTGTGTAGGGGTCATGTGCAGGACTGTTTGTTGCAAGATCTTGGGAACGGAGTTTTGAAAAGTGGTTGGGAAGCGTATTTATGTGGCAACCCAAAAATGATAGAGGAAGTTAGTACTGACTTGCAAAAACTGGGAATGAAATCTGATAAAATTAAACACGAGAAGTTTTCATGAATACATATAAATCAGTTAAATGTGAGAATTGTGGTAGTATGTTTGTTTGGAGTTCGGAAGAGCAAGATCTTTATCAGAAACACGGACTATCACAACCTAGGTATTGCCCAATATGCAGAGGTATGATGGAAGCAAAAGATAAAGATAACGCTAGATTAAAATATGAAAGGAAATAATATGGCAGATGATGCAAAGTTTGTACGTCAGATAGGTAAGTACCTAATCAAAGTAATACCGAGTAAATGTATTGCTGCAGCTTCTTGTGTAGCAATTTCACCAAATGTTTTTTTATTGAATGAACAGAATATTGCTGAAATCGTAGAAGGCGGGGTTGATGAAGAAGGGAATATTCTACTCGCTGCTCAATCTTGTCCAACTGGAGCAATAGAAATCTGGGAAGGTGAAAAACAAGTTTGGCCAATGGTATAAAACATATGATGAATCTAAAATCTATATTATGGTTTGTTGGTGGAACTGTGGGGATAGTGATTTTGGTGGTAGCTTTGCTTTGGCAGTTTGGTGCTCAATCTGGTAAGCCAATAACTGATATATCTGGGAATAAAATTCATACTTTTGGTACAGGAAATGTAGAGGTTGTGGAGTTTTCTGATTTTCAATGCCCTGCATGTGGTGCTGTACAGATACCTTTAAAACAATTACTTACGAAATATGAGAGCAAAATAACTTTTGTTTATCGTCATTTTCCATTAAGCACAATCCATCCATATGCCATGATTGCTGCGCAAGCCTCGGAAGCAGCAGGAAAACAGGGCAAATTTTGGGAAATGCATGACTTGTTGTTTGCGAGACAGTCAAATTGGAGTCAAAGCGAGCCTTCTGAAGTTTTTAAACAATATGCCAAGGAGCTACTGTTGGATGAGATCAAGTTTGCGGTTGACTTTGGATCGCAGGAAACTAAAGATGTGGTTGCAGCTGATTCTTTGGCAGCCACAAGATATCGAATATCTGCTACGCCAACGTTTTATGTAAATGGAATTGAGACAACCTTCGAGAAAATCGAGGGTAAAATATTAGAACTTACAAAGTGATCTGGTGGGGATATTGACAACCTCTGGTAAAGTAGGTATAACCAGATGTATAGCCTGGCTGCAGGAAAAATAAAGAAGTTATTTTTTTGAAATATTTTGGAAGGGGGTGAATCAACAAATGGCTTATTCATTCACAAACAGTAAAGGTGCCACTTATTATCTTCATGGTAAAAAAGTGACTCTAAAAAACGGTCGTCAACAGCAAATTTATTACTTTGCTCGCGATGTTCGCGCAGAGGCTTTGGACTCAGTCCCAGCTGGATACGCAGTAGTCGAAACTACGCGTACTGGTATGCCTGTTCTTCGTAAAGCTTAATTTTCGCAATACAAAACCAGCTCTCGTGGTTTACCTGAGAGCTGGTTTTTTGATGACTAAGAAAGAAGGGAGCTGATTTTTTGATATGATTGATATATGCAAATCTGGATTCATATAATATTGGCATTAACATACTTAACGTGTTTGGCGGTCGTGGATGGACTGTTTAATCGACTAATATTCCGAGAAGATAGGAAGCTTTCTTATACTCATCAGAACAAAATTGAAATTTATGCCAGATGGGAGTGGAAATATATTGGAATATTTTACTTGTTGTTTTTGGGATTGGGATTACCGATTATGACATCTTTTTTTTTGGGAGTGCGATATGTAGAAGGATATTTGCTAATTTTTGCATTGTTTCAATGGGATGTGATTTTTGGCAAGATGGTCTTTAATGACTGGTGGGCAGATGAGCCTAGTATTTTTTTACCAAAGTTTGGTAGGGTTTGGATGTCACTCGGAACTTGGATATCGCTTAACTTGGTTATTGCTGTTGTTATAGGTATATTTATGTTTTAGGAAAGCAATTTATCTAATTGATGTCGAAGAGTCTTGAGAGTAAGCGGTTTATCTTCTATTGAAATATTTCTTAATAATTTATCTATGGCTTGAGTAAATTTCTTGGTACGAGATTGTGGAGCATTGGCGAAAATTGATCCACCTTTCATTGGATAAAGCTCTCTAACTTTGCGAAGTGGTGTGGTTTCTCCTGTCAATTTAGCAAGTTGATTTTGACCTATTGCAGCCACTAATTTGAGTATTCCATATGTTCTGATCCTACGAAGAGAATATTCATATCTTGGATCATGATAAACGGTATGATCAAAACCCAATTTTCGTGAACGATGTATCAATTCTGTGCCCTCTGAGAAATCAATTGTTTCATCAAAACCATTAATTTGTAGAAATAGTGTACTAGAGATGATGGTCATTGCTTCGGAAAATAGAGGAGTATCCATTCTCTTGCTAAGCTCCGTGGCAACATTGATTGTGTTAATAATTGATATTTCTGATGTATTTGTTGAATTGGTGTATGTAAGTGTTGTGGCAAGTTGCGTGGGATCTGACTCTAGTTTGTATTTTATTCCTAATAAATAATAAGGAGGCAAATGATTGTCTGCATCCATAAACACGAAATATTCACCTTTTGCTTTGGTTGCACCTAAATTGCGTTGAGTACAAACATGACGGCGAGGAGAGATCATGATCTTGAGTGATGGTAATGATTTACCCCATTTTTTGGCTTCTATTACTGTTTTGTCATCACTCTTACCATCTACAACAATAACCTCGAAATCTTGATAACTTTGAATTGATAAATCTTTGAGAAGATGCGGCAAGTACCTCTCTTCATTCAGAGCTGGGATGATAATTGAAAAGAATGGATTGGCCATAATGTGTATTATACTGTGCTCATGGTAACAAAAGAAATGGTTATGAATAAACTCTCACTAATAGTAGACCCAGAGCTTGATATTGACATAATTAGCCTTGGATTGATTTATGATGTGGCCCTTACCGATGAAAAAATTATCGTAACGATGACTCTGACAACCCCTGGTTGCCCACTCGCTCCAATTATTGACCAGATGATTCGAGAAACTCTGGTGTCTTATGAAATGATTGTTGAATTGAAACTCGTGTGGGACCCTCCTTGGACAAGCGATATGATGTCTGAAGAAGCTAGATTGCAGTTAGGAATGATATAAGAATAGTCGTTGGAAGTACCAATCCAGTAAAAATTAATGCAGTGAAAGCTGTATGTAGAAGAGTATGGCCAGATTGTGTGGTAAGTGGAGTTGAAGTAGCTAGTGGTGTGGCCAATCAGCCAATGAGTTCTTTGGAGACAAAGCTTGGAGCTAGTAATAGGGCGAAAGCAGCTCTTGCCTACGGAGATATGGGAGTGGGAATTGAGGGGGGAGTAGAAGAAATTGATGGAAAGCTTTATGTATGTTCTTGGGCTGCAATTAAAGATCATGGTAATGAAGGCTGTGGTGGTGGAATATTTGTTGAATTGCCAGAGAGAGTTAGGAGAGAAATTATTCTAGGAAGAGAACTTGGAGAAGTTATGGCAGAACTTTTTAATCATGATGTAGGCCATAATGAGGGAACGGTGGGTGTATTTACAAAAGGAATGGTGACAAGACAAGGTGCATTTGAACAACTTGTGAAGATATCTCTGGTGCGTTGGATAAGCAAAGAGTGGTTCTAGATGTGATAACATAAAGCAATGATATATCTGGGCTGCGATCATCGAGGCTATGAGTTGAAGGAAAGTCTCAAAGCATGGCTACTAGAACAAGGCGAAGAAGTAGAGGATGTGGGAGCATTTGGATTTGATCCAGACGATGATTATTTTGATTACGGAGTCAAAGTAGCTGAGTCAATCGAAGGTAATGGAGGGACTAGTCGAGGAATATTATTTTGTGGAAGTGGACATGGAATGGAGATGGTGGCTAACCGGTTTCCAAGAGTGAGGGCGATACTCGGATTTAGCGAAGAAGTGACTATTCAAGGAAGGCAAGATGAGGATGCAAATATATTGGTAATACCAGCAGATTGGACTAGCGAAGAAGCGGTGCGCGAAAGGGTGAGAATGTTTTTGGAAACAGAATTTAGTAAAGCCTCGCGACACATAAGAAGAATTGGGAAACTCGAAAGTATCAGAATATCTAATAAAGAATAAATATCGGACCAAGTAAAAAATGAATCTATTGACACCAATTATCATGGAGAGTGATATCGAAGAAGTTGAAAAGAAATTGAAGATTATTCGTTCTAATAATGAACAAAGAGTCCATTTTGATATTGGAGATGGATTGCTTACTAATTGGTATGGAGTGACTCCGGCAGACCTGCAGGCATTAGATTTAACTAGCCTGGAAATTGACTTTCATTTGCTAGTGGATGATCCAACAGAATGGATAGAAGAATGTGTAGCGCTTGACCCAAAACGAATTATTGGGCAAATTGAGAGAATGGGGTCACAAGAATTATTCTTACAGACAATCCATGATTACAAACAAAATATTGAAGGTGGTTTGGCGTTAATGATTGAAACTCCAATCGAATCTATTGATGCTTACGCTTTGCAACTTACTAGCGTTGTATTGTTGCTGTCTGTTCCTGGGGGGACAAGTGGAAGTAAGTTTGATATGAGAGTAATTAATAAGATTAAAAACTTGAGAGAAATATATACAGGGAAAATATTGATTGATGGTGGGATTGATAAAGAAACCCAAAAATTAGTTATAGAAGCAGGAGCAACCGAAGTGGGAGAAAATAGTTCTTATTGGAAAGGAAATTTATGAAACCAGACAAATTACCTAGAAAATCAATGGTAAAACGAATTGCATTTTTTGGAGATGCAGCTGTAACAAAAGAATCTAAGGTTTATCAAGATGCGTTTGAAGCTGCTAGAATTCTTGCCAAAGAAGGCTATGTTATCGTAAATGGTGGTGGTCCTGGGGTTATGGTTGCAGCGACAAATGGCGCAGAGTCTGTCGGTGGATCGACTGTTTCGGTGACGTTTTTCCCAGAACATGCAACTGGATTTGAGGGAAGATATCTCTCGAATGTAACAGATGTTGAAATTAAAACTGGTAACTATATTGAGCGCATATATCGACTTATGGAAGAATCTGATATGTTTTTATTGTTTCAGGGTGGCACGGGGACGATGTCGGAACTTGGAACAGCATGGGTACTTGCAAAATTGTACTATGGACATCATAAACCATTTATTTTGGTAGGAGCTTTTTGGAGACCTGTGATTGAGGCTATTGAAACAAACATGTTAATTGATGCTCACGAAATGGATGTTTTTCGAATAGTAGATACGGTAGTCGAAATTTTGCCTATGATTCATAAAATGGAAGAGTCTCTTGCTAGAATTGATCATTCGCATTGCCAACATTGTAGTGAGAGTGTTTTTATGAGCTAGGGTATACTGTAGCTATGCCTGCCCAAAATTTACAATTAATTGCCAATGAATTGCGTGCCAAAGTGTTGGCTATGGCACGAAGTAATTTTAATCTTCATCTGGCTGGACCAATGTCTTCTGCAGATCTTTTTGCTACACTTTACTTTGGCGATATTCTTAAATATCATCCTGAAGATCCATGGAATGAAGATAGAGATCGCCTTATTTTGTCTTGTGGTCATTATGTACCGATTCTTTACGCTGCCCTTGCAAAGGCAGGTTTTTTCCCTAAGGAAAAGTTGGCTAGCTTTGCCCAACCAGATGGTTTGCCAGTTCATCCAGAAAGCTTATCTGATAGAAGTAGTTTGCCGGGAATTGAAGCTAGTACTGGCCCGCTTGGACAGGGAATGAGTGTGGCTGTTGGGATTGCAAAAGCTCTAAAATTGAAGAGAAATATGCATTCTAGAGTATATTGTGTGTGTTCTGATGGTGAACTTCAAGAAGGACAAGCTTGGGAAGCTATTGGACTATCGGTGAGAGAAAAACTAGATAATATTACGTGGTTAATTGATGCAAACAATATCCAAATTGAACATTTTGTGACTGAACTTGCTGGACATAGCTCGTTGATAGGTAAGTTTGAGGCATGGGGGTGCCACACACTTTTGGTTGATGGCAATAATGCAGAAAAACTACAAGAATTGTTGCAGAGAATAAACAACAATAATCAAACACCGACTGCAATTGTTTTAAAGACAATTGGGGGGAAGGGAGTATCGTTTATGGAAAATACCCCAAAATGGCACGATGGAAGATTGACAGATGAGCAATATGAGCAGGCAATAAGGGAGCTTGGGATATGAAATCAATTTGCTTTTATCGGCTCGCAGTAAATCACAACCGCAAAACCGGCAGTATTTCGTTGCTACGAAATCTGCCTCTTATCTCGACTCGTCGGCCTGCGATGAGTTTTGCAACTTGTGCTTCGCAGACTCGCCTCAACTCAAACATATTTTTGAAAAGGGCTATTTATGTATAACGATCAATATCTCATCCCAGAATGGCGTACGGCTCCCAAGCTAGCTGGGAGAAATGGGGTAGAGATGGGGCTTTTTCAACTCGAAAATGATCAGCGTGTAATTGTTTTGACAGCCGATCTTGCAGAAACAACTAGAGTGAGTTCTTTTGGGAAAAAATATCCAAATCGATTTTTGGATGTTTCGGTTGCTGAGCAAAATCTGATTGGGGTTGCAACTGGAATGGCGCTAGAAGGCTTGATTCCTTTTACATCAAGCTATGCGGTATTTTCTCCAGGGAGAAGTTGGGAACAAGTACGAGTATCAGTATGTTTGACAAATGCGAATGTAAAAATTATTGGGGGACATACGGGGGTATCAGTAGGTGAAAATGGCCCAAGCCATCAAGCACTCGAAGACATTGCTATCATGCGAGTATTGCCCAATATGACAGTATTAACTCCTGCTGACGCCAATCAAACTGCTGAAGCTATGGTAGCTGCAGCCAAAATTAATGGTCCTGTGTATATCCGAACAACAAGACCAGAGTATGCCAACTATACAAAACCAATTAATTTTGAAGTAGGAAAAATGTACAAATATAGAGAAGGAAAAGATGTAACCATAGTAGCTTGTGGAATACAGGTTTGGGATGCTCTAATGATTGCGGAAAAACTAGTCCAAGATGGCATTGACTGTGAGGTCCTTAATGCAAGTTCGATTAAGCCATTTGATGCCAAAGCCTTGGTTGAGAGTGCTAGAAAAACCGGAAGAGTTGTAACTATAGAAGATCATCAAATAATAGGAGGGCTTGGGAGCGTAGTGGCTGAAACACTTTCGCAAGAATTGCCAGTACAAGTTACACGAATTGGCATAAATGATAGTTTTGGGATAAGTGCTTCATGGGAAGAAGTTTACAAACAATTTGGACTTGACCAAAAGAGTTTGTATAACCAACTCAAGCTTGTGATAGCATGAAGGTATGACAAATTTTGATGTTGTGACGGTTGGAGCAGCGACACTAGATATCGTGATGCGTAGTGAAAAATTTCAGGTGATACATGATTCTGCTATACCCGGAGGAGTGGCGCTGTGTCAAATATATGGTCGAAAGACCGAAGTCGAGGATGTAACGATAACATCAGGAGGTGGAGCGACAAATACTGCTGTTTCATTTGCAAAAAAGGAGCTTAAGACAGCGTGCATATGCGAAATGGGGAACGACCCAGCATCACTTATCGTTTATAAAGATTTGCAAGAATCTGGAGTAGAAACAAAGTATTGCGTACAAGAAGAAAAGGAAACAACTGCAGTTTCGGCAATTTTGGTACCAAAAGATGGACAAAGATCGATAATGGTTTATCGGGGCGCATCGGCGATGTTGACAGAGAAAGATATTCCATGGAACGAACTAGAAACTAGATGGCTTAATGTAACATCCTTGGGTGGTAATTTAAAATTAGTAAAGAAATTATTTATTTGGGCAAAGAATAATGGAGTGAGAGTTTCGTGGAACCCTGGATTGACGGAGGTGGAACAAAGCAAAGAAGCACAAGCTTTGACAGAATATGTCGAAATGTTATTTGTGAATAGAGAAGAAGCTGCTGTATTGTTTGGAAGTGGTATAAAGAATGAGGCCGTAGCTGCATCTGTTGCCCCGTCTTCAAATGCGCTAGTAACAATAATCACGGATGGAGGTAGGGGTGGTAGAGTTTGGCATCCTTCG
The DNA here is from genome assembly GCA_037133595.1 of bacterium. Classification (GTDB taxonomy): domain Bacteria; phylum Patescibacteriota; class Microgenomatia; order UBA1400; family UBA12108; genus JBAXNV01. The sequence continues at coordinate 9,819 of JBAXNV010000009.1, forward strand.
GCAAGCTCGGGAAGGGTTAGCTTTGCTTATAAAGCGAGAGTACCAAAAAAAGTAATAGATACAACAGGAGTTGGTGATGCTTTTGCTAGTGGTATGGTCTCTGGGGTGCTTTATGGTAAGAGCTATGAACAAGCTATTGAATGGGGGCTACGTAACGCAGAATCGATACTGCAGGATGTAGGTGCAAAGAACAAACTATTAACGCTCTCGCAAATCAATCGATAATACAATTAATGTAAGCACAGAAGTATAAAGAGTATGGGTCTTGTGATAACATAGTTAAATTATGACCCACTCAACTTTTCAAATAGCCATTGATGGTCCTGTAGCGGCGGGTAAGGGCACAACGGCAAAAATCGTGGCCCAAAGACTCGGATTTCTTTATGTTGATACGGGAGCAATGTATAGAAGTTTGACACTAGTTATAAAAAACGCCGGCATTGAACTGACTGATGAAGCCGGAATTGCTAATTTTTTGACTAAGAATAAACCGCAAGTTGCTTTATCAATCCCTTCTGAAGAGGAAAAAGATGGCAGACTTTGTACAGTAACGCTTGATGGAGTAGATGTATCTTGGATTATTCGAACCGAAGAAATAAGCAAGGGAGTTTCTGTAATTACGCAATATGCTGCTGTACGTGACTACATTACACCACTTGCTCGCAAAATTGGGAGAGAACAAAATGTGGTAATGGAAGGGAGAGATATTACAACTGTGGTACTTCCTGAAGCAGATTTACTTGTTTATATGGATGCAGACCAAAAAGAAAGAGCACAAAGACGACATAGAGAATTGTTGTCGCGCGGAGAAGATATTTCGATAGAAGAAGTATTAAAAGATTTAGAGGAGAGAGATTATCGAGATAGTCATCGTACAATTGCGCCACTTAAAAAAGCACCTGGGGCGTGGATTCTTAATACTTCTGGAATGACGATTGATCAAGTAGCAGAAGTTATTGTCAAAAGAGTAGAGGAGTTGCGGAAATGAAAAAACATGAATCAAAAGACATTATTGAAGAAGTGGAAGAAGTAGAGGAGGTGGAAGTCGTATCAGAGAGTGTAGCTAAGCGTAAAAAAGCCAAAAAGAAAGATGCTATTGGTAAGTGGAGTGGTGTAATTTTTTTGTTTCTAATATTATTGGTGGGATTATTATTGTGGGTTGGAGGTGAAATGGGAGTTGATTCAAGTAGTTCGCCAGTATCTCCAATAAATAAATCTACGATAATGCAATCGAAAGTAATTGTAGAATAATTATTGTATCGTTCCAGACTGTTGTTGTTGGCAAGTGTCTTTTGGTTCTGATCCGGCAGTAAAATATTCATAAATCGGAGCACTGGGACACAAGCCTTTACAATAAATTCCTTTGGTTTCTTTGCATAGTGCAATTTTTCTGGTCCCTGGTGGTGGAGTAAAGACATTTGGATTTTTTGGATCTAATAATTTGTCGATAGTATGTCGCCAAATAGGTGATGCACCAGTAATTCCAGAAACTACAGAACTCATGGGAGAGTTGTCATTATTGCCAACCCATGTTGCAACCAATACATTTTGTGTATAACCAAAAGTCCAATTATCGCGCAAGTTATTGGTAGTACCAGTTTTGACGGCAACCTGATTGTTGGGAATATTTAATACAGAATTATATCCAAATGCAGGAGAGCGAGCTAAATTATCAGAGAGAATATTGCTAATTTGAAAAGCAATAGATGGGGGAATAACCTCTTCAGAGGAGAATTCATTGGTGATTGGTTTGAGCATTCTCCCGTTAGAATCAGTAATTGAAAGAATATCCTTTAGAGGTACGTGAGTGCCATTGTTGGCGATAGTGCCATAAACTTCGGCCATGTCGACCATTTTTACCTCTCCTCCTCCTAGTGTTAGAGATAAACCAAAACGTGATGGATTGTCCCAAGTGGTAATCCCCATTTGCTTAGCGAGATTAATCATGTTGGTTATGCCCAAGCTATTTAGCAACTTCACAGCTGGAATATTGTACGAACTTGCAAGTGCGGTTCTAAGAGTGACGGAACCGTGAAATCGACCGTCATAGTTTTGTGGACAATATGGTGGTTGACCCTGCGAGGCGAAGCATGCGGGAGCATCCTCAATGGTGCTATTTGGGCCTAAACCATTCATAAGTGCAAGGAGATATGTAATTGGCTTAATGCTACTTCCTGGTTGACGTTTTGATGTCGTGATATTAACTTGTCCATCATGCTCATAATCGTAGTAATCATGACTTCCAACCATGGCTAGAACTTCTCCGTTTTGAGGATTTGTTATTAGACCAGCAGCATTTGTAACTTTTAAATTTTGAAGACGTAAAAGTTCTTGATTGATTTCTGATTCTAAAATTTGTTGTTTATTGAGATCTAGAGTAGTTGTAATTGTAAGACCACCCTGAGAAATTAGGTCTTCACCATAATCTGTAACCAACTGTTCCTTGAGCCACATGACAAAATGAGGTGCTGATATTGAAATATTTTTGGGACGTAAGATTAGAGGCTCGAGAGAAGCTTTTAATTTTTCATCCTGTGAAATAAAGCCATTTTCGACCATTTTGGATAGTACAAGTAATTGGCGTTCTTTAGCTAAATAAGGATGACTTCCAAGGGGGGAGAGAGTGGTAGGAGAAGTTGTTAATCCCGCAAGAAGTGCGCTTTCTGATAAAGTCAATTGATTGGCACTTTTGTTAAAATAGAATTCACTGGCGGCTTGAATGCCGTAAGCCGTGCCACCATAATTTACTTCGTTTAAATAAAGTTCTAAAATTTTTTCTTTTGAATATTCTCGCTCAACCATTATCGCCAACACTGCCTCTTTGAGCTTGCGACTGATATTTTTTTGAGAAGTAAGTAATGTGTTTTTGATAAGCTGTTGAGTAATGGTGCTTCCACCTTCTGGGGTACAGGACCTTGTATATAGACGACAATTGACAATATTTTTGCTAAAAGCTCTAATAATCCCAATAAAATCTAACCCATGATGAGTAAAGAAATTTTTATCTTCAATTGCAATGGTAGCTTGGATAAAATAATTTGGAAGCTCTGTGAGCTTTATTAGCGAACGATTTTCATCTCTATATATTTGATATAGTAGCGCTCCATTACGATCAAGTATTTTGGTAGTTAACGAAGGTGGATTTTCGAGAGTAGAAAGCGAAGGTAATGACTGATACCACTTCAATAATATTAAACTTAAATTACCCATCGAGATTAAAGTGACGAGAATAATTGCTAGCCATGAAATAAATGAACTTGAAATTTGCCTTGTAATGTGTAATTTTGGAAAATTATAATTAGGAAAATGTATTTTCGATAATCTTGTTGTTAGTTTTAATACGAAAAGTATAGATAATAGTGTTGTTTTGATTAGATAAGTAATTGGTTTCCCAAAATACATCAAAATTTGTTGCATAAGCTATTAATTACGTAGTTTGTTAAATATTGTTTGCCAGAGAGATAAATTGTCGCCTTCATATCCGAGTGCCCAAATAGCTATCCCTTGATAAGTACTGCTTTTTATTAGATCCAACTTAAGACCTAAAGAGAGTTCGTTTTCAAAATATATCTGAGAAATTTTGTTTCCGTTATCGATTATTAGATAAGGGGTGAATGAGTCCCGATCCCAACGGATGTCGTCTGGATTCGCTAATAAAAGTGCAGAAATATCGCTTAATGGAGCCGTTACTCCACTTCCTATTGTTGGACTATACTTATCTGTGGTAGTTGTTACCCAACGATAACCATAGAACGGAATGCCAAGAATAATTTTATTTGGTGCTAGGATACGACTTATCTCACCTAAATTCGTGGTTAAATCGTCGTTAAAAAATGTAGTTGCTCCTCTTAGTGGTGCGACTGGCCCAGCAGTATCACTACCTCTATAGTGGTAATCATAACCCATGATGACAAAATACGTAACGTAAGGGGCGAGCCTGGGAAGATCCCACAATCTTTGTTTTCCAACTAAAGTGGGATATATATCAACAGATACTTCTAAACCACTTAAGTGACGAAAGGACATACTCTGACTAAGTTCTTCAATAAATAAAGTAAAATTCTCACGAGTAGAGATTGGTACAATACCTGTTGGTTCTAAATCGAGATTAATTCCATGTAGTGAATAAGTAGTAGTTAAATCAAGAATAGTATTAATTGCATTTTTGCGATTAATTTTATTGTTTAATAAATTCTCAATTTCTGTATTATCAAGCATTTGAATGGTGAGAGTAAGGGGAATAGTGGCAAAACGAGAATCTTTTTGAAATCTTTTAAAATTTGTCCATCCTGGGTGTTCTTCTCGACTGTTAACTTTGGTTATTAAATTGCCTTTACCATCAATCTCAAGCGCAAAATATGCTAAATCGGTAATGCTTTGTAGTGCTGTTGAACTAACTTTTTTCAAATTCCAGTGCGGTAGAAACCCGAGAACTCTATATGGTTGTGTATTGGTAATTCCCAAAATCATTGGAACTTGGTTGACTGATCCTGCAGAATATGGAGTAGTTGGTGGAATTAACGCATATATCGTTGCTATTATGGCAATAAACGAGATGAAAGTAATAAATATTTTCATTGTGTAATCTTAAAGGCAGAATAGGGGAAGTAGGTTGGAGGGGAGTTGGGAGCTCCTTCGCTCTTGGGTTGACAATCGAGACAATAATCTTTGACAAAATGATCTTGGGCGACAATGTGACTTTCCAGCTCAACATCTGCAGCTTCGCCTTCGTTCTCAGGGGGGCGACGAGTACTGCGATTGACGAAAATATCTTTGCGTTCAATTGGGTTTAGGGCAGGTGAAGGGACTTTTCCTTTGAGAAAATATTCATACCTTGTGGGACATGAAATTGACGCATCTGGAGCAATGCCAGAGTCAGAACAAATAGAAGCACCTTCTATGATATCTTTAGGCGGAGTTAACCCTGTGGTTTTTGTATCTTTTAAGATATATTTGATTATTTTTTGCCAAATTGGAGAAGCTCCCGTAATCCCTGAAGCAACATAACTCATTGGAGTATTGTCGTTGTTGCCTACCCAAGTGGCTACCAAATAATCTGGGGTATAACCGATAGTCCAGTTGTCCCTTAAATTGTTGGTGGTGCCCGTTTTAACGGAAACTGTTTTTCCTGGAATATTAAGTACGGAGTTTGTGCCAAATGCAGCTGAACGAGCATTGTTGTCGGCAAGAATATGAGAAATTAAGAAGCTTGTGCCATACGACAATACTTTGGTGGGGGTGGAGGTCGGAGATGAAGTGTCGGTTGTTGGATCGGAATTTAATAGTTCTATAACTTTTTCTTTGTTATCATTTGGATTGTACTCTTCAATTATTTGACCTTTACTATCTTCAATTTTGATAATTGCGTGAAGTGGAACACGAGCACCATTGTTGGCAAATACTCCAAAAGCTACTGCCATGTCTGTCATCTTAACTTCTCCTCCACCCAAAGTTAGTGAAAGACCATAGTTGTCGGGATTTTCCCAGGTAGTAATCCCCATTCTAGTTGCAAAATTGATAAATTCTGGCAATCCATTAAGCGCAAGAACTTTGACTGCTGCTATATTAAGTGAGTTGCCAAGAGCAAAGCGAATTTGAGTAAGACCCCTAAAAGTGTTGTCGTAATTTTTGGGACAGTAATCTGGTTGACCTGTAACTTCAAAACAAATAGGAGTGTCTAATAGCATAGTGCTTGGAGTAATTGTGTTGTTTTCAATGCCTAAAGCATAGTTAAGGGGTTTGATGCTACTACCGGGTTGACGAAGACGAGTGGTAATGTTTACTTTGCCGTCGATCTCATCATCAAAGTAATTTTTACTTCCAATCATGACCAATATTTCACCACTACCAGGATTGGTAACAAGAGCAGCACCATTGCTAATTTTTAGTTTTTTGAGACTCGTCATCTCGGCAGAAAGCGTTGCTTCGGCAACTTCTTGTAGATCTAGATCTAGAGTAGTGGTTACGCGTAATCCTCCAATGCTTAGTCGTTCTAGTCCATATTTTTGTTCAAGTAGCTCTCTAACATACATGACAAAATGGGGGGCTTTAATGTCTGATGTAGGAGCAGAAAAATGGATCTCTTGCTTTTTGGCAGTATCTGCTTCTTCTTGAGTAATTAACTTCTGATCAAGCATGGCAGAAAGAACTTGACTCATTCTTATTTTGGCAGAATCTGGATTGAAGAATGGAGAATAGCGAGTGGGAGCTTGGGGTAGCCCGGCAAGAAGAGCAGCCTCGGCCAAGGTTAAGTCTTTGGCTGATTTGTCAAAATATGTTTGAGAAGCAGCCTCTATTCCATAAACAGTTCCACCATATGGAATGTGGTTAAGATACATCTCAATGATTTGAGCTTTGCTATATAAAAGTTCGGTGGCGATTGTTAAAACAGCTTCTTTAAGTTTACGACTGAGAGTGCGTTCTGGGGAAAGAAGAGCAACTTTGACTAATTGTTGAGTAATTGTGCTTCCACCTTCTAGTCTTTGCCCAGAGAGGGTTTTGTAAGCAGCGCGCAATATTCCACCAGTGTCAAAACCATGATGGCGATAGAAATTTTTGTCTTCTATTGCTACGCTTGCGAGTGAGACATATTTAGGGATTGTGCTTAGAGCGATAGGAGTTCGATTTTGAGAGTCGTAAATTTCATAAAGGAGTTTCCCTTTGCGATCTAAGATTTTGGTAGAAATAGGATATACATCTTTTTGAAGATTAGTAGGTGAGGGCAGGTCGCGGAAAAAATAAACTAGAAGAAGAATAGCTAATAAGGAACTAATGATTAGAAGTGGAAGAAGCCATGGCTTGCGAGTTAGCTTTGAGTTTTTGGCAAGTCGAAACTTGGAGAGAGTAAAGAAATCTTTTGGGGATGTGCGTAGAAACATAGTTGTATTATAATACTTAATACTTATGCATATGACCATGAATGGTAATGACAAGATAGATAGTGCTGCTCTTGAAATTGAGAGTCAAAAACAACGAGGAGTATTGCTGGTTCTATCTGGACCTTCTGGAGTTGGTAAGGATACTGTAATGCTAAAATTGCTTCAGGAATATCCTAATATGCAAAAATTGGTGACTACCAATAGCCGACCTAAGAGAGCTGAAGAGAAAGATGGATTTGACTACCATTTTGTAACAAGAGAAGAATTTGAGAAATTAATTGCTGAGGAAGCTTTTTTTGAATGGGTTGAGTACAGAGGCCATTACAGGGGTGGTCAAAAAACACACGTACAAGAAGCTCTTTCCTCTGGACATGATGTGATCTGGAGAATTGATGTAAGAGGTGTAAAAAATATAAGAGAAAAAGTTAAGGAAATGTTCCCACATTCGGCTTTTGTAATGTTGGCGGTAACGGAACTTTCAACTTTGAAAAAAAGAATGGAAGAAAGGGAAAGCGAAAGCGCAGAAGGACTTTCTTGGAGTATGGATATGGCTGAGTGGGAGCAAAGACAGTGGCACGATTTTGACTATGTTGTCGCTAACGATGATGGCAAGCTGGAAGAAACAGTAGAAGCGATAGGTAAGATTGTCGAAGCGACTAGAACACAAGTTGCGAGATATTAGATTGGGATAGTTGCTAGAGGTGGTATACTGAGTGCAACGTGAAGGTGCTATCAACAAAAACAATTAACGAAGCAGTAGAAGCCCGATTTGCCGAGCAAGTGAAGTTTTTGTCTCAACTGGTTAAAGCTAAGAGCGTGAATTCATTTGATCCAATTGATTCTCCTGAGAATATTGCAGTTGAGGGTAATGTTGCAGAATTAATCTATAAAAAATTGGATGAATTTGGACTACAACCAAAATACAGAGGAACAAATAAAATTCGATGCAATGTAGTTGCGGAGTGGGGAGATAGAAGAGCTCGAAAGACCATTATGCTAAATGGACACATGGACACTGCTCAAGTGGATGAAACCGTGATTAAAACTCCTTTTTCTGGCAAAGTGAGAGCTGGAAAACTGTATGGAGCAGGAGCCTGCGACATGAAAGCTACGCTTACAGCATATATTTATGCAGTAAATGCCCTAAAAGAGCTTGGAGCAGAAATTTCTGGAAGAGTGATGATGGCGTTTGTGGTAGATGAAGAATCTGGAGCGTCATCTCGTTTTGGAACTAAATTCTTATTAGAAGATGGATATATCCCAAAAGCTTGTTTGATAGGAGAGCCTGGAACAGAATATGTCAGGATTGGCCACAGAGGCTTGTATCGATTTAAGCTAGTAGTTTTTGGAGAAGCAGTACACACTGGAATTGGAGCATGGGAAAGAGGTGAAAAGGGACATAATGCTGTAGTCGACATGGCTCGTGCGATAGAAACCTTACAAGGACTTGAAATTCCTTTTAAACAGTCGAAAACTTTCCCTAATAGACGTCCTGTTTTTACCTTTCCAACAAAAATGAAGGGAGGAATCTCTACGAGTGCAGTTCCTTCCAAGGCAGAAGCGTATGGAGATGTGCGATTGTTGCCAGGTAATTCAGACACTCAAGTTAAATTGTTAATAGTCGAAAAGCTTTATAAACTTGGTATTAAGTATGATTTGCAAGACTTGTTGTTTGTGCCTGCGGTTGAAATTGATCCAAAGGAAGAAGTTGTGGTTAATCTGCAACAGGCGATTAATGACGTGACGGGAAGAACGCCGGATACTAGGGGGGCAGGCCCTGGAAACGATGCACATTGGCTGGTTAAGAGAGATATTCCAACAGTATGTGGATATGGACCAGATGGAGGTGGGGAACATGGGGAGAACGAATGGGTAGATTTAGAATCTCTAAAGCAGGTGACTAAAGTTTATGCCAAGTTTATTCTGAGCATGGTTATTTAGCGTGATACACTGAGGTTGATGAATAATACTTTGCGAAGTATATTGTTGTTGTCTATTGGAACAATCGTTGCTGGCGTATCTATCTTTTATGCTGGAATGATGAAATCTATAGGGAAAATAGGATTGCAAGGTCAAGTTGGACAGGAAATGTTTGATCGCAACGCTTTGGCTCGTGAAATTGCTAGCGATAACTGGTGGAAATGTGAGAACAACTTTGAAATCGAGGGGAGCATCTTATACTTATTTGCAACTGGAAAACAAAAAGTTCTTTTGGGCTGGAAACTTGGCGAAGATCGAATTAAATGTGGAGCTGGGCAAATAGTAAAAGGAAATGCTTTAACTGGAACTTACAAGATTGTACGCGGAGCTAAATATTGGGACCAAAGCCTATTAAATATGGAAAAAGAGAAGTTAGCGTGTAATTTTGGACCAAAAGAAGAATATGTAATAAAGCTAAGTAAACTTGAAGAACTTGCAAAGGGAACAGCAAAAGATGAAATTGGGAGAATAAATAAAATGATTAAAGAGCGTGTTGGATATGAGATGGAAAGATGTATTGACCGAGCTGATGGTCAAGAGTAACATCGAGCTTGTTAACACGTAAGTGAAATTAGCTAATAGGAATCTAGCGTAACCCTAGAGCTGTGCCGCAACCGTATAGTCGGGAACTAATGCAATTTCACCTTCAAGCGTTCCCGAGCAAGGAGCGGAAGGATGGTTGTGCAAGTTGTCGAGAATAGAAGTTTAGAGACTTTGGTCACGCAGAAATTTGCGAGTGATTTTGATTTGCGATTTTATCATCCAGAAACTGTAGTTAAAGATGATGTAATAAGGCATGTAGGTGCATTTTTGGGCGAAAAAATGTTACAGCCTAGACAAGAATCAATCTGGATAGGTAAAAATGGAGAACTAGATCCCAATTACTTATCTTTAATGCAAAATTCTATTATCTACTGGCGAGCTAGAGGAGATGAACTGGCTGCAAATCGATTTGAACATGAATTACTAGGTATGCAAAACATGATGAAGTTGATCCTAACATCGTACGATGTTAAGGAATCGATGCCGATAGTTATTAATGCCAGTGATCCAGGTGATTTTTATGTGGATCAAGATGGAATTAAGAAAAGTGGAACATTTGTTGGACTTCTTGATCACGAAGAGGGAAATGGTTGGAGATATAGTATTTTCTCATTACCAACAAGATACATTGGTCTAGATGAACATTGGGAAATGTTGCAAGAATTTGGTAATCTACAAAGAACACGAGAGATGCTTGGCTATGGATTAGAAAACCTAACTGCAGAAGAGCTTGTCGCATACCCAGTTCTTATGAATAGTCTGGTTTACCAGCTCGATGATTTGGCAAAAAGATTGGGGTATGAATCCTGGGATAGAGTTGTTGAAATGGCGGCTAATCAGATGAAGCTTGAGCAAGATGATAATGCTCTTGTTAGGCGAGAAGCGATGATCCAAGATTTTACTAAAAGAATCCTTCGTTCTGTGCGTGATCGGGAAAGTGATATTGATCAACAGGCGCTAGTTAATGCAATGGCAGATATATTTGCACTAGAAGCTGGTAAAGAATATCTAGGATTGGGTGAGGAGCAAATTTTGACTGAGATTGCAAAGATGGCAGATCTTGCTAAGGCAGAGAGATGTGGGGGGTTTGAAACCCAGGTAACCAGGTTTGATTATCACAAAGACTATTCATTGACGGAGATCAAGATTGCTGAGATGTGCTCATTCCGGGAGAGTATTATTGCTAGATTTGCATCTAATCCACTTGCACGGGAAGCCCGAGCTACTGGTTGTGGTGGATCTGGAAGTAAACTTGCGCAACAACCATTTAATTTAATTGGATCGAAATATACCTTTGAGGTAATATCCCCGACATTTGATTATCAATATTCTTACACAGACTCCATTGACACGACTAGTGGGGAGCCAAACGGCATGTATCCAGAGGGAATCTATACCCCTGGCCATTGTAGAGGTTGTAATACCGATAGGCAGAAGATTTGGCATACTGCGGACGGGGGGTGTGACTGCTGCACTGTTTGTGAAAGAAGGCTTGCAGGCGGGGAATAAAAAATGGTCATATTTGATACAGTCCTGCCTAGTTGACGCCCCTAATGGTAGGGGATATGTTGGATAAGCGCCACTAGATATAGCGTTAGGAGATAGATATGCAATGCCCTTATTGTCAGTTTGACAATACAAATGTACTAGAGTCGAGAATCTCTGAAGAGGGTAGTACTATGCGACGTAGGCGAGAATGCCCAAAATGTGGCAAGAGATTTACTACCTATGAGCGAGCCGAAGGAGTTGACATAAAAGTTATAAAAAAGAGTGGAAAGACAGAAGATTTTAATAGAGACAAGCTAAAGCATGGAATTATGAAGGCTACGTGGAAGCGCCCAGTTACAATGGAGCAAATTGAGGAAATGATCGATGAGATTGAATCTATTCTCCGTAAGAAAGCCACTACACAAGTGCGTAGCTGGGAAGTGGGTAATCTTGTGATCAATAGATTAAAAAAGCTTGATCCACTGGCATATCTTCTCTTTGCATCTGTATATCGAGATTTTCAGGATTTGAATGATTTTAAGGCAGAAATAGAGCGTTTGGAAGGCAAAGATGAAACAAACCAAGCTTAATCCACACGCAGCGGCTATTATGGTAAATCGCTACAGTTTGCGCGATGAAAACGGCTCGCCCGTTGAATCCCCAGCCGAGATTTTTATGCGAACTGCAAGGGTGGTAGCTGAAGCCGAAAATAATTATGCCAGGGGTACTGAAGGAATGCTTGATGTTAGAGAAAAGTTTTTTGAAATGATGTATGAAATGAGATTTGTTCCAAATGGTAGAACAATGGCTAACGCTGGTACCAAGTATGGCCAACTTGCCAATTGTTTTGTGCTACCAATCGATGATGATCTTGGTAAAGGGGCTAATTCCATCTTCTCAGTGCTCCGTAAGGCAATTTTGACTTTGCAAACTGGAGGGGGAGTGGGATTTTCTTTTGGCAGAATTCGACCAAAAGAAGCAACTATATCAACTACCAAAGGTAAAGCTACGGGAGCAGTATCTTTTATTAAAGTTTATGACACAGCTTTTTGGGTAATTGGACAAGGTGGTGGAAGACGAAGTGCAGCAATGGCAGTCTTGCCTGTGTGGCACCCCGATATTTATGAATTTGTAAAATGTAAGGCAACCGAAGGTCAGATAACCAATTTTAATATTTCAGTTGGAATAACTGACGAATTTATGAAAGCTGTTAAAAACGATTCTGATTTTGCTTTGCGACATCCTGAAGGTGGAGAACTTTATAAAATGGTCACAGCAAGAGAGTTGTTTGCTGAGATTGTAAAATATGCACATAAAAATGGAGAACCTGGAGTACTTTTCTTGGATGAAGCCAATAGGCATAATCCGGTACCTCATTTATATACGCTGGAAGCAACAAATCCTTGCGGAGAGCAGTTTTTGGGGCCGTATGAAAATTGTTGCTTAGGATCAGTTAATCTTAAAAATCATGTTAAAAAAGTGAAAGATGATTTTGGTAAAGGTCGATTGGTTTATGGATTGGATTGGGAACAACTTGCTGAAACGGTAGAAATGTCGGTGCGTTTGCTTGATAATGTAGTCGACGCCAATAAGTACGTAGCGGCGGTACCAGAACTCGAAGAGGCGGCAAGACAAGTTAGGCGAATTGGACTTTCTGTAATGGGGCTTTCAGACATGATGTATTTGGTGGGAGTGAGATATGGGAGCCAAAAAGGGCAAGAGTTGGCCTCGCAAGTAATGGAGTTTATCCGATACCACTCTATGAGAGCTAGTATCGAACTAGCCAAAGTAAGAGGACCTTTCCCAGGTATTGTTGGTAGTATTTATGATCCCAAAGATGTGAAGTGGCAAACGCCAAAGCCTCTTGTTAAACATGTGACAAATTTTGGACGACCCACAATCGAATGGAAGGAGATCATAAAAAATCTTAAGCAATATGGAATTCGAAATGGTGCACAAACTACAGTTGCTCCAACTGGATCTATTGCAACAATCTCAGGACTTGAGGGCTATGGCTGTGAACCAGTTTTTGCCTTAAGTTACACCAGACATACCAGAGAAGGAGCTGAAAAAGAAGGTAAAGAGTGGAGAGAGATGTATTACGAAAGTTACCTTTTTGAAAAAGAACTAAAGAATAAAGGTATTGGTATTGCTTTGAGAAGAAAGATTTTTGAGGAAATTCGAAACAATGGTGGGACTTGTCAGGGTGTGGAAGGTGTGCCAAAAGAAATAATGGAAATATTTGTTGTGTCTGGTGATTTGGCTGTTGAAGAACACGTAAGAATGCAAGCTGTGATGCAAAAATGGGTGGATAACTCAATAAGTAAAACGATCAACTTTCCTCCAGAAGCAACTGTGGATCAAGTTGCCAAAGCATATCAACTAGGATGGGAACTCGGGTTAAAAGGTATGACAGTTTATGTTGAAGGAAGTCGCGAGCAAGTAGTTTTGGAAAAGAAGGGACCGTTTGAAACAAAAGAAAACAAACAAGTAACGAGTGAGCAGCTATGCCCCGAATGTGGATCTCCACTACGTATTGCTGAAGGTTGTGCAACTTGCCCATCGTGCGCGTATAGTCGGTGTGATAAATAAGGAACATATGACAAAACCAAAGATTGTTGAACCAAAACTTAGTAAGAATGCTTTAGAAGTTGCAACTAAGAGATATCTACGAACTGATATGAACGGCAAATCTTTGGAAACGGTGGGAGAGATGTTGTGGAGGGTGGCTTACCATATGGCTAAGGCCGAAGTGAATTATGCTGGTAATGGAATTGCAATGGAAATTGCAACTAAATTTTATGAGCGGATGGTATCGCTAAAGATGGTGTGTGCTGGAAAAGCCATGTTTGAGGCTGGTAACCCGGGTGGTACAGGACAACTTTCATCTTGCTTTGTATTACCCATTGAGGATGCTATTGGGAAAATTTTCAAAACTTTGGGTGATGCGGCCGTAGTTCATAAAAATAATGGAGGAACAGGATTTAACTTTAGTAAAATTCGCCCACATGGAGATAAAGTGCGCAATGTCCCAGGTGCTGCTTCGGGACCTGTGGATTTTGTACGAGCATATTCGGCGGCTCTTTCCCAAATTTTACAGGGAGCAAAAAGGCAAGGGGCGAATATTGCAATTTTAAATGTTGATCACCCTGATATTGAAGAATTTATTGATATGAAAGATGTGGATGGCACGATTAAAAACTTTAATGTGTCTGTCGGGGTAACTGACGCTTTTATGACCGCCGTCGAAAATGACGGTTGGTGGAATCTCGTTAACCCACGAAACCACGAAATTGTAAAAAGAATGAAAGCCAAAACATTGTTTGACAAAATAGCCAAACAAGCTTGGAAAACTGGTGATCCTGGATTTGCTTTCTTGGATACTGTTGAAGCAGGAAATACTGTACCTCAATATGGGAAAATTGATGCTTGTAACCCATGTGGAGAGATTTTTCTTTTCCCCTACGAATCGTGTAACTTGACAACGATTGATTTAGCTAGACATCTAAAACCATCCTCCGCTAAAACTTCGCAATGGCAGGTCGATTGGGAGGAGCTAAAGAAAACTGTACAGATTGGCGTGAGATTCCTTGATGACATGATCGAAGTCAACTCATATCCCGTACCAGAGATTGAGGCTACTGTAAAAAATGGTAATCGTAGAATTGGGCTTGGGGTGATGGGATTTGCGCATATGCTGTATCTACTTGAGATTCCCTACAATAGTAACGAAGCAGTAAGGCTTGCAAAAGAACTGTCCAAATTTATTTACGAAAATGCTGCGGAAGCAAGTGCCGAGCTTGCTGAAGTGCGCGGGAACTTCCCCAACTGGGATCTTTCAATATACCCAGCGAAAGGGCAGCCCATGCGCAATTGTGCGGTGACGATGGTTGCGCCAACTGGCACAATATCTATTCTTGCAGACACTTCTTCTGGTATTGAGCCAGTGTTCTCACTAGTGACGATACGCAGGACTTTTTATGAAGATGATAGGAGTAATCATTCAACAAAAGAGCTAGTGATGGTTGACCCTGTGTTTGAAAAACATCTCGAATCAAGAATTATGGATCATAAATTAAGGGAAGAAGTGCTTAAAAAGGTCGCTGAAGGGAATTATAGTGACCTAACCCCAGAAGAAAAGAAGCTTTTTGTGACAACTCATCAGATTTCACCAGAATGGCATGTAAAGATCCAGGCTGCGTGGCAGAAGTACTTTGATAACTCGATCAGTAAGACCGTGAACTTTGGTCATGAAGCAACGGTTGAAGACGTAAAGGAAGCCTACATGAAAGCGTGGAAGCTTGGGTGTAAAGGAATTACGATCTATCGCGATGGCTCGAAACAAGATCAAGTTTTATCTTCTGTTTTTTTGACTGCCAAGCAGACCCCTACTTTGCACGCTCAGGATGAATTAGCTAATGGTGTAGTTGATTCATGCCCCGAATGCGGGGGGAAACTACATAAGCAAGATGGTTGCTCAAAATGTGTTGATTGCGGGTACAGTATATGCGGATAAATAACGAGATGCCAAAAGAAATTACCAAGCGCGATGGAAGAGTTGTAAAGTTTGAACTTGCCAAATTAGTTGGGGTGATTGAAAAAGCCGGAATGGAAACGGGGGAGTACAGTCCTGAGGAAGCCAAGCGACTAGCTGAGATTGCCGTACATCTGATCAAAGAAGAAAAGCCCAATGTCGAGACAATCCAAGATATTGTCGAGCAAGTACTGATGGCCGCGGGTCACTACAAAACAGCCAAAGAATACATTTTGTATCGAGAAAAAAGGTCCGATGAGCGCAGGGTAGAGCGGATTATTGGGGTGCGGGATGACCTAGATTTGTCGCCAAACCAACTCAAAGTCATGGAAAATCGCTACCTATTGAAAGATGAAGACGGCAAAGTAATCGAGACACCATCGGAACTTTTTCGAAGAGTGGCAAAGAACCTCGCTATCGTGGAAACTAAAGAAAAACGTAAGAAAGTGGAAGAAGATTTCTTTGAAGTAATGTCCCGTCTTGAGTTTTTGCCTGCGGGTCGTACTCTTAACAATGCTGGTACTCCACAGTCGCAACTTGCCAACTGCTTTGTATTACCCGTAGAGGATTCGATGGAAGGAATATTTGATAGTGTCAAATACATGGCGATGATCCACCAAAGGGGTGGTGGATGTATAGCTGCAGGCGCTAGCGTTGTGACTTCTCACTCTGGTATTGTAGAATTTGCAGGATTATATGATTCTTTTGGAGGTAAGCAGAGCGAAATTAAGACCGAGAGCGGGTGGAAGATTGATTTGAGAGGAAAGAATATTGAGACGATTTCTCTTGACCCTGAAAAGGGTGAATATGTAAAAGATACGTTGCAAAGTATTTGGAGGTATGAGCTACCTGCTGCAAGAATTTTCAAGATCATTGCGGAGGGAAGCTTGGAAGTGACTACTTCGGATTGGCACCCATTTTTTGTTTTTGAGAATAATAATATTATTGAAAAACGTGCAGATGAAATAAGTCCAGGTGACTATTTGGTCGGAACGAATGAAACGATTGCGAATAAGTCTTGGTTGTTTGATAGTATTCAATACTTTGAAGGTATAAAAATTGATAAAGATATGGGATGGCTGCTCGGATATATTCTAGGTGACGGTTCTTTTGGACATGCCAAGACTAGCAGCATCAAACAAAACCAAGAATATGTACGACTCAGAGTATTTGATGGAGAGGAAGAGTCGTTATTGAGAGTCGGTGAAATATTGGCAACCCATACGGGAGAGATCACTAAAATACAAAAAGATCCACGATCAAAAACAAAGTATATATCGACAACTAACCTGAAGATCGTTCCCATATTACAACGATTATTGGGTATTTATGGTCCAAAAAATGAGACTTTAAGAATTCCCGAAATAGTTATGAAGTCCCCAATCGAAGTCATTGGAGCGGTGTTGGCAGGACTGCTGGATTCTGATGGGTATGTTTCTGGTACTAGGAGGAGAGTCGATTTTGCAACTGAAAGTCAGACTTTAGCAGAGCAAATTGTGGGGTTATTGTCATTATTAGGAATTCATGGAGTTGTTCGATCAAGACAACCAAGAAATCTTAAATGGAAAATGATGTACGAAGTAAAGATTGATGATGCAAGAAAATTAAGATTATTATGGAAGTATCTTGGTGAGAACTTGACAAATCGACTTAAGAGAAACAGATTGCAAGGTTGGATAGAAAAAAGTGTACGTGAAACTAATATATTCGCCTCGCCACTTGAATGGGAACCTCTTAAAATATATCTACAAAAAGCAGGAATCAATACGAATTCGACATTGATTCACAAACAGGCAGTACTTATAAGTGGCGATAAAATTTGGCTTAATCACTTGAAATGGGGAGGTACTTTATCTATACCACATATGGAAAAAGTATTAATTGCACTATTAAAATTACAAGTCTGGAGCAAACAAGAACTGATAACCTTGCAAAAGTGGTCTTGGGCCCATCAGTCCTTAAGAAAAGTAGAGAGAGTTGAAAGGCCTAGCAGAGGTGGAGATTTTTATGATTTTTCAACAGAGAATCATCACAATTATTTAGCAGGAGTTCATGGTCTAACGGCTGTACACAATACGGGCTTTAACTTTTCGAAGCTTCGCCCACGAGGTGATGTAGTGACGAAATCGTCGGGTGGGTTTGCCACAGGCCCAATCTCATTTATGAAAGTCTTTGATATTGCAACGAGACAAGTAATGCAGGGCGGCAAAAAGCGTGGCGCGAATATGGGTATCCTAAATGTCGATCACCCCGACGTAATGGAGTTTATCGCAGCCAAGCAAGAGACCGGAGAGATTGAAAACTTTAACATCTCAGTGGGAGTAACGGACGCATTCATGAAGGCGGTTGAAAATGACACAGACTGGGCACTCAAAAACCCACGCACTGGCGAGACCGTGTCGACAATCCGCGCTAAGGGGCTAATGTCACAACTGGTGACTTCGGCATGGCGTAATGGCGACCCCGGACTTATTTTCTTGGACCCAATTAATCGCAATAACCCGCTACTTAAAGCTTATGGCAGAATTGAAGCGACTAACCCATGTGGTGAGCAGCCGCTGCACCCATTTGATGCCTGTAACCTGGGATCGTTGAACCTAGCCAAGATGATTGTGAATGAGGAGATAAACTGGGATCGCCTCGAGAAAGTGCTAAGAGTTGGGGTGAGGATGCTTGATGATGTGATTGATGCGTGTAAATACCCATTACCACAGATTACCGAAACGGTAAAAGCTAATAGGAGAATTGGGCTTGGGGTAATGGGTTGGGCAGATGCACTTTATCAAATGCGCGTAGCCTACGACAGTGAAAAAGGCGTCAAGCTAGCGGCTAAGATTGCCAAATTTATCCAAGAGACGACCTGGAATGAAAGCGCAAAGATAGCAAAAGAAAAGGGAACTTTTCCGAGATGGAAAGAAAGTAGTTTCGTAAAAACTGGAATTAAAGTGCGTAATGTGGCTATTACAACCATTGCTCCGACTGGGAGTATTTCGATGCTGTCGGATTGTAGCTCGGGAATCGAGCCAGTGTTTGCTCTCGCATATACCAAAAATGTGGTATCGGATGCAGGGCTAAGCTACGTAAATCGATATTTTGAACATGAACTATCGATTTCTGGGTGGGCAGATGGTGATCCAGAACACAAAGTAAAAGATAGGATTCTACGCGAGGTAGCAAATAGTGGGAGTTTGAATAATATTACTGGAGTTCCAGACAAGGTGAAGGCTGTTTATCGAACAGCACATGATATTTCGCCAGAGTGGCACGTAAAGATGCAAGCAGCCTGGCAAAAATATACTGATAACGCTGTAAGTAAAACGATCAACTTCCCACACAATGCGACTATAGAAGATGTTGAAAATGCTTATATTCTTGCATGGAAAATGGGGTGTAAAGGAATTACGATCTATCGCGATGGAAGTCGAGATGTGCAGATATTATCTGTGGGGAAGGGTAAACCCACCGATGTTAAAGCTACGGAGGGTAAGCAAATTATCCAAAGCAAAATTAAAACAGAGACTTTGAAGGAAAGAGGAAAGAAGGCTGAAAAACTTTGCCCAGAGTGCGGAGGGAAGCTAGCGATAGAAGAGGGATGCGCCAAGTGTTATGGCTGTGGATACAGTGTTTGCAATGGATAGGGTAAAATATAACTCATGCAAAAAGTAATACTTGCGAGTGGATCAACTAGAAGAAAAGAAATCCTTGAACGGTTGGGGGTGGAGTTTGCCGTTGTAGAATCTGGATTTGATGAGTCGCTTGTGACTACTGATGATCCAATTGAGCTAGCTGAAGAACTGGCTTTACAGAAGGTGCTTGAAGTTGCAAAGAAAGAAACTGATGCAATTGTGATAGGAGGAGATACAGTTGTGGAAGTAGATGGAGAGATGATTGGGAAACCAGGAGATGCGGCAGATGCAACTAGAATGCTAAAGTTATTATCTGGAAATGACCATAGAGTTGTATCTGGAGTCGCAGTAATAAATAGCCTTACTGGGGAGAGGTTAATTGCTAGCGATGTAACATATGTAAAATTTCGAGAGCTTTCAACCCTGGAGATTGAACTATATGTGGCTTCGAAAGCTTGGAAAGGGTTTGCTGGAGGATACGCAATACAAGGCAGAGCGGCACCATTTGTGCTTGGATACAAGGGTAATCTCTCAACAATTATTGGATTCCCGATTGTGATGGTCTCTGATTTTTTGGAACAAATGGGAGTATCTATCGAAGAAGATCCAAAAGAACTCGAACTACATCTTTCAGAGCATAAAACCGGACTAGAAGGCACGGGCAATGAATAATGGATTGATTTATATTTTTACAGGTGACGGAAAAGGTAAAACTAGTGCAGCACTAGGAGTTGCAATGAGATCGCTTTTACTAAAGAAAAAGGTAACTTGGATTGCCTTTTATAAACAAGAATCTTGGGGATTGTCTGAATCAAAGCTAATTGATAAATTTGCTAATTTGGAAATGGTATTTGGTGGAAAAGGATTCCACATGCAAAATCGTATTGAGAAAGTGGGTGATAGGGGAAATGTGGTTGTGGATACCGCCAGCAAAGAAGAGCATTTGCTCGCGGCCAAAGCGTGCTTGCAAAAAGCAAAGCAACAACTCGAGCTATGTCCATTCTTGTTGATAATGGATGAAATCTTGAACGCAGTGATGGAAGGACTAATAACAGAAAAAGATGTGATGGAAGCACTAGAGCATAGAGGAGATACGCATATTGTCTTGACCGGAAGAGTAGACAAGCGGTTAAAGCGTTTGTGGCAAGTAGCTGATCTGATAACGAAGTGTGCAAAAATTAAGCATCCATATGACGCGGGTAAGTTGGCTGTTGCAGGACTCGATTACTAATACAAGTGCCGATTTTTCGTCGTATAATGAAACGATATAGACTATTTTAGGGAGAGATTTTATGGCTGATACAACAAAAGAAATACTACAGCCAGGTACAGAGCGCCAGAGGATAGGGGAAGAATTTCCTACAGTCGAAAGTCCCAGGAAATCTGAAAATGTTGAAGCAATGTCATGGATGGAGAAACTTGAACGTAGATTTGGACGTACATCCAATCAAATGCAAAATGATGTGCAAGATGACACTAAGCAATCTCAACCCGCCAAACAGCAACCACCTGTAACGATCCCAATCACTGCGTCTGGAATGCAAGTAGGGAAGAAATTGGGACCAGATTTTGCATTGTCTTGGTTGGTGTTGTGGGCAAAAAGACAAATACAGCAATTCATGGGGCAAAAACGCAAAATATTATTTGCACCCGAACCAATCGAAACTAGCGAGGAAAAATAGTTATGCAAAACTTGGATCAAATATCAAACATACTTACAAGTATTGCCTACATGTTGGGTTTTTTGACGCTTATACTAATTGGGTTGGCAGCTCTATTGTACGGACTACTGTTATGGTTTCGAAATCGCAATCGCGAAGAATATAGTCTTTCATTTGTAACTTTGCAAGTAGCTTTACCTCGTGACAATGAAATTAAGATTGATGCAGCAGAACAATTATTCGCATCGCTATATTCTATAAAAAATGAAGAATGGTATGAATTTCTGACGCCTGAGCATGCAATAAGTTTTGAAATTGTTGCAAAAAAAGAAGATATTCGTTTCTATGTGTCTGTCCCGCAAGCAATAATGGAGCTAGTTGAAAAACAGATCCATGGCGCTTATCCAGGAGCTGAGGTTAAGAGAGTTGATGAACCTACAATTTTTACTGAGAAGGGTAAGGTTGCATATACATCTCTTGTTCAAAAAAATGCAGGTTATTATCCTATTCAATCATTCCGCGATCTTTCCACCGACCCTTTATCTTCCATCACATCATTTTTTGCTAAAATGCACGACGAAGAGGGAGCTATGCTCCAGATTGTGATTTCCCCAGCTTCACATAAATGGCAAGCTTCTGGACAAGGTTATATAAGTCATAGCAAGAAAAACGAAGCAAATCCCGAAAAGGCCAGCTACTCTGTTGACCCAAAAAGTTTGGAGGCTGTAGAGAGAGCAACGGGAAAGCCAGGATTTGAGACATCAATTAGGCTTGTTGTGGTGGCTCCCACCTCTCACCAAGCACATTCATTGCTTAAGCAGTTTGAAGGTACTTTTTCACAATTTACATCACCTTACAATCATTTTGTGAAGCAGTGGATCATTCTTAAACGTCTTTTTATGATTGATTTTGTATATAGATATCAGGCAATGTTTCGTGGAAAATCAATACTTAATGCAGAGGGTCTGGCTACTATTTTTCATTTCCCTAATAAACAAGTTGAAACACCTCATATCTTTTGGCTAAACGCAAAGAGTGCGCCAGCTCCTTCAAACATTGCTACTTCTGGATTGTTTCTTGGTAAAAGTGTTTATCGAGGAATGACAAGAGATATCTTTATTTCGGATAAAGATCGTGCGCGCCATATGTATATTATCGGAAAAACTGGTGTTGGTAAGTCTGAGTTTATGATGGATATGATCTTGCAGGATATTAGAGCTGGTAAGGGTGTGTGTTTTATTGATCCGCATGACACAGTTGAGAAAATTCTTGAATATATACCTCCAGAACGAGCAGAAGACGTGATTTATTTTGATCCATCTGATCTTGAGCGACCCATGGGCCTAAATATGCTTGAGGCTAGAACGGAAGAGGAGAAGCAATTTGTAGCTAGCTCGATTATTAACCTAATGTATAAATTGTATGACCCACATAAAACAGGAATCATTGGGCCTAGATTTGAGCATGCTATTCGCAATGCCATGATGACAGTAATGGTTGAGCCTGGAGCTACATTTATCGAGATTGTGCGCATCCTAACGGATCCTAAGTTGGTTCAGGAACTACTACCAAAGGTTCAGGATCCTATGGTTAGGCGATATTGGACAGATCAAATCGCTCAGACATCGGATTTCCACAAATCAGAGGTGCTTGACTATATTGTAAGTAAGTTTGGCCGCTTTATTACTGACAAAATGATGAGAAATATTATTGGTCAATCATATTCTTCGTTTAATTTTCGTGAAGTGATGGATCAGGGCAAAATCCTACTAATTAACTTGGCTAAGGGAAGAATAGGAGAGGAGAACTCGGCTTTCTTGGGTCTTATCCTTGTGCCAAAAATATTAGTTGCAGCCATGAGTCGACAAGATATACCCGAGAAGGATAGACGCGACTTTAACCTTTACGTAGATGAGTTCCAAAACTTTGCGACACCCGACTTTGCCACAATCTTGTCTGAAGCTCGGAAATATCACCTTAACCTAACAGTTGCTAACCAATTTATAGGGCAAATCGATGAAGAGGTTAAAAACGCTGTGTTTGGAAACGTAGGGTCACTTATTTCTTTCCGCGTGGGCGTACAGGATGCTAACTTCTTGCAACACGAGTTTGCACCAACGTTTACTGAAGTTGATCTGACTAATGTAGAACGCTACCATACCTATGTAAAGACGATTGTCGATAATGAGCCTGTGGTGCCATTCTCGATGGATCTTACGCGTGACCTGGATACCGAACGAACAGCTGCCAATCCAAAGCTCGCAGAGATGATTAAAAAACTATCAAGGCTTAAGTATGGGAAGGATCGGGCAATACTTGAGGTAGAAATTAGTAAGCGTGCGAGGTTGTAGCTATGGGTAAAGAGAATGACGATATTGTAGTAACTCCTGTTCCCGAAGATAGTGATATTAATGATGCACTAAATAATGCCCCTTTATTCCTGGGTGAGGTAGAAGAAACACATGTTGAGCCGTATGAGTCGTGGGAATTTTTCCCGGACGAGCTATTCCCAGAAGGGTTCTTTTCGGGACTTAAGCGAGTTGATGACCCAGGTATGTTTGATCAGGGTAAAATTGATGATGTAGTAAATATTGTTCATGACGGCGATTATGAGGCATGGCAACAATCACAGGAATCTAATGCAATTGAATTTTCTGATGATGAGATATTACGGCTGTATGTAGATCTTGCCCAAAGAAACGTGGATGCGGCACAATTTTTCTTTAGAAATTTTCGAAGCAATGCGTTGGGAATGATCAAAAGAAATCGAGGGGATATGGCAGAGCCTGCATATACCACAAATGAAGGTATTCTGTCTGGAGAAGGCATGAACATGACGGATATTGTTGATATGGTGGCTGACTGGGGATTGCCCTTGGCGATACGTCAAAGGCAAGAAGCTTGGCACTATGTACTTGTATTGGATAAACCAATTCAAACAGAAGGTAAATGGCGAGTATTGGTTTACGACCCAATGCTGGGCAATGAAAGTTGGGATGACTTGCCTGATGAATATGGGATAATAACAGATCCAGATAACCCAGGATCATTTCATACCGCGACGGTTGGAATCTTTACTAATCAAGAAGGCTGGAAAAGATGGAAAAATAATAATTATGAGTACGATATTCGTGGTGATGAGGAGTTAGCTAGTTGGGGACCTAATATTCCACGCGCGAAAAGGACGGCAGTACAGATGCGGGGCTATGATTGTGGAATTGCCTGCATATATATGGCATTACTTAGAGCTGGAGCAAAAGGTAATGTGAATGCGATTAATTCTATGGGAAACAGAGCACAAATTTATAAAGATACAGGTGTGATTTATCAACTTCGAGATGAGTTGATTGGAGATAGAATCACCCCACAAGCTGATGATCTAATGAATTATTCGGCTGAAGATGATATTAATTTTTGAGTAATGTGACATAGCGTGTTGGTTTTTTGTGTTGATTTGCTTGATAATATC
>JBAXNV010000010.1:0-33100 GCA_037133595.1 bacterium
CTGCATATAGTTTGGATCTTATACCATTGTACTAATATTGGGGTACATCATAAAGTTAAAGCAAGCAACAATAGATAAATATTGCCATAAAAATATTTGGCAGTTACTTAGATGTTATTATGGACTAATGGATAAAGAAATTGGCTTAACTACGATTGAAGCAGCAAGATTACTAACTCAAAACGGATACAACGAACTGGAGAGGCAGAAAAATCAGTCAGTCTTTCAAATCTTTTGGCGCGTAATATCTGAACCTATGCTTATTCTCTTGCTTAGTTGTGGCTTAATTTATCTCTTTATGGGTGAGATCTCTGACTCGCTCATGCTTTCATTCTGTATATTTATTGTAATCGGTATTACATATTATCAAGAGCGCAAAACCGAAAAGACTCTTGAGACTTTGCGTAGTCTTGCCGACCCAAAAGCGATTGTAATCAGAAACGGAATTCAAGCGACTATACCTAGTCGTGAGTTGGTAGTTGGAGATATCATGCTTATTCGCGAAGGTGATCGCATCTGTGCCGACGCAGTGATAATTTCTACAGAAAACCTACAAGTAGATGAGTCACTTCTCACTGGGGAATCAATCCCAGTGTATAAGTCAGTCGACATTCCTCAGATTTTTTCTGGAACCATGGTTGTCGGTGGAAGTGCAATGGCAAAGGTCAATGCAATCGGTTCCGCAACTCAAATTGGCAAAATTGGGCATAGCCTAAATTCGGTAAAAATCGAAAACACTCTGTTACATCAGGAAACAAACAAAATCGTTCGCATTTTTGCATTTATTGCATTAATTCTATTTCTTGTCGTTGTAGCAATATATGTCGTCACAAAGGGGAGTTTGATCCAGGGTTTACTGGCTGGCCTTACACTCAGCATGTCAATGCTTCCTGAAGAATTTCCAGTTGTTCTATTAATATTTATGACTCTTGGCTCTTGGCGCATTTCCAAGCGGAAAGTTTTGGCCAGAAGGTCTGCCGTGATCGAGACCCTTGGTGCTGCTACCGTGCTTTGCACCGACAAAACCGGAACTCTAACTGAGAACAAGATGGAGCTACAAAGCTTATATTCAAACGGAAGATATCTTGATCTCAATAGTTCGGTCGTTTTTCCGCTCGCTCCCGATTTTCATGAGTTGCTGGGATGTGGAGTTAATGCAAGCCAACTCAAGGCGTACGATCCTCTAGAAAAAGAATTGCGCAAAAGAGGTGATTTTTTCCATGTCGCTCAAGCGACCACTCACATTAAGGAATATCCACTGAACAAAGATCTATTGGCAGTTTCGCATGTTTGGGAATTGCCAGGTCAACAAAAATACCTCATTGCTACCAAAGGCGCTCCGGAGGCTATAATTTCTATGTGCAAACTTGGCGCTACGGAAAAAAAGGAAATAATTCAAGAAGTAAAGATAATGGCAGCCAAAGGACTTCGTGTGCTGGCGTGCGCTCAAGGTCAATGTTCTAGTAAGTCACTTCCAGAAAGTCATAGATCTTTTGATCTTAAGTTTTTGGGACTACTTGGGTTTGTCGATCCCGTACGCACGTTAGTTCCAAGTTCAGTTAAAGAAGCTCAAGGGGCAGGTATTCGCGTCATTATGATTACGGGTGATTATCCGGGAACTGCCCAGTTTGTCGCTCGGGAGATTGGTTTACACAATCCCACAGATTATCTACTCGGGCAAGATTTAGTTATGATGAATAGTCAAGAACTGAAAGACAAAATAAAAACAGTAGATGTTTTTGCTCGCATTATTCCAGAGCAAAAATTGTTAATAGTTAATGCACTCAAGGAAAATGGTGAAATTGTAGCAATGACTGGGGATGGGGTCAACGATGCCCCAGCCCTCAAGTCAGCTCATATTGGGATTGCAATGGGGGAAAGGGGAACTGACGTCGCTCGCGAGGCATCATCTTTAGTCTTGTTGAATGATGATTTTTCTTCAATTGTTTCAGCCGTGCGCCTTGGTCGCCGGATTTACACCAATCTCAAGCGAGCAATGGGTTATATTTTGGCTGTTCACGTGCCAATAGCCGGCATGGCATTATTGCCCCTTCTCCTCAATCTTCCAGTTGTCCTTTATCCCGCTCACATCGCTTTTCTGGAGCTTATCATCGACCCTGCCTGCTCGACGGTGTTTGAAGCCGAGAAGGAAGAGGAGGGGATTATGGGGAGGCCTCCGCGCGCACTCAAAGATCCCATGTTTAAGCCTTACGTGATTATAATTAGCGTTTTACAGGGTATTGGGATTTTGGCGACCACATTTTTACTTTATTGGTATCAGCTCAACATAGGCGCAGGTGAGCTTGTAGCTAGATCATTTGCCTTTGTAGCCTTGGTTCTCTCCAATCTATTGCTAATCGTTGTTAATCTTTCTTGGCGCCAGAATGCAGTTGAAATTCTTCTGTCAGTCAATCGCACGTTGTTATACGTCATTATTGGTGCCGCAGTTTGCCTGGGTATTGTTCTTTATGTCCCTATTTTTTCTGGGTTATTCCATCTAACTCCGCTTCACCTCAATGATATCGGCCTAACTATTCTTGTTGCTTTTGCCAGTCTTGGTTGGTTTGAGGTCTTCAAGCTCGTGCGGAATTCTATTTTCAAGGTCTAATAAAGGTTTCAGTGATACCTCATCTGCAAGATTTTCTTTTTCATAGTATGCAAAAGGGTTATCTAGGTCTCGTATTAACAAGACCATGTACATTAGGATAAAAGAAACGAATGCCACAAAAAAAACGCTTTCGTAGTACGGGTCAATCTTCGTAAAGATTAACCCCACACACAATACTGCAGAAATTATTTCTGCAATTGCATACCCTGCGGGATTAAAAGATGTCTCGCGAATTGTATGAATTCTATTGATCATTCGTCGCAAATTATTTTGCTCGTTCTTCAATCTTGCAATAAAATTGGCCTGCGTAAGTGGTTCAAGTAATAAGAAATAATCATTCAAACCAGTGATCTTAGCTAGTACGATTCCAGTTTTTTCCTTTTTATACAACCAATTTAAGATAGAGCCAGTAAGATTGTGGATATATTTCATCATATCTTTGGGGATTTGCGATTGTTTATTTTTGTGTACGATGTAGCATTCATCGGTTAAGACTTCGATACTACACGCTAGCTCTCCAGGAATTTTCTCAGCCTCCTTATAATCAACAAGCACTCCAGAGATTAGAAAACCAACTAAAAATACATTAGCTGAAATAATAGCTCCAAACAGACTATTTAAGGTCAAAAATTCCCAACCCATCTGGTGAGCAACTAGCTTAAGAAGCACGATGATGGTGACGTATGGTAATACTTTCAACGTCAAATTCCACTTGGAAGAAAGTATATTCATAAGTAGTTTATTTTGTTGTCTGACCTCTCAATGCTGGATTAAGTTCAATCGAAGTTGCGGTCGTAGTACCATCCACAGTTGTTGTACCAAATACAGCCACTTTTGATCCTACAATTACTTTATCTGCTTTAGCTTCTGCGCTCTCACTATACGTTGTACTCGTACCTACAATTACAATGCGTGAGCTACCATCATTCATTTTTACAGTAATACTTTTATCGTCTTTGGCAGTAACCTCTCCAGTTACTGCACCCCTACCCATCATTCCACCATTTGTATTTTGACCAACGATATTTCCAGTATTTCCACCCATCATTCTGCCACTACGTTGTTGAGTGTTAGTCGTTCCGTTCTGAGACCATTGGCCATTTGTTACTCGGATATTAGCAATTCGTGATTGTTGGTACCAAAATCCTCCGCACGCTCCTATTCCAAGGCTAACAATCGTAAGTAGTCCAATGGTAGTAGGGTTAACCACGTTTTTTGCAAAATTCATACTATTTCTCCTTCGTCATAATAACATAGACATTATCGCGAATAATGCTGAAATCAAGCTGTATATAATCTTGCTCACGCTACAAAATCCTGCTATTGTTATCTCATGCAAGTCAAAAGACGATCGCTTCAACGAAGAATAACTTTATATCTCGTATCAATCATTATTTTTTTTGGATTACTTGCAACCATCGCAACATATAATCTCACCAAGAATACTATTTTAAATCAGGCAAAAGTAAATTTATCTAGCGATGTCCATTCACAATCGCGCGAGGGCTATCAATTATTGAGTCAATCAAGAGATCTTGCGCACATTATTTCCTCTCAACCAAGAATAATCAATTATTATGACGAGTCTTATAAAGGGCAAGTTCTTCTTCCTGACGCGACCTATTTGGAAAGTTATAATGTTGGCAATGAGTTTTCTTCGATTTTTCTTTTGGATTCAAAAGGAATTACTCTTTTCGCCACAGATTCTCGTTTCGTTGGCCAAAATTATAGTTATCGAGATTACTTTAAGGCAGGTATGGATAATAAATCATACGTTGCGGTCGCCGTAGGCACCACTACTAATGAACTGGGTTATTATTTTTCATCACCAATTGTAGTCAATAATGTAGTCAAGGGAGTCGTAGTTTTAAAAATGAGACCAGAATCTCTCCGCAATATTCTTAGTACATACGCTACTGACAATCGAATAGTGACTTTGGTCGATCAATACGGCGTAGTAATTTACTCTTCTGATGGAAATAAAGCTAATCATTCGCTTGGTCCGCTGAATGAGGCGTCAATTACGGCCCTCAAAAATGATCGTAGAATTGAGGGTGAAACTCCAATTCCAATGGACTATAGCATAATTCAAGCGGATCTAGATATAATCGGAGATACTACTCATAGTTACAACATTTCAGATAGATATGATTCAGTAGAAGAGGTAGTGGCTATAAGTAAGATTGTAGATTTTCCATTTTTTGTACTAAATGAAGTCGAGACATCCTATCTTTATCAACCAGCAATCAATTCTGCTGCGGTTGTAGCAACCATCGTCATAGTAGCTGCGATCATAGTAGCGATGACAATATCAATACTCATTATGAGGTTTCTAAAGCCAGTAAAACAGCTTCACGAATTTGCCAACAAAATTAGTCAAAATTCTCAGGAAGAAATAAGCTTAGATATCCAAACTGGAGATGAATTAGAGGACCTTGGTAAAGCATTTGTCCTAATGTCAAGTAATATCAAACAGTCATATGCTCAAATCGAATCAAAGGTTGAGGAAAGAACGCATGAATTATCCCAGATAAATAAGTTAATGATTGACCGAGAGCTAAAAATGATAGAGCTCAAAAAA
Source organism: bacterium (assembly GCA_037133595.1). Lineage (GTDB taxonomy): Bacteria > Patescibacteriota > Microgenomatia > UBA1400 > UBA12108 > JBAXNV01. Next base: position 5,190 of record JBAXNV010000010.1, read on the forward strand.
GAAATACAAAAACTAAAGGGAAGTAAATAATATGGAAGCTAGTATATTCCAAATTTTTAAACTAGCATTATCAATTATTCTGATTGTTGTCTTGACAGCGACAATTTATTTTTTCTCTATCAAAAAAAACAATTATTGGTTCATGATTTACGTGGCACTATTAAGTCTATCTGTTCAATGGTTGTCAGATCTTGGACTCATTTTTACTTTTCATGGGTATTATTTACAACTTTCATCAGTTATTTTATTTCCATCCGTTATACTTAGCATTATCTTTGCCTATGTTAATAAAGGTCAGTATTACGCAGCTCAAATTTTTCTTATCTCACTAGCAAGTAATTTTGCATATACATTAAATATAGGCATATTAGCAGTATTAAGTATTTTTCCAAAATATATAATTTTGGATTACGGGTGGGTAGCAAATCATTTGTTCTCTGCAATAGCTTTGATTATTGATTTTATTATAATGGGTTATCTGTGGCCATTTCTTCACAACAAAAAAAATCATTTCTATCTGTGGTTCAAGATTTTTTGTATATTTTCAACACTATTTATCATTGATACAATAATTTTTAATGTAGGAGCATTCTGGTTTAGTCCAGAACTGGCCAACATCATACGTGGTAACATATTAGTTCGACTTTCATTATCAATATTAATATTCCCAATGATAACTATTTACCTGAAATATCAAATAAAGAAAAAATATATATTAGAGTATTACCCTAGTCTAGGGAGTCTATCCTCTTCAGAAGACGTCAAATTAGGGCAAGAAAAATCTGCAAAGATTATTGAAATCGAAGAACTTTATGTAAAGTTTGAAAAAAATGAACAAGAACTAAAAATACAAAATCAAATACTCGAAAAACAAAAATTAGCCATGCTCAATTTGCTTGAAGACGTTAGTAGTGAAAAGGATATATTTGCAAAGCAAAAAATTGATTTGCAAAAATTTCAATTAGCCGTTGAGAATGTTAGCGATCACATTGTCATTACAGACATCGAAGGGATTGTTCTCTATGCCAATCCAGCAGCATCCAAAATTACTGGTTTTGATAACCAGGAGATTATTGGTCAAAAAGCGGGTACATCCAAGCTTTGGGGCGGACTTATGGAAAAAAAGGAGTATGTTAAATTATGGAAAATAATTAAAGAGGATAAGAAAAATTACAGTGGTGAATTAACCAATCATCGTAAAAATGGTCAACAGTATATTGTTGAGTCTCATATTTCACCAATTTTAGATCAAGATGACAATATCCAATTTTTTGTTGCCATTGAGCGCGATATCACCAAGGCCAAAGAGGTAGACCGCATGAAAACAGATTTTATTTCAATCGCCTCGCATCAGTTGCGCACGCCACTTTCAGCAATGAAATGGTTTTTGGAGATGCTAGGTGGTGGAGATATGGGAAAGTTGAATCAAGAGCAATCGGAAGCCATTAAGAACATTAATCTTAGTAACGAGAGAATGATCTTGTTGGTCAATTCATTGTTAAATATTTCTCGCATAGAAAGCGGAAGAATTGCGATTGATCCAGAACCTACCGATATTATGTCAATAATAAATGATGTAAAACAGGAATTTACTCCCAAACTGGTAGAAAAACAGCAATCATTAACTATTGATTATAATAATAAAGTCCCTATTATCAATCTGGACCCCAAAATGTTAAGGCAGGTACTAGTGAATATATTATCCAATGCAATAAAATACTCTCCCGTCAAAGCAAACATTTACCTAAAAACTACACTTGAAGAACTCAACGTAATAGTCTCATTATCTGATTCTGGTTATGGGATACCAGAGAAAGAGAAAGGCGATATATTTCATCGATTTTTCCGCGCAAGCAATATTCTGAATAAGGAAACAGATGGTACTGGACTTGGGCTTTACCTCTGCAAAGAAATCATTGAAAGCATGCAAGGTAAAATTTGGTTCACAAGCAAGGAAAATATGGGGACTACCTTTTATTTCTCGCTCCCACTCAAGGGAGTTAATCCCAAACAAGGAGAAGTAAAACTTAGTTAGATGGCAAAGTATCACTAATTATGAAATATTGCTATCATAGAGGTAATAATTAGGGAGAGCAAATTATGTTAACCAGTAAAATTTTAATTGCCGAGGATGATCAATTCTTGGCTAATGCTTATCGGGTCAAATTTGAGAAATCAAATTATACTGTCAAATTAGTTTTTGATGGAGAAGAAGCGCTTAAGGAGGTTATAAGTTTTAAGCCAGATATCATTTTACTAGATTTAGTCATGCCCAAAAAGGATGGTTTTGTTACTTTGGTCGAACTAAAATCTGATCCGAAAACCGCCAAAATACCCGTGGTTGTAACAACCAATTTAAGTCAAGAAAGTGATATTGCAAAAGTCAAAGATTTAGGTGCTATCGATTATTTGGTCAAAAGCGACACATCATTGCAAGCTATAGTCGAAAAAATTACAGGATATCTGAAGTAATATGTATACAAGCGCTGCTCTTTATAATAGTCTTAAGTCTCTAGCATTCTTGGATGCAAAGAAACTTGAAGAATGTTACTCCATCGCTCAGGAGAAATCCAAAGATCTTCACGAAGTTCTCCTAGATTACGATTTAATTTCTGACGATAATCTTGGAAAGCTTAAGGCAGATCTTTATAATCTTCCATATATTCGACTTTCTGAAAATGATCTAAATAAAGATACTGCTAAGATTATTCCCGAAGTTTTCGCCAAAAGATATCTGTGTTTAGTTTGTGGGGGAGATGTGGTAAAACCCATTATTGCCTGTGTAAACCCAGAAAATGAAGAAATGCTTAGTTTATTGTCAACTAGATTTGGTAAAAATTATTCCCTCGTTTACGCAACTCCTAGAGATATACATCGAGCTTTTAGGATTTATTCGGAAGACGCTCAAGTAGTTTTTTCTAGACTTATTAATAGTAGTGTTAGCGAAGCTTCAACTGCCAAATTGGATCCACCAATTATAACCATTATCGACACAATCTTACGCTTCGCCTATGAACGATTAGCATCAGATATTCATATCGAGCCACAACAGGATTCAACCTTAGTTAGATTTCGGATTGATGGCGTTATGTATGATATTGTGTCTCTACCTAGTGCTATACATCCACGTCTAGTATCCCGTATCAAAGTTATGTCTGAGTTAAGAACCGATGAAAATCAATCATCACAAGATGGCAAATTTACTTTTAATGAAGGTAGTGAGCGAATCGATGTTCGTGTTTCGCTAATACCCGTAGTTGATGGTGAGAACATTGTAATGCGCCTACTCTCAGAGCAATCTCGTCAATTTTCCCTCTTAGATTTGGGGCTTATTGGTGACGACGCTCACAAAGTCGATGCTGCCCGCGCCAAGCCTCATGGAATGGTCCTTGTTACTGGGCCAACTGGTAGCGGTAAAACCACCACGTTATATGCACTTCTTAAGCTCCTTAATAGTCGAGGGGTTAACATCATGACAATCGAAGATCCTGTGGAGTACGGAATTGAAGGAATTAGCCAAATCCAAGTAAATTCTGCTACCAATCTAACATTTGCTGATGGACTGCGCTCTATAGTTCGCCAGGATCCAGACATCATCTTGGTTGGAGAAATTAGAGATAACGAAACTGCTGGTATTGCAGTTAATGCTGCCATGACGGGGCATTTGGTTCTTACAACTCTGCATACCAATGATGCAGCTACTGCGATCCCGCGTTTACTTGATATGGGAGTCGAGCCATTTTTGGTAAGCTCTACAGTCAATATTATTATTGCTCAGAGGTTGGTGCGCAAAATATGCAATCGTTGTAAAACAAGTGTAGAAACCAATGTTAAAGATTTGGCTCCTATGTTGAGTTTGGAAATTATCAAAAAACATTTTGGCACTGGCAAGATTCGACTTTATCAGGGCGAAGGTTGTGCTGCTTGTAAAAATTTAGGGTATAAGGGCAGAATTGGAATTTTCGAAGTAATGGTTCTTAGTGACCAGCTAAAAGCCGCAATTGTCAGCAAACAAGATGCTGGTATTATCCAAAATCTTGCCACCAAAGAAGGTATGAACACAATGCTTGAGGATGGTCTAAATAAAGTCAAGAATGGTGTTACTACTTTGGCTGAAGTATTACGGGTTACCAAGGAGTAAATATGTTTAACCAAGTCAAAAAGGTCGAGATTCTGCTTTTTACAAAGCACTTGGGGATTATGGTAAAGGCAGGGGTTCCATTGGTCAAAGCTCTTACAAACCTTGCCGGAGATACCAAAAATTCATATTTTGCCAAAGTCATAATTGGAATAACCCAATCGGTAGAAGCTGGCCACTCTCTTGCCTCATCATTTGCTCAATATCCCAAGCTGTTTGACTCGATATACACTAGTCTAGTAACAATAGGTGAAGAATCTGGGCATCTTGATGTCACTCTTACCGAGCTAGCAAGCCAACTTAGTAAGCTACATGCTCTTAGGAGGAAAGTCCAAGCAGCAATGTTATATCCAGGTCTCGTAGTTGGTACAATGTTTGTAATTGGTATAGGACTTTCCATATTTGTTCTACCCAAGCTTGTAGATTTTTTCGCCGCCTTTGACCAAAAGTTACCACTTTCTACTCAAATACTTCTTTGGTTTGCAAACCTTATGAAAAATAGTGGGATTTTAATTGCCATATTATTAATTTTATCTATCGCAATCTTTAACTTACTTATTCGTTGGGCACCAGTCAAAAGATACACTGATCGTTGGCTTTTTAAGTTGCCCTTGCTTGGAAATTTTTTCCGAGATAGTCAGATGGCAAGTATCTCTCGCAATCTTAGTATCTTATTAAATAGTGGAGTACCCCTTTCCAAGGGTTTAAACACTCTAATTACTGCCGAAGCTAATTTTCATTTACACGATAGTCTTGATCAACTTCAGGCATCTATCCAAAAAGGCAACAAGATTAGTTCAACCATTACAAACAACAAGCTTACAATATTCCCCAATCTTTTTGTTCAAATGGTTTCCGTTGGGGAGGAGACTGGGAACTTAGATACAATGTTGTTGTATCTAGCCGATTATTATGAAGATGAGGTGGAGGTTGCATCCAAGAATCTCACCACTCTCCTTGAACCAATATTATTGTTAGCCGTTGGCTTGGCGGTTGGCTTTATGGCGCTTGCGATTATTGGCCCCATTTATCAAATTACGGGAAGTATAGGAGGATAGTATATGTCCAAAAAAGTTACGGTTAATCCGCTACAAAAAAACATCGATGTTGCTCTCGCGATTCTTGTAGTAATTATCGCAGGGTCAATTATCGCTGCTCTGTTTATGTATTTCGCTACAAACTAAATAATTTATGAAAAAGGGTCTTACCCTCATTGAGTTACTACTCGTTATCTCCTTGATAACCATAGTGGGGACATTAACAACTCCATTCGCTGGAGCATTTTTGCTACGCGTTCAACAAGAGTCAGTAGTAAATGCGATAGTTACAGCTTTTCATCTAGTTCAGATGAATTCTCTTGATGGTAAGGGAAGTGGAGCCTGGGGAATATGCCAAACAGGGCAGATCATCCGAGTATATCTTGGGAGTTGTGCAAGTCCAACTCAAGCAATTGACAACAGTATTGGGAGTAGTATTAACGTATCTGGACTGAGTAACACTATCTATACAAGGGGAACTGGATCACCTGCAAGTTCACTCAATATTACGGTATCTAGCTCAATTGCAAGTAATAATATAACAGTAAATAGTTTGGGAGTTATAAATGTACAATAAACCTTACATATTGGGATTTGGCATGATTGAGGTGGTGGTGGCCCTGGGGATATTCGCAGTTGTTGGAGTTACTGGTATTACAATGGTTACTCATAGTTTTAGTGTCAATCGTTTGGGAGATGAACAAACTATTGCAACCAACCTGGCAACTCAAGGCTTGGAAATTACACGTGGCATCCGTTCTCAAGGGTGGGGTATTCTCGGTGCGGGTAGTTATGGTTTGCAGAAAAACGCAGGCATTTGGAGCTTTTCTCCATCACCTGAAACTTGGGATAAATATACCAGGACAATTGTTGTAAGCAATGGCCAAAGAGATGGCTCAGGCAATATTGTCGATAGTGGAGGATCAGTTGACTCAGATCTTAAAAAAATCACAAGTACTGTTACTTTTAATACTTCACCCACTCGTCATAATTCAGTTGTGCTTGTGGACTATCTTACTAATTATAGTAAAAACATCCCCACTAATTCTGGTGAGGGAATCGTCGTTTACGGCGACACAACAACTACTCCCAAATGGCGCTATTACACCAACTCAACAGATCTATTTTCATCGGAAGCTAATACAATTGCCAACGAATCAGCATTTAATATAATTGTCAAAACCTCTCCTCTCAAAAGCGAAGCAATTGCAGCTTACACAAGCTCAGCAGGCACTCTCCATGTACTTTGCTACAACGGAAGTAGTTGGAGCGAAGACTGGAGTGTTTCTGCGGGTGGTACTGGTACTACTCGTAGGTTTGACGTGACTTACGAAAACACAACGGGAAAAGCTATGGTTGTATATTCAACTAATTCCGCCAACACCAATGAACTTGCATATAGAACCAAACCTAATTCATCTAATTGCGGCAATATAGGCTGGACTGCAGCAATCAATCTTGATCCTGTGCGTACATCTGGGATAGTTCAGTGGGTTAAGTTAGCTAGTGATAATCGGACGAGTAGTAACATCTTGGGACTAATTTGGGCCGATAGCGCCAGTGATCTTTCCGCTATGTTGTGGAATGGAAGCTCTTGGGTCAATGAGCCAACAGCCGTTACTGAAGCTAGTCTCGAGGTAGTAACTGTAGCACAAGACGTTGAGGATTTCGATCTTCAGTTTGAAAGCGTCTCTGGCAATCTTATGCTAATTTGGTCCAATTCTGGAGGTGGTAATAGCGTGAGATATCGTCGATGTACTGGAGGCACAGCTACCTGCACGTGGGGGGCAGTCACGACTCCACCTACATTTGCCGATGATGCAACCAACCTTACTTTAGCTGCGGATCCAGGTAGTAATAACATGGTTTTTGCCTCTATTGGAAATAATCAAAGCGATCTTCAAATTGGTTATTGGAACGGTACTACTTCGGCATGGACAAATACTGCCAACGTCGACACGAGCTGTACAACTCCAGTCGCAGGGCGTCAAAAAATTGCTGCTGGCTTTCTGCGTAGTGGAGCAACTGTACGTAGTGTTGTGATGTACGACGATCAAGGAGCGGGTAATATAGGATGGTACGTAGGTAATGCAGGAGTTTTTACACTTCAGACTGATTTTGTACCCACCCCGACTTTCGCAAACAACCAAGGCTATTATCAATTTGACATTGATCCCAAGAATTCTGATAGAGGCATCTTCATCGTTGCCGATAATTCCAATGATCTATTTGGCAAAAGACTGGTAATGAACGCAACGCCAACATTCTCTTGGTCAAATAGCGATTCTAGCACAGCATTAGAGCTAAATTTATCTCAAGTAATATCCTCGCCGTATAATTTTGCATATTGGAGAAACTAATGTTACAAAAAGGTTTTACCTTCATCGAACTCATTCTATATATTGCTATTTTGACAGTGATAGCAATTTCGAGTACAGAGCTAGCGATCAATCTCGTATCAACTCGCAGTAAAAGTCGGGTTCAAGAGAATGTCGCCTACAATTCACGTTTTGCTACCAAGCGTATTATTTATGAGCTGCGCCGTGCAACCGGCATTACTTCAATCTCACCTAGCGATCTTTGTCTGGTCAATCCAGATACAGTTTACAATCCAACAAGAATATATTTGGTAGGAAGCGTTATTTATCTTGGTTGGGGTGGGGGAGGTGCGTGTACAAGTACTACAAACAATGTAGCGCTAACTAGTAATGGTGTAAACATTTCCAATTTAGTTTTTAATAATGGCTCAACTGGTAGCTCTTTTCAAGTTGATTTTGCATTTAATATTAATGGTAGTGGGAATATTCTCAGAAAGGAGTGGTCTTATGCCTCAGTCGCATCTGGATCAGGTCAACTCCGCTAAAGGTTTTGCAGCAATTATCACTCTTTTAGTTGTTTTGGTAATCATGGTATTGATTGGGATGTCGGTCACCCTCTCGTCGATTGGTAATGCCCAAATGGGTCTAGGCTATACCAAATCAGAAAATAATCTTAAGCTTGCCGAGACTTGCATTGAGGATGTTCTTTTTAAGTGGAATCAAACCAATATTCTCATTCTATCTAGCACCAACCCGCTTGGTACTTGTACAATTACTCAAGATAACTTAATTGGGAATCAAATCACTTTTACAGTCACATCAACTAGTAATAACTATACTAGAAATATACAAATTGTTGCGACTCGCACGACTAATGTAAGTGTTGTATCATGGAAGCAGATTAACTAATAATCATATGACAAACAAGCACTCACATTATCCTGGATTCACACTTTTCGAACTACTTATAGTTATCGCCATTATTGCCATCCTAGCTACGCTAGTCATTGTGGCTTTAGATCCACTTCGTCAAATGAGAGAGGCGAGAAACTCAGCCAGATATAGTCACGTTAACAGTCTTTCAACCGCACTATATCGGTATGTAATAGAAAAAAGCGCCTTTCCACCGGGACTTGATGCTACTATTAGGCAGTTGGGTTCAGCTACAACGGGGTGTGCAGACTCTTGCATAGGTGCCAGCGCTAGTTGCCTAGATCTTCAACCAGCTCTGATTGATTATCTAGCAATTCTCCCAGTTGATCCCTCGATTGGCAGCGCTTTTCGTACGGGATATACTATAGAAAAGAATCCTATTAATAATATTATTACCGTAAGTGCGTGTGGTGCTGAAGGCGATAAAAAAATATTTTTGATGCGCTAAAATATGCTATTAACAACACCAACAATTATCATTTACCTTGCACAAAACAAACTCATCATTTTTGATGGTATAAAAACAGCTAAGTTAAAAACAATTCCCTGGGATGAAAATGATTTATCTGCAGTTTTAGGGAAGTATTGTGATCAAAATCACAACTCCACTTTTCATCTCATTCTCGATCCAGATGCCAGTTACACTATTAATATTCCCAAGTTATCAGCCCTTCCTCAACGTCAACTTGTTTTTAAAGAATTGGAGTCATATATCCCAGAATCTATCACGCAGGATCAATTCGATTGGCGCATTCTCTCAGACAATTCAATTGAGGTTAATGTTATTAAAAATCAAGTTTTTCAAGCATTGCTTAATCTCAAAAAAATCCATCCCAAAATCAATTTTGAAACTCAAACTGCTTTATCTTTGCTTCTTGAATTGGCTCCCAAAAACCAAGATCTTTGGTTCCAGGTAAATTATGTGACCCCGATTTATATTCACATAATTAAAAATCTACCAGTCAAAAATACTTATAGTTATTCAAGCCTGCCAAAAGATGTCAAGGCAGTTTCTCCCGATTTGTTGCTATATGGTAAAACTCGCAAATATTCGTCGGGTCCAGATGATAAAACGCTTGGTGTGACAATTACTACTCCAGCCAAAATTATTTCTACTCCAGCTTCTACAATCGATCGTAAAAAGCGAAATTATCGATTTATCTTTGAGATACTCTTATTGCTAATTTTACTTATCGCAACCCCAATATATGTTATCAAAAAACTTCCAAGCTCTCCCCCAGCTTCAACTATAGTAACTACCACTCCAACACCAACCCCTTTTGTTGTACCAACTCCCGCCAACTTTACCATTACGATCCAAAATAGTTCTGGGCGTGCAGGTAGTGTAGCAAAATATCAAAAATTATTACTTGCTGATGGCTTTGTCAATGTTACCGCAACTAATTCTGCCAATATTGTACCTAGCAGCTCAATATATCTCAAATTACCCCTTCCAACCGAAATCCAAACCAGTATTCTACGGGCAATTTCTCCACTAAGTCCTTCTATAGTTGTGGCACCTTTTGATGCTACCGTTCAATCTTTTGAAAGTGATATATTAATAATAGTAGGAAAAAATAATTAGAAAGGAAAATATGCCCAAACTATCTTTAAGAAGAGGCTTCACGCTTATTGAGTTATTGGTGGTTATCTCCATCATTGCTCTATTATCTGTCGTAGTCTTTGTTGCTCTTAATCCTATTAAGAGATTCCAGGATGCTCGCAACTCTCGAAGGTGGAGCGATGTAGATAATATTTTAACCGCCATCCACACATCGATAGTCGATAATGGTGGGTCACTTCCAGCAGGACTTACTACTGGGATGTCGGCCAAACAACTTGGTACTTGCGCATCAGGTGGTGCAACCCTATGTACAGGAGCTAATGCGGTATGCTTAGATCTCGCAACTCCACTTGTAAAGTATCTCAAGTCACTTCCGATAGATCCACAGCAAGCATCTGGTACAACCACCTACGGTTATAGTGTGGCTGTTGACTCAAATAACATTGTTACAGTTACATCATGTTCGGCTGAGAATAGTATTGTTGTCTCGATGTCTCGCTAAATTACGTCATTAATAATTAGAAAGGAAAATATGCCCAAACTATCTTTAAGAAGAGGCTTCACGCTTATTGAGTTATTGGTGGTTATCTCCATCATTGCTCTATTATCTGTCGTAGTCTTTGTTGCTCTTAATCCTATTAAGAGATTCCAGGATGCTCGCAACTCTCGAAGGTGGAGCGATGTAGATAACGTTCTCTCTGCAGTTCATGAATATATTGTCGATAATGGTGGCTCTTTACCCACCGGTCTTTCAACTAGTATGGCCGAAAAGCAACTTGGTAGTTGCTTAACAGGTGGTGCAACCCTCTGTGCTACAGCAGGTACAGCATGTGTTGATTTGACAACACCTCTTGCCAAGTACCTAAAAACAATTCCCGTAGATTCTCAGACTGGTACTGCGGCAACCACGGCATACAGCATTGCAGTCGATGCCAATAATATTGTCACAGTCAAGTCTTGCTCAGCAGAAAATAGCGTCTCAGTTTCAATATCAAGATAAACTATTATTCATAACGAAGAGCCTCGATGGGTTGCAACCTCGAGGCTTTTTGCGCTGGGTACCATCCAAACACAATTCCAATTATGGTAGATACAAAAAAGGCCAAAAATACCGCCGAGATAGACACTATAAATAGTCCACTAGTACTTTTTGCATATATATAAGCAATAATTACTCCGACCAATATTCCAATAATCCCACCAATAAATGTTAGCATTACAGCCTCCATTAAAAACTGGATAATAATCAATCGGTTTTTGGCGCCAAGAGCCTTACGAAGTCCAATCTCTCTGGTCCTTTCAGTCACGGTAACTAACATGATATTCATAATTCCAATCCCACCAACAAGCAATGAAATTGCCGCTACCCCTGATAGTAAGCTCGTAAGCGTTCCAGTCACGCTACTTACAGCATTGAGCATATCTTGTTGATTGCGGATCGAGAAGTCTGCTTTGGCAACATCCTTTATGTGATGGCGATCAAGTAAAGTGTAACCAATTTGATTCATTGCTTGTGTCATCACATCTTGGCCTGTAGTCTCGACAATAATCGAGCTAAGATACTTTACTCCGAACAGTTTTTTTTGAGCAGTTGAAAGGGGGATATATACTAGATCATCTTGGTTATTCCCCCCACCTCCACCTTTTGTTTCGGTAACTCCAATTACCGTGAAGTTAAGCGCCCCAATCCGAATATTTTGCCCTAATGCATCAGAATCTTGTGCGCTATCTCCCCACAAACTAGTAAGAACTGTTGGTCCAATTATGGCAACATTAGTTATGGAGTTTAAGTCGCTTTGGTTGAAATTAGCACCGGTTGCAACTTTAATATTACGGGCGCTCAGATATTCTGGTGTAATGCCATAAACCTGGGTATTTGTATTACTGGCAGAATATACGATCTGCGACCTTGAGTTATATATTGGCAGAACTGTCTTTATTGCTGTTAGTGTTTTATCGCTACTTAGAGCCATTGCATCATCGTAAGTTAGGGTTGTGCCACCTCCACTAACTCCTCTTACAAGTCCATTACGCTCTGCTCCAGGGCTCACTGTTAAGATATTTGCACCAAGAGATTGAATTTGGGCTGTTATACTTTTCTGGCTGGCTTCTCCGATAGAAAGTAACGCAATTACACTTCCAATTCCAATTACGATTCCAAGCATGGCAAGCCCTGTTCTCATTTTATTAAGAAGCAATGTTCCAATACTTTCTCCAATCAATTCTCTGTGATCCATTATTTCCTTTTGGTAATTTTATCTGATATTAATTTCCCATCCTTAATTGTAATAACTCTGTGAGCATGTGAAGCGATATCTGGTTCATGGGTTATCATTACAATCGTATGACCATCTTTATTCAGTTTGGCAAAAATATCCATAATTTCGTCAGCCTGAGCCGATGCAATATTCCCAGTAGGCTCGTCAGCAAGGAGCATTGCTGGGTTCATAGAAAGCGCTCTTGCGATTGCGACTCTTTGCTGTTGGCCTCCGGAAAGTTGATTTGTTAAATGATTGACTCTATTTTCTAAGCCCACCAATTTTAAATATTTAAGAGCTCGCTCTCGACATTCCTCAATGGGAATATCTCCATAACGCATTGGCAACATTACATTCTTTAGACTGCTTGTGCGGGCAAGTAAGTTATATGCCTGGAAAATAAATCCAATTTTTCGGTTACGAATATCGGCTAGCTGATCACCAGACATAGATTCGACATTCTGACCATCCAATATATATGTACCGCTTGTTGGTTGATCAAGACCTCCTAAAATATGCATTAGTGTACTCTTTCCACTTCCCGAAGGGCCCATAATAGCTACGTATTCACCTTTTTTTATTTCAAAACTAACTTTATCGAGAGCAGTAGTTTCGACTTCACCAACTCTATAGATTTTACTAATATCTTTAATGCTGATAATTGAATCTTTCATTAAAATCCCTGCCCTGGGATTCTTATTGCACCTTGCCCTTGCCCTTGCCTTGTATTACTAAATGATGATGTGCTATTACTATTTTTGGCACTGGTCGAACTCCCAGTCACAATCTCATCTCCTTCAGAGACTCCGTTTTTGATGACGGTTTGAGTGTCATTGTTATTACCAGTCTCGACAGTTGTGGCTATTGTTTGTCCATTTTTTATTAGAACGACAGTGCTACTAGCATTATTTGCAGCAATTGCTGTAGTCGGAACAAGCAATACATCAGATTCTATATTAGTAATTATAGTCGCCGCTACCGACATATTCGGATAAATTGGAAGATCTGTCGGATCCATAATAATGGTAGCGGGATACGAACTTACTCCCGAATTTGATGAGCCAGACACATCAATCGCGAGTACTTTGCCAGTAAAAGATTTATTACTATGCGCATCCATTGTAATGTTTACTTTTTGACCTGCAGTAACTTTGGTTGCATCGACTTCAGTTAGGCTAACTTTGGCTTGGTATTGATTATTTGATGCGCGAATAAAGCCAATATTTTGTGAGCTTGCAAGGGAGGCGCCACTAGTAGTGCTCTGTGTCGAGCTTGCCGTCAAAGTTGATCCTGTAGTGAGAGTAAGATTATTGATTATCCCAGCAGCTGGAGCGACAATTGTCCCACTTACATTTTGATAGTCCAAATATGCCGCTTGTTCGCTAATTTTTGCAGCAGAAATGGCCGAGTCGGCATGTGAGAAGGTTGCGGCATCTACATCAAATGCCAATTTTGTCTGTACAACTGCCTCTAATATCTGATTCTTTTCTGCATCAGTCAATCCTTCAACATTATCAGCAGTATCTTGAGCATCCAAAATAGCTTGTTTGTCTTTCCAAACTTGGATAGAAGTATCCTGTTTATTTTTAATGACAGAAGTTGTATTCTCTTTAGCCTTTAGGTAGGCTTGCCAAGCTAAGCTTCTTCGCGCGATTCCATCACTGTCTAGAGTCATGTCCAAAATCTTCTCGTTCTTTTTTATAAGGTCACCATTTTTTACATAGACTCTTGTTACTGTTCCACTTGCTTTAGTAGAAATATTGGTGGTATTCCCAGATGTTATTGATCCGGTCGCTGTTATGCTGCTTATCAAAGTACCTTTTGTTACCTTACTAGTTGTCTGAGTTACTGTTGTTTTGTTATTATATATTCGATTCCAAAAATAATATCCGGTGCCACAAGCAGCAATCAATACAATACCTATCCAAATCTTTTTCATATCATATTCTTTCTATAACTATTTACTATCATCATTATGATCATATTGTGTCGATTTATACTGAAATCAAACTGAAAGTGGCAATTTAAATAAGACTTTTGTACCGGCATTAATATTACTTTCTATACTAATATTACCACCTTGTGACGCCATCAACTCTCTGGCAATAGATAATCCCAGTCCATATCCAGGTATAACATTACTCCTTGCGCTATCTCCACGGTAAAATCGTTCAAAAACCTTCCCTAGCTGGCTAGGTGGTATACCCTTGCCTTGATCAGTAATTACTATAATTACATTTTTATCAACTATTTTGGTTGTAATATGAATTTTAGTCATAGGATCACTGTATTTTATTGCATTGTCAATAACTATGATAAACGCACGCTCTAAAGCGAGTTGGCTTGCTTTAACAGTCAATTTATTTTTTGGTAACAATATTTCAATATTCTTTTCTTTTGCCAATTTTGATATTTGTTGAAATACGTTTTCAAGACAAGTTTGCAAATCAACGGGGGATAAAGTTAAGGATTTGCCTGATCGAACCAGTTCCAAAAGATTTTCAGCCAAGTATTGCAACCTTATTACTTCTTTGAGGTTTTCATTTAGTACTTCTGATACTGGATTTTCTTTCATTTTTTTATCGCGGAGAGCAACTTCTAACGAAGTTCTAAGGGCTGTTAATGGTGTACGAAGTTCATGGCTAGAATCGGCTACAAATTGTTCCTGTTTATTCACAACGTCTTCTATTGGAAAAAGTGTTTTTCCTGCCAAAATGTAACCTAGGCCTCCCGCGACCACTATTATGACCATGTCAACAAAAATTAACATTAGTATCAATCTTTGGTGCAAGTTGGCAATTTCAGTTTCGTCAAATAAAACAATTGAAGGCATATCCATTCTCGAGGGTGACATTATTCTCCATCTTTCAATTCTAACTCTTTGTGATTGAGAAATTCGTGAAATTTCTAGATCTACTAAGCGGTATATTGCCACACTAAAAATTACTACGATAATCGTAAAGATTAGTAAGTACCAACCCGTTAATTTTATCCTGGCTTTTTTAAACATACATTTCGGCAAGTTCTAGCTAATTTTGTAACCAAATCCTCTTACGGTTTGAATTAATGGTGATAAAGTCGGGAAAGGCATATCAATTTTTTTGCGGAGATTTTTGATATAAACTTCGATTGTGTTAGGTAATATATCGCTATCATAATTCCAAACATGTTCAATAATTTGATTCTTGCTTATAACCTGATCATGGTTGCGCATCAAATATTCGAGCAGAGAATATTCGCGTGATGAAAGGTGAACGATACTATTTCCTCTTTTTACTTCATACGTAGTTGTACTAAGTAATAAGTCATCAACTATCAAAATGTTTTTTTCAACTTGTTGTGGTCTTCTAGAGAGAGCTCTAATACGAGCTAGCAATTCTTCGAAAGCAAATGGCTTAGTAAGGTAATCATCGGCTCCAATATCTAGTCCCTCAACCTTATCATGCAAACTACCTTTAGCAGTTAATATCAATATTGGAGTATGAATTGAATCATTTCGAAGTTTTTTACACACAGATGCTCCATCCATTTTTGGCAGCATTAGGTCGAGTATTATCACATCATAACCATTATCAGATGCAAGATCATATCCAGTCATTCCGTCGTATGCTACATCGACGATGTATTTTTCTTGAAGTAACCCTTTACGTATGGATTGTGCAATGCCATGCTCATCTTCAACTATCAATACTCTCATATACAAAGATTATACTCGTTTAGCTGAAATATAGCTGTAACTAAGAAACTTTTACAATTTTCCAACTTATTTCACCTGCAGGCGCAACAACTACGATAGTTTCCCCGACTTTGTGTCCGATAACAGCTTTTCCAAATGGAGATTGCTCAGAAAGTTTCCTCTCAGATGGATTTGATTCGTATCCAGAAACCAATACAAAACTCATTTGTTTACCATTCTTCTCAAGTGTTACTTCATTTCCAAATCCAATTGTGTTTCCACTGGTGCTACTTGTTACTACGCCATATTTTATCAAATAACCTAATCTTCTTATCTCTCGATCAATGCTTCCAAGCTCAAACTTGGCTGCAGTATAAGCTCCGTTTTCGGATAAATCTCCCATCTCCCGTGCCGCTTGCAACCTTATCAATACCTCTTCGCGCTTAGTCTGGAGTAGGTCATAATCAACCTTGGCTTTATCAAAGCCAACTTTTGTTAGTGGGATAGCTGCTGGTCGCTTGATCGTCATGGCTCTTGCGGTTGTTCTTCTTACTTTTGTAATCATCTCTATATTCTACACGATAATGTCGGTTTTAAGGCCTTATCCTATTTTGTCATTCCGACCGTAGTGGAGGAATCTATTGTCCCTCAGGGTCTGACCTTGAGGGGTTATTAAATCATATATAATATACAAATATGACCAATAACGACAACACGCAAGAGAATCCCGTCGGCCGGTTCATGGTCGCAGTCGGGGGCATCATTGTAAATAATGACGGCAAGATATTAGTCCTCAAAAGAAGTAGCAAACTAGACTGGCAACCCAGCGAATGGGAGACAATGTATGGCCGTATTGCTCAGTTCGAAGATCCCCAAAAGGGGCTGATCCGTGAGATTGGCGAGGAGATTGGGATTACGGTTGAGATTGGCGCTCCACTTACGGCCTGGCATATTTTTCGGGGCAAGGAAGAGACTGCCTACAACGAGCTAATAGGTATTACCTTCCTTTGTCATAGCAAACAAGATGATATCAAGATCTCAGATGAGCACGAGGAATATCGTTGGGTTACGCCAAGTGAGGCGTTAGAGCTTGTCACAATCGAGGGAATTCGCCGCGACATCAAGGCCTATCTCAACCTGACGGGGCCAGGCCCTGCTAGTCTATAAAGCAATTTTTCTAGCCTTAATCGCCATAAATAGAGGGAACTCCTCGCGGGCTCGATTCTCACTCCTTGCGGCTTTGCCGACACTTTCCTTATCAGATGTCCACTCTTCGATTTTCTCAATGACAAATCCATTATCGTATAGCATCTCGCTATATGAGGAGAGGGGATAATGGTAGCTCCAGGTGATCGGTGATTGTCTTGCTCCTGGGTGGGCTGTTATCGGGATCTCCATTGGCGACATGTATTTGTTCACTTTGCGGTATTGGATCTTTGTTGCCTCATCTACTCCCCATGATGACTGTCGGGGTATACGAAATGAAGGGTGATTAAGTACGATGACAAGGGTACCATTATCAGCGATATGCTTGCTTGTATTCTCTATAGCCATAAGTGGCGCTTTCATATTCTGAAGTGCCAATATAATTGCACCATGGCCAAATTTTTGGTTTGTCTTGAGTGGTTGCGTTACATCACCAACGATATATTTGTGTCTTGGGTTATCATCCGCTACTCGCGCTGTCTCAATTAGTGATGATGCAGAGTCGACTCCTAGATAATCGATTTGTTTGGGTAGTGCTTTGGCGAGTACTCCATTACCACACCCAAGATCAAGTACTTGAGCATATTCGGGTAGGTTGAGCAGTCGAAGAACTCCAGGGATAACCACGTGTTGGTGGTAGTAGTGGCCACCATCTTTGGTTATCCCACTGTACCACCCAGCTACCTTTTGCCATGATGTATCTTTTTGCATAAAGACATTATACTATCTCTAGTAGCAATATACCGAAAGGGGCAACTATGATCAAAGGATTCTTAAATTTTGTTCGTGAGCAAGGAGTTATTGGGCTCGCAGTCGGATTCTTGCTTGGTGGAGCCGTCAGCAAATTTGTTACTGCCTTTGTTACCGATATTATCAATCCTATACTCGCTCCCATCCTTGGCGCTGCCGGCAACTTCAAAGATGCTACTCTTTCACTTGGTCCAGTGCACCTACTATATGGGGATTTTCTTGCCAACTTTATCGACTTCGCTGTTATCGCCGCTATCGTCTACTTCGGTGTCCACGGCCTAGGGCTGGACAAGATAGATAGGAAAAGGGAGCCTAAGAAATGAAGAGACTATTTCTTAGTGCGCAGGTCCATCATGTTGCCAAGCAAATCGCGGCAAAGATAGATAACCTTAGTAGTCTCCATGGTGTATTTATCACAACTGCATTTGAGGATAAGGATCACAATCTCGACTGGCATTATAGGAACAAACAGGGACTTGTCGATGCAGGATTTGTCTTTGATCTATATACGATTAGTGGGAAGTCTGAGCAAGAGATAATAAAAGATCTCAATAGTTATGACTTTATATATGTCGAAGGTGGTAATGCCTTCTATCTTATGCAGGAATCTCAGAAGAATAACTTCGCCGATTATATTCGCAAGCGAGTAAATGATGGAATGATCTATATTGGTACAAGTGCAGGGTCTGTTGCTGCGGGTCCAGACATTGATCCAGTTGCCCGTCCTGAGCGGACATCTATGGCCAGAGATCTCGCCAGTACGGAAGGATTTGGCTTGGTTGATTTCTCGATAATTCCACATTGGGCAGATGAAGGCCGTAGGCAGATGGCATTCTCGGTACGACTCCCACATATCTATCAGGACAAATGGAAGTTGATTCTACTAACCAACTCACAATACGTAGAGGTAAAAGATGATTACTACAGAATATGTGACAATAGAGATATCAAAGCATGATCGAATATCCAATAATCAAAAATGCTAGTGGTGAGAAGCTCGATACTTGGGTAGAGGGTGATGCATCCTCAGCCAAGACAATAATCATGGTTCATGGCTTTGGCACTGACAAGCATGAGCATGGCTTCTTTGACGCAATGTCGACTGCTTTTACGAAAGCTGGCTTTTGCGTTGTACGCTTCGACTTCTCCGCCTATGGTAAAAGCGAGGGGAATGAGGTCGATGGTTGCTACAGCAAACAAGCGGCAGATCTTCAGGCAATAATTGATTACACCAAGAGCAGTTTCCCCGGAGAGTACTTTCTTTTTTCTCAGTCCATGGGTACTTGGGTTACCGCACTCCTCTCCCCAACTGGTTTTATGCGAACTGTATTTGTCGGCATGCCAAACGCCGATACCGATATCATGGTTGAGCGTTTCAAGGATCGCTTCACCAAACGCCCAGGAGCTGTATTTGACGAGAATGGGATAAGTATCTATCCACGCAGTAGTGGGGAGGTGCAAAAGATTGGCCCAGTATTCTGGGCGGGTATGCGAAGTCTTGATCCGATCGAAAAGGTAACCAATTTTGCTCAATCAACTGACCTACTAAATATCCATTGGTATGAGGATGAGATCCTCGGCACAGATCATATGGAGGAATACGAGACGATCGACAAGGTCAAATCTCTTTGGCTTCATGGTACCCACACTGTACCAACAGAAGAGCAAAGAACAGAGCTGAGCAAAATCGCAATAGGCTACTTCATGGGTGAAGAACTTGTTGAGTGGGTCGACGAGGATGAAAAGTCTCTTGGTCCTATCCCAATTAGTGTCGCAAACCAGAGTCCCAAATATCTCCACCGCGAGGTAGTAGTATTATTGGCCGACAAGAATAGACGACTATTTACTGGCAAAAGAGCTGCAACTAAGCATGTCGCACCCAATATCTGGATCCCCGCGGCCGCAGGGCATCTGACCTATGGTGATACCCTCGAGGCAACTGCTCACCGCGAGCTCCTCGAAGAAACAGGATTGGATATCAAAGAATTGAAATATCTATTTCGCGAACATGTCATTATGTCCAATGAGACGCAATATTGTCATTGGTTCCTCGGTAATTACGATGGCAGCGAGATCAAGCTCGATCCCAAAGAGTCATCAGAGTATATGTGGGTCACCGAGGCGGGCTTCGATGAGTTCTGTCGTACCCACGATATGCCAGATCGCTCAAGCTCTGCCTTCCGCCGCTACTGGGCAGGGGAATGGGATTAGTTTTATAGGTCGTTGACTACGGATACTATTTGGTATTTACTAGAGTTGTTATTAGTGTTTTATTCGGGGAGGTTAATATGACTGCCCAGTCCAATTCCATTGTTATATACGAGCTAGCTCGCGGCAAAGAGATATCAGTACCGATCGACGACGAAACAGTCTGGCTATCGTTAGATCAAATGACTGATCTATTCGACCGGGATAAATCAGTTATTTCCAGACATATTAAGAACGTGTTTGATGAAAAAGAACTAGAAAGGGATTCAGTTGTTGCAAAATATGCAACAACTGCTAAAGATGGAAAAGTATATAAAGTTGACTACTATAATCTAGACGTTATTATTTCGGTCGGGTATCGTGTCAAATCTCTCCGTGGTACTCAATTTCGTATTTGGGCAACCAAGACTCTTAGACAGCACATCCTAGGTGGATTCACCATCAACAAGTCTCGCCTGATTACTAAGGGTATCGATGAGCTCGAGCGCGCAGTCAATCTCGTTCGCTCAACAATTAGCAAGAACATGCTCAGGTCAGGCGAGGCCAAAGGCATATTAAAGGTCATCTCCGACTATGCCCACTCATGGGTGCTCCTGCACAAGTATGATGAGAACAGGCTCGAGCTCCAGGATACCACTAAGCCCAAATATACTCTTGAGTACGAAGAAGCTCTCATAGCCATATCTCATCTTTCAGAAAAGATAACTGCCAAGAAGGTTGTTTCTAAGTTCTTTGGCATGGAGAGAGACGATCATGGACTAGAGCGACTACTCGGCACGATAAACCAAACATATGATGGGCAAGAACTGTACCAGTCCGTAGAAGAGAAGTCTGCTCACCTCCTCTATTTTATGATCAAAGATCATCCTCTAATCGATGGTAACAAAAGAAGTGGGGCACTTCTTTTTATACATTACCTCGCACAGAACGGTCTACTATTTAAGAAAAATGGCGAAAGAAGTATCAATGACAATACTCTTGTTGCCCTTGCCCTCCTCATCGCCGAGAGCGATCCTAGAGACAAAGATCTACTAATCAAATTAACCACGAATCTCGTTGGGTAGTAGAATAGTGTTCTATGGTCAAAGTCTTTACTGCGCAAAATCTAGTTGATCTCCCTCAACAAGTCCAACAAATGATAAAAGAACGGGAGGGCGCACGTGCAAACAACGATTTTGCTAGCTCCGACCAATTAAGAGATGCTATTAAGCAAGCTGGTTATATCATCAATGATAGGCAGGATGGCTACGAACTCCTAGTAGTTGGTGACAAAGACAAAAAACCAGACAATAACTATCTAGTCCTCTTTGGTAGCGGTGAGATAGCTCCGAGCAGTGTAGATATATATCGATCACTATTTTTGACTCTTGGCAAGCGTGATCTAAATATTGCACTCATTACGACTCCTGCCGGTTTCCAACCCAATGTGGAGCATGTCTATGGCGAGATCAAAGATTTCTTACTCGCGAGTCTCCCTGACTTTAACCTTACAATCAATATTGCTTATGCCAACAACAAAGAATTAGCAAACGATAAGACAATAGTTGCAGAGCTAGACTCCGCAGACATTATCTTTGCTGGCCCTGGGAGTCCTACCTACACCGTCAAAAACCTATCAGACACACTTCTCTATGCGAAAGTGGTAGACAAAGTGAAGGCCGGGGCCAGCCTCATCCTTGCCTCAGCCGCAACTCTTGCTTTCTCCAAGCACTGTCTCCCTGTCTATGAGATTTACAAAGTAGGGGAGGATCTCCACTGGATTGATGGGCTCAACTATTATGATCCGGGTGCTACTATTATTCCTCACTTCAACAATCGTGAGGGTGGGGTAGACTTAGACACTAGCAATTGTTATATCGGGCAGGGTAGGGCACAAAAAATGCTCGCTCAGTTGCCACGCGATGAGAAAGTCATTGGCATCGATGAGCACACTGCCTACATCATTAATCTCAAAGAAGACACAAATGAAGTCAGAGGAAAGGGCAGTATTCATGAATTATAATCCCCTCTCACATTTGACATATTAGGAAAACCTAATATGATAAACTAATGAGCGACAAAATATTTGTATTACAAGCCAAAATAATCAAAGCATTAACCCACCCACTTAGGCTCGAAATTGTTCATTTGCTTAGGCATAATATTTTAACTGTTTCTCAAATAATTCAAATGTCCGGTCTCAGCCAAAGTCTTATTAGTCAGCACCTAAAAGTACTCAAAGTAGCTCAAATAGTATCAAGTAAACGTGAAGGAAAAGAAATTTACTACGCAATTTCGGATCAACGGATTCTTGTGGCATGTGATTCTATCCACTCTCTAGTTAGCGGTGAGCCACTCCCCATTACTTCCGAACCAAATGTTGTTGACCCAGTCTGTGGGATGGATCTTACCCCAAAGACAGCATCATTTACCACTGCCTACAATGGCGTGCGTCATTATTTTTGTGCCAAAGGTTGTCTGAATAAGTTTAATATTAACCCAGGACATTATGTTCGATAAACTTGAAAGGTACATATGAAAAAAGGTATTTCTTTGCCACTCGCTTTATCATTTATCACTGTAAGTGGCATAGTTGGATTAACAGTTGGATATTATTTTTCACCAGTTTATCAAGCCAATATGTACGAAAAGGTCGAGATGGGTTTGGGTGTTGCAGATCGCTATCTAGATCTACGATATCTTGATGCCATGGCCACTCACCATCAGTCGGCAATTATGCTTGCACAACAGGTTGTGACAACTTCAAAAAGGTCGGAAATTCGCGATTTGGCCACGACCATCATCAATTCAGAACCAAGCTCAATTGATCAATTAATGCAATGGAAAAAATCTTGGTACAACGATTCGCGTTCTTATTCTGCTCCACAAATAGTAAATCTCGGTACGTACGACGACAAGCTTGATTTGCGCTTTCTTAACGCACTGATTAGTCATCATAAGTTGGGGATCAACATGGCGAAGGAAGCTCTCTCCAAGTCAACTAACAATGAAATATTAAATAATGCAAATGAACTAATAGAATTTTTAACAAATAGTCACCTAATCCTGCAAGATTGGCGCTTTAATTGGTATGGTGTCAAATAATATGAAAAAAACCCAATATAAAATAATTGGCATGCACTGCGCTAGTTGTGCCAACATTATTAGTAAAAAATTAAACAAGGTTCCTGGAGTTGTAGCTGTCAATGTTAATTATGCAACCGAAATTGCAGATATCGAAATGACAAGCAATGTAGATGTTGAAGTTTTTAATAATGTTATTAACCCTTTTGGTTACAATCTGGGGAATGTATTACCGATTCCCTCATCAAATCCAGAAGAAAAATCTCTAGCGCAAGTACAATTTATTTTACCACTGACTATTTTGGTTTTTGTGTTAATGCTTTGGGATATCAGTGCACGTTCGCAGAGTTTCATTCCCAACTTTCCTCTCCCAATGTATATTTTTAATACCTTTTCTTTTCTATTATCCACGTTAACAATATTTTGGATCGGGCAACCATTTCTTAAAGGCGTATTCAACTTTATTCGCTTTAACATTGCCAATATGGATACCTTAATTGGTATCGGTACTCTCACTGCCTACATATTTAGTAGTTTTGTGTATCTATTTCCCGCGCTAGCCAACCAGTTGAACTTGCCAACATATTTATATTTCGATGTTACGATTGTGGTCATTGGCTTTGTAACTCTTGGTAAATATCTCGAAGGTAATTCCAAGAACAAGACTGGTCAAGCAATTGCAAAGCTTCTGGGGATGCAAGCCAAAACTGCAACAGTAATTAGAGGCGGTCACGAATCGCAAGTTTCAATATCAGAAGTGAAATTACAAGATATTTTACTTGTTAAGCCAGGGGAAAAAATTCCATTAGACGGCGTCGTGATCGAAGGTATTAGTGCTGTGGACGAATCTACGCTTACCGGCGAGCCGTTTCCGGTTGACAAAAAAATTGGCGATAAAGTGGTTGGCGCAACCATAAACAAGCAGGGTGTTTTGACTATTCGCGTTTCTGGTATTGGCAAAGATACTGTCCTTTCTCAAATTATTGACATGGTCAGCAGTGCACAAGGGTCTCGCGCACCAATACAAAATCTTGCAGACAAAATTTCCGAAATATTCGTGCCATCAGTTCTTGTTGTTGCAACATTGTCATTGGTATTGTGGCTTACTATTGGGTCATATTATTTAGGGTTTGCTACTGCTTCGTCATATGCCATTTTGTCGTTCGTTGGTGTGCTCGTTATTGCATGTCCATGCGCATTGGGGTTGGCTACCCCCACAGCTGTTATTGTTGGCGTTGGGCGCGCGGCGCAACTAGGCATATTGGTAAAAAATGCAGAAAGTTTGGAAAAATTAAGTCACATTGATACCCTAGTTTTCGACAAAACAGGCACAATCACAAAAGGCAAGCCAACTGTAACAGAAATAGTTGTACTGAATAATGCTTACACAAGTGATGAGGTTCTTAGGATTGCTGCAAGTCTCGAAAAAAATTCTTCACATCCGCTCGCCTTAGCTATCATCAAATCAGCCAAGTCAAAAAAGTTGTCATTACATCGTGTGCATTCATTCAAAGAAATTGTCGGAGTTGGGATCGAAGGCCATATTGGGGAAAAAGAATTTAAGCTCGGGCGCCCACAAGCAAACCTTCCACAGTCAAAAGAAGTTACCGCTCTTACCAATAAAGGGATTACTGTGATTATTCTAATTAAGGGGAGTGATCAAATCGGCCTTATCGGAATAAGTGATGTTGTCAAATCAAACGCCACCTCGATTATTTCTAGTCTTCACAAATCACACATTAACACAATTATGGTAACCGGGGATAATCAAATAGTTGCCGAACACATCGCCAAACAAGTCGGAATAAATCAGGTTATCGCGGATGTAATGCCAAATGATAAAGCCAAAATAATTGCCAAACTACAACAAGAGGGTCATAAGGTGGCTATGGTTGGAGACGGTATTAACGACGCTCCAGCACTTGCTACTGCAAGCGTTGGCATAGCCATGAGTACGGGCACTGATGTGGCTATCGAATCCGCCGACATTACTCTTTTGTACGGCGACCTTAATAAGATAGCTAAAAGTATTAAATTGTCCAAAGCCACGCTTAATACGATAAAACAAAACCTATTCTGGGCATTTATTTACAATCTAGTAGGCATTCCGCTTGCTTCAGGATTACTTTATCCGATATTTGGCATTACTCTCAATCCAATTTTCGCTGGATTGGCGATGGCATTTTCGAGTGTTTCAGTAGTTGCCAATTCACTTAGATTGAGTAGGATAAACATATGAACTACTGGCTAATTTTTCTAACAGGACTTACCTCAGGTGGGGTTGCTTGCGCTGCTATGCAAGGCGGTCTCCTCGCAAGCGTTATTGCCAATGGTAAAAGCAAAGAACTAGAGTCACACTCCAGGAGTGTGATACCGAGTAGCTTCGATATTGGCGACTGGGGTCCAGTTACTGCCTTCTTAATTGCCAAGTTAATAGCTCACTTCATCCTAGGATTCCTGCTCGGGATCATAGGCTCAACTCTTACTCTTAGCTTGCCCATCAAATTATTTTTCCAGGGTTTTGCCGCCATCTTTATGCTTGCAACAGCCGCCAATTTACTTAATCTGCACCCAGTTTTTCGTTATCTGAGTTTTACTCCACCCAAGTTTGCTAGGAAACTTATCAAAAACACTAGTAGGAGCTCTCTGTTCTTTGCTCCCGCCATACTTGGCTTGCTCACAGTCTTTGTCCCCTGCGGTGTAACGCAGGCCATGGCAGTCCTTGCAGTTAATAGTGGCAATCCACTACAAGGAGCATTGATCATGGGTAGCTTTGTCGCAGGGACAGTCCCTGTTTTTGTAGCCATAGGGCTTGCAACGGCCAAGTTATCAGAGGTTGGCAAGACTTATTTCTTGCGTGCCGCTGCAATATTGCTTATTGGTATGGCGCTATATTCGCTTCGTGGCATCATGATAGTAACCAACTTTGGACCCAAATTTGTCAGCCTTCTCCCTCCATACAATACTTCGCCACAAACTGATGTCGGGCTAAGCCAAAATGTTGCGATAGATATAAGCAACAACGGATATTCTCCAAGCAAATTTAGGGTAAGCGTTGGCAAGCCAGTCACAATCACCCTGCGTACAGGCAATGTCTATAGTTGTGCCGCAAGCTTCACTTTCAACGCCTTTGGGATAAATATCTACCTAGCTCCAAACACAGAGGAAAAGTTTACAATTACTCCCACTAAGAAAGGCATCTATACTTTTAGCTGCTCGATGGGTATGTATAGCGGAACAATGGAGGTGATATGATCAAAAAGATTACGCTTAAGCTTAGTGGCATGCACTGCATAAGTTGCAGTATGAATATAGATAGCGAGCTAGAGGATCTTACTGGCGTCGTTTCTGTAAATACCAGCTACCCCAAGTCTGAGACCAAGATAAGCTACGATGACAAGGTAGTCTCATATGGAGCGATCGAGCGCTCTATTCAGCAACTGGGGTATGGAGTAGATCAGGTCGCCTCTGCTTAGTTTTGGCAATCGCTTGGCTTTGCCTCCACTCTTCGATTAGTTTGTGATTGCCACCTAGTAGTATCTCGGGTACATTTTTGCTTTCATATTCCATCGGTCTCGTATACTGCGGATACTCAAGAAGATTCTCACTAAAGCTCTCCGACACACTCGACAGATCATCTCCTAGTACTCCAGGTAGTAGTCGTACTACCGAGTCGATAACAGTCATAGCTGGTAGCTCCCCGCCTGTAAGGACATAATCCCCGATCGAGATCTCTTGATCTACATACTCGCGGATCCGCTCGTCATATCCCTCGTAGTGTCCAGCGATCAAGATAAGACCAGAAAGTTTTGCTAGCTCTAGTGCTTTCGCTTGTTTGTAGTGCGCTCCTTGTGGAGTCATCAGGATTACCGGTGCTCCTGGGTTTTCTTTTTTGACATGAGCAATTGCTGGTGCAACGATATCGACGCGCAGTACCATCCCCACGCCCCCTCCATATGGGTGGTCGTCCACCGAGCCGTACTTGTCAGTCGACCAGTCGCGAAGATTGTGGAGGTGATACTCAACTAGCCCCTTCTCACTTGCCCGCTTGAGAATACTTAGTCCAAGTACATTCTCAAACATTGGAGGGAAAAGAGTGATAATGTCGACTCTCATAGTGGACTCCTTATATTTTTTAGTTGCGGGTTAGTTACTCTAGTATACTGCTGAGTTGTAGTGATACTAGCATGTCCGAGTAGTTGTTGGATATATCTTACACTTACGCCATTTTCAAGAAGATGAGTGGCAAAGCTATGTCGTAGGCTGTGGAAAGTTGCATCTTTGGCAATACTAGTTTTTTGCAAAGCTCTTTCAAATATCATTTGAGCTGTTCTCGTTGTCAGCTTGCCACCTCGCTCGCTCTCAAACAGATAATCACTGGGTTCTTTGCCTGCCATAATCACGTGCAGAGAATCCAAAATTTTCTCAGGGATTATTGTTAATCTATCTTTGTCACCTTTCCCACTTCTAATAATCAAGCTCAATTCATCTAGCTCAATATCTTTAACTCTTAGGTTTATCACCTCGCTCACCCTTAGTCCTGCTCCATACGCTAAAGAAATTAGTGTTTTATGTTTAGTATTCTTTATCGTTTCGATTATTCGAATAATCTCATTCTTAGACAGTACGACAGGCAGTCTCTTGTGTCTTTTGGCATATGGGAAAGACACACTCCAAGTATGTTTCAGTATTTTTGTTGCGTACAGCAGTCTTTTCTAATTGAATAATGATACCGTAATTAGCGTGAGACTACTTTGTCT
>JBAXNV010000011.1:0-32160 GCA_037133595.1 bacterium
ACAATCACCTTGATTGTGTTATAAAATGAGTTCTGACTTTGTTATACAGGGGCTCAAAATTATTCCAGGGTTGACATTACCCTCCATCTATTCTTAGATAGGTAGGTATGAAAAACCTAATCAAGGTCTTCTTGTGGTATCCAACAACAATATTAATGATAACTGGCTTGTATTTTGCCTTCAATTCCAACCTTGGCAAGCAATCAGCTCCTCACTTGGTGCGTCAGAGCATAGATACTGTCACCAAGAACAAGTCTATTTTATTCGCCGCCATCCCGTTGGCTAGCTTAGACATCAAATCCGCAATAGCCAGTGAGGATGCAAGACCAATCATCATCGAGCGCTATCTTCGCCATTACAGCTCTCCAATGCTTACATATTCAGGCAAGATAGTTGGCACAGCCGACAAATATGGGGTAGATCCATATCTTGTTGTTGCCATTGCTCAGCAAGAAAGCAATCTCGGCAAAATCACCCCTCCATCTTGCCACAATGCTTGGGGGTGGGGGATCCATTCCGCAGGTACCCTTTGTTTTGACAATTGGGATGAGGGCATCGAAACATTTACCAGGGGACTATCCGACAAATACATAGCCTATGGGCTCCAAACTCCCGAAGAAATCATGACCAAGTACAATGCCACTTCACCTGGTGGTGCCTGGTCCAAAGGTGTTTCACAATTTCTTGACGAACTCAGATCTGGGACCTGGTGATATCAGCTTATCAATAGTTTGCATGCGTTGAGTTATAATATATAGACGTTGGCTTTCGTTGAGATCGACCAAAGTGCCAAGGTGGCGAAATGGTATACGCGCACGCTTTAGGAGCGTGTGAGGAAACTCATGGAGGTTCAAGTCCTCTCCTTGGCACAAGAAGAGATAGCACCATTATCAAAGGTGCAAATCGATTGATATAACGGGCTAATCTCGCGGTTCAATGTACCATTTTGGCTCCAAGCCAGTCCTGAGGGAAAGATTGAACCCAAGAGTACTTTGATCTGGCTAATACTCGATCTTTTGTAGGCTTCACCCAAATCAGCAAGTAAAGTTCTGATAAAGGTTGTCACGTCATCGATGTTGTATCTATCAATCGTGGCATCGTTTTTAACTACTTGAGCCTTTACCATTCGATCTTCTACTACTGCGTTTTGTTCCTTAAATACTTCGTCCGAATACACGCCCGCAAGGTTCTTTTCTACTAAGGTTTGTCTGAGTGCTTTTAAGGTAGCAATTTCCTGATCTGCTTGGCCTTTAATCTTCTGTAACCTTGCCAGACGCGTGTGGTAAGTGCGGTAGAGAAAGGCGATAAATAGATCGAGGCACTCTTTCTTAGGTGTTACCGTTTTGAGTGATTCTATAAGTGATCCCTCTAGCACTTCAGCTTTAGCTGCAACACCCTTACAGACCCCACCACAGCGATAGTATGCGTACTTTGCATGGCGACCTTTACTCCAGCCTCCAGTCATTCCTGTACCGCATTCCTTACACCTAACTATTCGTCGCAATGGAAAATCAGGATTAGAGTGAACTCTTTTAGCAAGAGCTACTTTGTTGGGGTTCCTGCCATCTAAAATTGCTTGTACTCGGTAAAATTGCTCCTCTGTAATCATCGGCACATGCTGAGCCTTAACTTCCTCACGATACGTTTTTGAAGTTAAGAGTCCTAAATAGAACTTACTTCGGAACAATACGTTAACTCGTTGTGCCCTGATGTTATATTCTCTTTTTCCGTGGTGCTCTTTCATGCCCCAAGTGTTCATGAGATCCGCCATTTCTTGAAGGCTTTTGCTGCCAGTTGCCATAAGACCCCAGGCCTTCTTCATCAAATCATAAGTTTTAGGATCTTTGATCGCATATCCAGCTTGGACTAAATACCCGAGCGGTACTTGACCAGTCACGATCATCCCAGACAAGAATCTTGCCTTTAAGCCGTTTCGCGATCTTTCACTTCGGATGTCATTATCTAACTGAGCAAACCCAGCTAGGATTGTCTCCACTAACTTTTCAGTAGGACTATCTCCAGTTGGTTCAGTAGCAGAGACAATTGTGACTCCATTTTCAGTGAGTTTTTTCCTAATCGCCAAGTAATCTGCTGTAATTCTAGAAACTCTATCAAGTCTATAAACGAATACCGCTTGTACCCGATGTTTTTGCTTTCGGCAGAACTCAAGGAGCTGGATTAGTACTGGTCTACCAGTTATTGTTTTTGCTGAACGACCTTCTTCTCGAAATACTTCCGTAATCTGATATCCTCTTTTTTCTGCTTCTTTTCTACAAATTTCCTCTTGAGTATCAAGTGAAAAATTATCGACTTGTTCTTCTGTTGAAACTCGAAGGTAAAGCACCGCCTTTTTACCATCTGCATATATTGCATTTGTTGTATTCATCTTGCTCCTTTCTCATGTAATAACTCTTGGAGTGTTAATCCATCAAAAATATTTCGTTCGTATTCATCTAGCCAAGATTCTGTCAAATACTCGACCTCTGTAATTACGTCACTAAGTTCCGTTTCGGTAAACTGGGTAGCTAACGATCCCAGAGCGTCTTTGGCAATTTTGATCCGTTTATCTGCCTGTTTTTGCTCTGGAAATATTGCTTCAAGTGATTGAGAAATTGTCGGTGTTTGATTATATTTAAAAGTTGATTGACCGACAGGTTGAAGATATGGCTGAACGATTTCCTGTCTGGTATATTGTTGTTGGATGTGTACTAATTCTAGGCTCATGGGCATGTATCAACTATAAATATATTTATAGTTTATATCATTATATTTATAGTGTCAAGCCGTCTGGTGAGAGATAAAAGACAATTCTAAATTATCAGAAAATATGGATAAAAAACTCAAAAAGAAGCTTATCGACCATGAGAGAGTTGTTTGCGTCGAATAATTAGCATTAAGCTAAATAGACCGTTCGCAACTACCCAAGTGGCTGGATACAACCAAGTTACCAAACTGTATTGTTGAAGTGCAAACAAACTTAGTCCATGTCTAAATGAATTTAGTTCGTAAGAAAATAACGTTTCTGAAAAGGGTTTGTTCCATGATTTTCTGATCGTAGGGACGAAACCAAGTAAATCTATGGTTGAGACCAAGATAACTGAGAGTATTGGTTGTTTTGCTATTAACCAAATAAATAATGCCACAAAAGATAGTATTAAGAATACCGTATCTGATTTGGTAATATCGTTTTTCCCATTCTTTAAACCTAAAAGAAAAATTATGAGTGAGATAATTACCACTGCTAAAGTTACCCAAGAACCAACTCCAGCACCAGCACTGACTTGTAACCCATAAGCTATAGCGGTCACGAAGCCCCAAATAAACCATGTATATATGTGTGGAGTTGTTTTCCCTTTAATGGTGTCTCTTAAATAAGGGGCATAGCCGATAAAAGTTAATGCAACTGCGACAATGCTGATAATCGCTTTATAAGATTCCATAACTTAAAGTATTTTACCAAAAAATAGTAATGCGAACCAGAGCCTTTGCAGAAATTTGATCTCTGGAGTATCATTCAAACAATATCAAATACCGTTAGTACTTGATGTTAACTGCCCACCTTGGGTAGTTATGTTGAAAAACAATATCATCCTCACAATCCTATATAAAGAACTGCTTACTCTTGTTGGTTTTCTAAATCCGTATTTTGAGATTACTTATCGCCTTTTTAAGATCTATCAGCCATATCTGGTATTTAGTGTTTTGATTATCGCTGTACTCTGGGTGATCTATCAGGTTATAAAACTATATTTGTCTTGGAAAGAATCTAGTAGACCTGCAACTTTATTTGAAGTCGCTCCTCCCACCTCAACCGAACAAAGTTCGTTTACTACCACTCAGCTATTTACATCTGTTCACGGATTACTTCGTCAACGATCATGGCTGCTGAGGCTATTTGATGTTACGAAATCTTATTCATTTGAAATAGCTTCGACAAAAGAAAAGGGTATTCGATATATCTTGAGACTTTCAACTGATGACGCTCAAATTATCAAAAAGAATTTAATAGCGTATTTGCCTGGCATACAGGTAAAAGAAACCAGTGATTATCTTAATGTAAGTGACCAAGGTCACGTCATTGATATCGGTCTGACTAATCACTTTGCTTTTCCACTCAAGAAGCAAGACAACCTTGCTGAATATGACCCGATTGCCTATATCACAGGAACAATGACTAAGCTGGCCGAGAATGAGTTGGTGGCCGTACAAATGATTGTGTCACCTGTTAGTAGATCAACAGCTCAATTTGTTGGACGATTACGATCACTTTTCTTGGGGAAAAAGGATGTATTATCTGAATTGAAAGGATCTAGTCTTGCAAGTTCAGTCTTTATAACGATAGTTTATATTGGCTTACAAATTCTCTTATTTCCCCTTGGTCTAGTAATTTGGATAGTAACAGGTGGTCGAGAAGGGCCAATTTTATCCATTAATTCTTTGAAGGGCCAGCTACCTGATAGCACGTACAGGGATATTGTTGAAACCCAGATTAAACAAAAAATCGATCAACAGTTATTTACCGTTTCTTTAAGGTATCTGACTGTTTCAAGTGTTTACTCGAGTCGATCAAGAATTGAAAAGGGTTTTATAGCAGCCCTTAGTCCATTTACTAACGCAGGGTATCAAAACCTACGACCAAAAAGGTATCTCAGGATAAAAGCAATCAACAATCTATTACTATGGCTCTACCGACGCCGATTATTTGGCTTTATGGGTAATCTGATTCTCTCAACATCTGAGTTGTCTGATCTGTATCACTTTCCCTACACCAGTATTACCAAAACTGAAAACTTATCCAAGTTACATAGCAAAGAATTGCCAGCTCCGTTATCTCTGAAACAAAAGGCAGAGCTTGATATTTATTTTGCCAACAATACCTATGGTGGCACTGTAACCAAAATAGGCTTAACTGCTGATGAACGTCGTCGCCATGTCTATATTCTGGGAGCAACTGGCACAGGTAAGTCCACCATGCTTTTATCGATGATCGAACAGGATATTAAGAACAATAAAGGCTTAAGCGTTATCGACCCACACGGTGACCTAATCGATCAAATTATCTCGGTTATTCCAAAAGAACGAATACAGGATGTCGTTTATTTTAATCCAGATGATATTGGCTACCCAATGGGGATAAATTTACTTGAGCTTACACCAGGACTGAACGAAGAGGATACAATCCGCGAAAAAGAATTTATTGCCGAAAGTATTATCTCTGTTTTTAACAAAATCTATACTGATAAGTACTCAGGGCCAAGAATGGAATACATTCTTCGTAACACTATTCACACGGCCTTTACCATCCCTGATGCCTCTCTTTTTACTGTCTATAAACTTCTAATCAATACTTCATTCAGAAAGTCGGTAGTGCGTAACCTTAAAGATGAAAACCTCTTGGACTTTTGGAAGTATGAATTTGCCAAAGCTGGTGATTACCAGAAAGTAAAAATGATCTCACCAATTACTAATAAGATTGGACGATTCCTTTTCTCACCAACTGCTAAACGAATACTTGAACAGGGTAAATCCACAATCAACTTCGATACAATTATGAATGAGGGGAAAATACTGCTTTGTAACTTAGCCAAGGGAAAGATAGGAGAAGACAACTCAAGTGTATTTGGAG
This sequence comes from bacterium, assembly GCA_037133595.1. Classification (GTDB taxonomy): domain Bacteria; phylum Patescibacteriota; class Microgenomatia; order UBA1400; family UBA12108; genus JBAXNV01. The sequence continues at coordinate 5,627 of JBAXNV010000011.1, forward strand.
TGCTTATCATGGCTAAGATTCAATTGGCGGCACTCAAACGCGCGAGAATGAAGCCAGAAGATAGAAAAGACTTTTATCTCTACGTCGATGAGTTCCAAAACTTTGCGACACCTGCATTTGCCCAAATCCTCTCAGAAGCTCGTAAATACAAATTAAACGCTATTCTGGCTCACCAGACTACCTCGCAACTTGAAGATATTTCACTGGTCAATATTACACTTGCGAATACTGGAACGGTGATTTGTTTTAGAACGGCTAACCCAGAAGATGAGCGGATGATCTTGCCACAGTTCAGACCATATATCGAACAAGGTGAAATCGCCAGCCTACCCTCATATCACTTTTATATGAGACTCGGAGCACTCAACCCAGAAGAACCATTCTCAGGGGTAACTGTTCCAGTAAAGATTGAATATAGTCAAAATAGAGTTGATGAGGTGATCGAGTCATCTAGAAAACTGTATACAAAAAAATACACTGGGTCATCTGACACATCTATTAAGCCAAAAGAAAAGCAGATATCTAAAAGGGTGTACTCGGCACTTCCTTGATTTCCTACCGGTAGGTAATGGATATATTTGATTTAGGTTGATAGTACGGTATTTTATATTTTCTTTTTACCCTCTTATTCCTTATATATAAGGGAGAGGAATGATACAATCATTCCAAACTGCCACAACTTAACTACTATGGACAGCCAATTACTACCAACAGCACAACTCGACATTCTCCAATATCTCTATAGATTCCGTTTCTTAAATAGCTCACAACTTCAACGACTACTAACTCACAACAATATCCGCCTAACAAATTACCATCTTAAAAATCTCATCACACACAACTACATCGGAAAACACTACTCACGATCTTTAGGACTAGCAAATATTCCCGCCGTTTATTACCTATCATCTGGAAGTATCAAAGTATTGTCGGATAGTCCAAATTTTGACAAGCGGGCACTAAAGAGAATTTATCGCGAAAAGATCCGATCTCAACAATTTATTACTCACTCTTCATTTGTTGCTGAATACTTCCTCTATTTACGAGGTGAATCAGAAAAATCAAAACACACACTACATTTTTTCACTAAAACTGATCTACTGGCTCATCCGTACCTGATTCACCCCTTACCAGATGCTTACTTTGCCAGGGTAGATATTACCGACAATACAAAAAGATATTTTGTTGAAGTAGTCGAAGACAGTTCTCCGCGCTTTGCTCTGCGCAAACGAATCGAACAATATTGTGACTATATCGATGATGGTAAATTCACAGAAGCCACTGGCCATGATTTTCCAACCCTTCTATTTATCTGCCCAGGTTATGCTAGTCTGATCTATCTCAAAAAACATATTGCCCGCATATATGAAGAGACCTCACTCGATCAAATAGAGATTTACATTGCCACCAAAGAGCAAGCTTTTGCTGGTAGTTGGGAAAAGATTGAGGCGGAAGAGGATTAACTAATCAATTTGAATGATCCGTCTCTATGATCTGGCAAATGCTCAATTGCTTCATTCACCTCGACGTTGAATCCTTTATCATTTGCTCCTGCTCCCATACTCCATGTTTTTAGCTCTAATGCAGATTGTTCAATGACGATAGGCATATCCAAATCCAATGGGCATATAGTCCCAGGAATATATTCAAGCTCTTTTTGAAGAGTTTCACCGTCTACAACTCTCCACTTACCAACAAGAGCCTTTAGTTTAGGTTGGTCAATCCTGTCTGAGCCACGCAAAATAATACCTTTGTAACCATCGTGTGTCGAGATTATAAGAGTTTTAATAGAATTATTTGGGTCGTAGTTATGATCTAGTGAAGTATCTTCAATACGTGCTGAAATTGCTGTATCTGTAAAAGTTACAACTTCATATTTGACACCGTTTACATCAAGCCGTTGTTTTATCGAGTCAAACGACTTCATTTGAGTATCTCCCTAACGGTAGCGTCAGCCAATATCGCCATTGAGTCATAGATGTTTACATGGTCATGTTTCGGAGTAAGTAGTTGCAGATCTGTACATGCGAGAACAACATCCTTAATACCTTTTTCTGACAGTCTACCAATTATCTCTAGTAACTCTGCTCTATCTTTGTCGTCATATCTGTTTATAACGAGATTATTAATCAAAGTACCAATTTTGCCCTGATCCTGAGTATCAGGTAATGTTATGGTGATATTATTTTTCTCAAGTGGTGATTGATATAAGCTTTTTTCGACTGTTGATTTTGTGGCAAGTAATCCAATCTCATTGATATTTTTACTTTTTAAGAAATCAGAAGTTTCCTCAACTATACTTAAGACTGGAATTTTCACCGAACTTCTGACTTCATTTATAAAAATATGCACAGAGTTGCAAGGTATAACGATAAAGTCAGCGCCACCACTTTCGAGTCTTCTGGCAGCGTCCTGCAAATAGGGAATATATCGTTCTTCGCCTTCGGCTTTTGTGATCAGATCTTCTTCTATTTGGTACTTAAGTGGAATACTCCAGATCAGCAGTGGTGGTCGCTCAAGTTTATTTTTTTGGAAACTATCGAAAATAATTTCCTGGTAAAACTGAGCCGTTGTCTCTGGCCCTAGTCCTCCAATAATTCCAGCCGTTTTCATATTCATGTATTTTATATCTTTACCCGCTCGATTGCTACGGAAAAACTCTTAGTAATCGTCTAGACGTCTTCCCAAGACATATGCAATTTCTTTTCGACCTTCCTCCGTTTGCCTAAACTCATTAAATAGTCGCGCACCTTTGTCGCTTAGGAGCGGAACAAACTCGGGTAAGTCATTAAGCGGGACTTTGCGAAACTCCTGCAATCGCAAATCTACTGTATACCCTTTAAAAACTGGTAATCTTCTGATCATATATTTTCCTTTCTTGGATACCCATCCGCGGGGTTGGGGCCCCGCGGTGGATACAACTTTTATAATTTTGCACTTGGCACAACCACACTAATTCTCTTCTCGTCAAAATATAAATCTCGCTCGATCCCTAAACCAAAGTTTCCGCGATAGCTTTCAAGCTCAGCCAGAGAAAAAGAACCCCATTCATCGTTCCAATCCCCAAAGATGGAAACGAATCCAAAAAATTCTTGACTCGTTGGATCGTACTCGGTGGCGTACCATGTACCCGCGCCTGTAGGGTTGAAGAACTTCGCAACCACGATGGGATCAGAGCTGTCCTCTTGTCTGCCTAGTTTGGCGAACCTAGCTAGTAGCTCTTTCGTTAGTAGTTTCATATATATTCACCTCCTTTCTTTTGGCTTCCTTCCGAAAATTAATGGTTGGGAAGTATGGCCATACTTCCCATACCAGGGAATCCTGCCAGCGGGGTGAATTTAGCAAGGGCAAACGAAGTGCAGTTTATTGAAGCGAAGCGGAAACCCTTGCGAAATGAGGGGTAAGACCCCTAAATCACTTGACACAAAATGTTATTGGTAGTAAACTAGCGTACTAGTACATGAATACACTACTAAAACTATTACAAAACATTAAATCTGAGCAAGAGGCCAGAGACTTTTTGGAAAGCATGTTTTCTCCAGAGGAGATCGAAACTTTTGAAAAAAGAGTTAAGATTATTAAGATGTTGCTAAAAGACAAGTCGCATAGAGAAATTTCAACAAAGCTTAATGTTGGAATTGCGACAGTGACAAGAGGATCAAAAGAATTGAAACTTGGTCACTTTAAATTTTTAACGGAGAAATAAATGAATAACCAATTAAAAGCCTACATTAATCTTTCGCTTGCAATGATCATCGTTGGGTCGTCTGTTGTTGTGGGAAAGCTTATTACAGATTCCTTGCCAATATTTTTATCATCATTCTTGAGCCTACTAATAGCCTCAATCTTGTTTTTGCCTAGCATTGTTCCTTTGATTAAAAGTAATCAACTTACTAGGAGCGATTACTTTTACTTAGGATTACAGGGCTTACTAGGCACTGTCTTATATCGAATTTTCTTCTTTCTTGGACTTAAATATATTGATGCCAGTTTTGCAGGGATAATATCTGCTCTGCAACCAGCAATGATAAGTGTTTTGGCCATATTATTTCTGAGAGAAAAACTGTCACCAAAAGAAAAATTTGGCATAGGTTTAGCTGTTTCCGGATTAATGATGGCTTATCTAGCAAACAAGGTTACGGTTACTCTTGGATCTGGCTTGCTTATTGGGACAATTTTAGTTCTGCTCGCAGTACTCGGAGGAGCTTGCATTAGTGTCTTTGCAAAAAAATTGAATAAACAAGTCAGCCCTATGGCTATAGCTGGTATGGTCACTTTAATTAGTTGCGGTCTATCTTTGCCTACGGCACTGTATGACTTATTAACTTTTAATATAACAAGTATCACCCCATTTGGTTTTGGCTTGATTGCATATTATGGTGTTTTTCTGACATATATATCCTTCATTTTATGGTTTAAAGGTTTAAAACAAGTAAGTGCGTCGGTTGCAGGCGTTTTTACCGCTCTTGTTCCAGTATCAGGTATTTTGCTATCGATTATCTTCCTGAAGGAGACACCCAATTTATTTGAATTTGTTGGAGGACTACTAATTATTTTAAGTATAATTTTGGTAGTATATAAAAATGAGAAATAAGAGCATTGGTATTATTGGTGGTGTAGGACCTCAAGCGACCCAATATTTGTATGGGAAGATTATTGAATTTGCTCAGAGCAAGTACAACGCTGAACATAACGATGATTTTCCGCACGTAATAATTGAATCTTTGCCAATACCTGACTTTATTTCTGATAAGACAAAGGTGCCTGTAGCATTGGAGATGCTAAAACAATGCGTATCTCGATTCTCTGCATCGAATGTTGACAGAGTTTGTATTGCGTCAAACACAGTTCATATTTTGTTAGATGAATTAAAACAATCTTCTAATCTTGAATTTTTATCGATGATCGATTTAGTAACTAACAAATGTGCCTCATACGATTATAAGAAAGTTGGCTTACTTGGAACTCCTGTTCTAACTGAATCTGGCTTATATAACAAAGCCTTGAACAGAAGAGGGATTGAATTACTAATTCCAACTAAAGACGAGTTACACGTTGTCGAAGAAATCATTAGAGGTGTTATCGCTGGAAACAACCACAATATTGATAAGGAAAAATATATTGCAGTAATTAACAGATTATTTTCTGAGGGAGCTGAAGGAATAATTCTCGGTTGTACAGAGTTACCACTTGCGGTTGATTATACTGTTCTTGGTAAGCGAGTAATTAACTCTGATGAAGTGCTAGCTGAGGGTATAGTTGATTATTATTACGAATAATCGCACTGCAACGATCTATCTTCTTGACTTTCTGCCTGGTTAGTATAATAATTCCCTCAAGTTTACAAGAGCTGCCCCTCCGATAGGGGCTTTTTTGTAGCTAGACCTGCCTAAAGTTATAAATTATTGATTTATATGGAGGTAGGCTATGAATAAAAAAATAATTGTTACATCTTCTCTCGCCATCACGGCACTAATCTTTGCGTCACCAGTCTTAGCTGCTTCAGCTGACGTAACCAAAATCGAAACCTTCATCAAAAGCATTATCCAGATATTAGTTACGCTTGCCGGGCTTATCTCTGCTGGATTCTTTGTCTGGGGTGGTGTTAGTTATATAACAAGTTCGGGCAACCCAGTCGCATTGGATCAAGCAAAAAATACCATTAAATATTCAGCCATTGGTTTAGCCGTAGTACTTGGTGCATTTGTGTTGACTAACATCATCTCTGATTTAGCCACTGGAGCATTTGGGGCTGCGCAGTAGTTCCAAAATTGGATTATGAAAAACTATGAAATTATTGAGTCTGGCACTAACCACCATACTTACAACGCTCTTCTTTCCTTCTGTGGCGTATGCAGCAAGTAGCGCACCATCAGAAATAACTGCTTTTACGGGTGACGCTCTCACTCTCATAACGATAATATCGGCCGCCTCAGCGGTCTTTTTTTTAATTCGTGGTGGGTATATCTACATCACATCTAGTGGTAAACCAGACGCTCTAGAAGAAGCCAAGAAAACGATTCACAACTCTCTCCTTGGTCTTGTTATCGTTCTGGCTTCAAGTGGACTAGTTTCACTATTGTCTGGTGCACTTGTTGGAGAAACGGGAAGTACAAGTATCACAACGCTACCTATAACTCAGATTGAGAGTGTGGCACCAAGCGACGGACTTACTCAGGTACTTATCGATGCGGTCAACGGCTTCATTCAAAACATTGTCGAGAGTTCCACTAAGCCAATTGTGGATGGGATTATGACCTTCTTAGGGTCAACCCCGTCACTCCTAGCCAATGCCTCAATTGTGAAATTCTGGTTAATAATGCTTGGGATAGTAGATAGCCTTTTTGTGCTAGTGGTGGCACTCTTAGGCCTCCAATTTATGAGCGCTTCTACTTTTGGCTTTGAAGAAATCGAGTTTAAACATCTCCTGCCTAGAATCGGCCTGGCTTTTCTTGGCGCAAACGTATCACTCTTTTTGGCTGACTACGCCATCCAAGCTAGTAATGCACTGGTGTCAGGTGTTATCTCAGCCACAGGTGGACTTAATCATGCTTGGATTACCAATGCCATCACAATCTCAAGTTTAACCAATGGCACTGCTCCATTTATTATCCTGATATTCCTCCTGATTTTCTTGATTGTTTCTATTGTGCTACTTCTTATGTACATCAGTCGTTTGATAGTTATCGTACTCGGCGCTGTCCTCTCACCCTTTATATTTCTTCTGTGGACTCTTCCCAAAACCGCTGACTTTGCTGAGATGGCGGTGAAAGGCTACTTTGTATCAGTGTTTACGATTTTTATTCATGTCGTAACGATTCAACTGGCAGGAACTTTTTTGTCACTACCTGAGCAAACCAACAACTCACTTATCTCAATTGCTGTAGCTATTGGGTTACTCCTGACTCTGCTTAAAATTCCATCGTTCATGATGCAACTCATTCTATTTTCTAGAAGTGTGGGCGCGGTTCGTCATATGGGGAGTCAAATCACCAATGTATTAAGCACCGACTCAAGCTCAAACGTGTCATATAAAGGCGCAAAAACAGCTAAATTGCCTAGAAGGAGTGCCAACCTATGAGAACCACAATCATCCCTGCACAGATTACGACCGTTGAAGATAAAGTGGCAGGATCTCTCAATATGACTCAGGTCTTAATCCTCATGACGCCAATTCTTTGGACTGCCATCGTCTACATCCTACTTATGCCCAGCATGAAACTCACTTCGTTAAAACTCGTGCTTATTATCATCTCTACAACTATCTCAGGTATTTTGGCTCTACGAATTAAAGACAAAATAGTGGCAGAGTGGCTTGGGGTGCTTCTGAAATACCGACTAAGACCAAAATACTGGCTGTATAACAAAAATGACATAACCAATCGAATTGTAGATGTTCCTGACATTCCAGATATTGCGCTAGTTCCAAGGAAATCATCCAAGAAAGCAATTAACAAACAAAAGACTGAGATTAATATTGCTGATTTGGTCAGATTCGAGCAACTGATCGATTCTGGCAAGGTCGCAGTTTCCTATCTTATAAAGAAGTAAAACTATGAGTATCTTTAGCAAATCAAAAAAATCTAGTAGTCGAGGGCAAATCCAGATTAAAGAAGTCGTGGATAACATTCTTGTGCTCCCAAATAACGAATACCGCCAGATTTTAGAAACTTCCTCTGTAAACTTTGAGCTTAAAAGCGAAGAGGAGCAGGATGTGATTATCGACAGTTTCCAAAATTTCCTAAACTCACTTCCGTGTGAAATCCAAATATTAGTCAGGGTGCGAGAAGTCGATATCGACCGCTACGTGGAAGATATTGGGAGGACTAAAGATAAAGAAACTATTCCTGCCTACAAAAAACAAATCGAGGGTTACTGCTCTTTCGTTAAAAAACTTGTCTCTGGCAACAAGATCCTTTCTCGCCGTTTCTATATTGTCATTCCCTACAAACATACTGAGCGCCATCAGGACATGAAGCTTATCAAAGAACATTTAAATCTTGAAAAAGACATCATTATCAAAGGCTTGGAGCGAATGCAGATGAAAGCGCGAAGCATATCAGGTCTTGAAATTCTCAATTTATTTTATGGCTTCTACAACCCGGAAAGCCTGAAAACTCAGACCATAACTAGGGAAACAGTCGAAGCAATACTGAAAAACAACTATGTTTAATCTAAAGAAAAAAATTACTAGCCTCAGACCAATTAAAGCTTGGCAAAAGAAGCGCAAGCTCAAAGCCATGACAAATCAGGCGGTCAAAATCGCTTTTGGTACGCAGGATCAAGTGGATTTGATTTCGTACGCAGGGCTTAAAGAGGAATCGAGCTATTTGCAGATTAACGACAGGTTTGTCAGAACCATGTTCGTTTCTGGCTACCCGTATGTCGCTTCAACTGGTTGGCTCAATAATCTCATTAACTTTAATCATGATATTGATATCAGCTACCACATCGAACAAGTTGATCCGCTAACCGCCCTGCCCAAACTGATCAGAAAAATAACTGAGCTTGAGTCAACCAAGCGCACCATGCTCAAAGAAGGTAAGGTCATAGGGAGCGAAATTACCGATCCACTTGAATCCGCTATGGAGCTTAAAGACAAAATCCAGCGAGGCATGGAGAAGCTTTTCCAAATCTCAATCTATATGACTATTAGCGCGGAATCGCTTATCGAGCTAAACAAAGTCACCAAACTTTTAGAGACAGTTATGCAGACGAGGCTTTTCTACATCAAGCCAGCTACCTTCCAACAGATCGAAGGATTGCAGTCTATTCTCCCTAGAGCCGAGAATAAACTGGCTCAGAAACGCAATCTTGATAGCTCAAGTGCAGCGCTCACTTTCCCCTTTGTGTCATCTGAACTGGTGCAAGAATCAGGCATCTTGTATGGCATCAACAAATCAAATAATTCACTGGTCATTATTGACCGCTTTAGTTTAAACAATGCCAACTCTATTATTTTTGCTCAATCGGGATCTGGCAAAAGCTATACTGCCAAAGTCGAAATACTCCGCCACCTGATGCAAGGCACCAAAGTCATCATCATTGACCCAGAGCGCGAATATAAACAACTAGCCGCTAGTGTTGGAGGAACGTACATCAAACTATCAGCCACCTCCAAAGAGAAAATTAATCCGTTCCAGTTTTCAGAGCACTCGGTAACGCAGGAAAACAACTTATCGGAACACATTCAGGATTTAACTGAACTTATTTCACTCATGGTTGGATCACTTACCTCAGAGGAGCGGGCATCAGTGGATCGAGCACTACTTCTCACCTACAAAGAAGCCAAGCTTACTCCGCGAAAAAACGCCAAAAGATCAAAAGCTGTTGAATATCCACTCCTCAAGGATTTCTACAAAAATCTCAAAGCCATGAAGCATAAAGATTTATGCGACAGACTAGAACGATTTGTGAAAGGTTCACTTTCAACCGTTTTTGATTCCCAGACAAATATTAAGCTCGATAACCGCCTGATCGTCTTTGACATCAAAGACTTAAACGAATCAATCAGATCAATCATGATGATGGTTGTTGCTAACTTCGTTAATAATGAGGTTAAACAAAATCCTCAGAAACGAATGCTGGTGATTGATGAGGGCTGGATGCTTCTGCAAGAGCCAGAGAGTGCCAGATTTATCTCAGGACTCGTTAGACGTGCCAGAAAATACTATCTAGGTGTGACAATTATTTCTCAGCAAGCAAATGATTTCCTCAATCAAGACTATGGTAAAGCGATTGCGAGCCAGTCATCACTTCGTGTCCTCATGCGTCAAGATACGACCACTATCAAAAAAGTGGCTGACGAGTTCCATTTATCTGCTTACGAACAACATTATCTACTGACCTGTGATCGCGGCGAAGCTTTAATTATTGCCGATCAAAACCATGTAGCGGTTAAAATTGTGGCCTCAGAGCAAGAACATCCACTCCTGACTACCGATCCAAGGGAAGTCTACATCTAGCCATGAATCCAAAACTAGTACTTACGCTCTGGTCGTTTCGTAAGGAACTAAAATTCGTTCTTCTGGCTTTCCTCACCATCCTCATGTTACCTGTCATTGCGGTCATTCTACTGACTCAGGTGGGTATAAATATCATCTCGGACAAGTTAGTTGACCAGAACCCAACTAATCAAAGTATTCAGATCAAAGACCCGACAACGGATGAAGTGGTGACAGAAATTCACCCAACAGTTGTTTGGCCAACTAAAGGAGTCATTACCCTTGAGTTTGCGCAATCTAGTATGTATCAGGTCTTCCATACGGGCATTGATATTGCCAATAAACTTGATGAATCAGTGAATCCAGCCATGGACGGCACTGTTCTTTATGCAGGAGAGATCTTTTGGGGTTATGGCAAACACGTCATTATTGACCACGGCAACAATGTCACCACCATCTATGCCCACTTAAACAAGATATACGTCTTTAAAGGCCAAAAGGTGACCACCAGCGACGTAATAGGTGGCCAGGGTCAAACAGGTTGGGCTACTGGAGTTCACCTCCACTTTCAGGTGAATGTGTACGGAATACCAGTGAATCCGAGAGTGTTCTTAGACAATCCAACGACTGCTAAATAAATAATGAACTAGGGTAATTATGCCTATAAAGTACTATAATGAGATAGTCAGAATATTTAGGATTGCAAATAAATTATATGTATCAAAATGAAGCAAAAACCAGAAGAGACATAATCGATCTTCGTTTGTTAAAAGCGGGTTGGGATGTAAATAATCCCTCCCAAGTCACGTCTGAACTTGATATTTGGGTTGGGCTACCTGAAGGTATTGAAGAGCCAGAACATGAACATCAAGGCTTTCAATATGCCGATTATGTACTCCTTGGCGAAGATGGATATCCACTTGCAGTAGTTGAAGCAAAAAAGACCTCTAGAGATGCTCGTATTGGTCAAGAGCAAGCCAGACAATACGCGGTAAACATTCAAAAAAACTCGGGTAAGGAAATGCCATTTGTCTTCTACACTAACGGGAATGATATCTATTTTTGGGATACTGAAAAGTTTCCTCCAAGAAAAGTTTATGGCTTCCCAACACGCAAAGATCTAGAGCGACTTCTCTTCTTACGAAAAAATCAAAAACCAATTTCTCAAGAACTGATCAATCGCGATATCTCAAATCGCCCATATCAGATAGAAGCTATCCGCTCTGTATTTGAAAATATGGATAAAGGTAAACGCAAAGCATTGCTTGTTATGGCAACTGGAACAGGCAAAACCAGAACATGCGTATCAATGATAGATGTCCTGATGAGAACAAACCGTGTGCAACGAGTCTTGTTTCTTGTAGATCGTATTGCACTTCGAAATCAAGCTCTTGATGCCTTTAAAGAATATCTTCCAAATGCCCCTGTCTGGCCAAAGATTGGTGAGACAGAAATCGCAACCGATAGACGTATTTACGCGGCAACTTACCCAACCATGCTCAATATCATTGAAAACAAGGACTGTCCTTTGAGCCCACATTTCTTTGACATGATTGTGGCTGACGAAAGTCATCGATCAATTTATAACGTTTATAGAAATATCTTTGATTATTTTGATGCAGTTCAACTTGGTTTAACTGCCACACCAAAAGATGCAGTCGAACACAATACGTTTGGCTTGTTTAACTGTGATGACGGCATACCAACCTATGCCTATTCCTATGAAGAAGCTATTAACAATAAACCTCCATATCTCTCTGACTACGAAGTATTAAAAATCAGAACTAAATTTCAAAAAGAAGGAATCAGAAAGAACAATATCACCATTGGCGAACAGCAAAAGCTCCTCGCAGACGGCAAAGAACCTGATGAAATTGACTATGAAGGTACTGATCTCGAGAAAAAAGTAACGAATCGAGGAACAAATGCGCTTATTGTTCAAGAATTTATGGAAGAGTCCATTAAAGATGATAGCGGAACTTTGCCAGGCAAGACCATTTTCTTTGCCATGACTATGAAGCACGCAAGACGATTGCAGGAAGCTTTTGATGATCTCTACCCTGAGCACAAAGGCAACTTTGCAAAAGTTATCGTATCTGATGATGCTCGTGTCTATGGTAAGGGCGGTTTACTTGATCAGTTTGTTAATAATGATTTTCCTAGAGTCGCCATCAGCGTAGACATGCTTGATACGGGTATCGACGTTAGAGAGCTCGTTAACCTAGTTTTTGCCAAACCAGTATTCTCATACACAAAATTCTGGCAAATGATCGGTCGAGGCACAAGACTGCTTGAGCCAAAAAAGATAAAACCGTGGTGTACTAAGAAAGACAAATTCTTGATCATGGATTGTTGGGAAAACTTCGAATATTTTCAAATGAATCCGACAGGAAAAATTGATAGACCCGCAAAACCAATCCCCGTTAGATTATTTGAAACTAAGCTTGAAAAACTTTCTGTTGCTCAAAACCTATCTGACGATCAACTAATACAAACCACTATTCAAAAACTAAAAGACGATGTTGCTAAGTTGCCTGAAAATAATGTGGTAATTCTTGATGCCAGAAGTACTCTAGATGGCCTTAATGACCAATTCTGGACAAAGATCAATGAAGACAAACTGGCATTACTTCAAAAAGACATCGCCCCACTAATGAGAACTCGCACAGGTGAAGATTACAAAGCAATGAGTTTCGAAATTAAGGTCATGCAGTACTCGATTGCCAAGTTGGACCAAAGTGACAAACAAGAGAAGAAAATCACTGCCTTGGAAGAAGTAATTATTGAGATGGTTTCTGATCTTCCACTCACAGTTAACGTCGTTGCTAAAGAAAAAGACTTAATTGAAGCCGTGTTAAACGGTGGCTATTTATCCAAAGCTAGTGATGCTGATTTGGATGTTCTAATCGACAAGATTGCTCCACTCATGAAGTATCGAGAAGAAGGCATAAAGCCGAATCAAGATTCCTTTGATTTACGAGATATTACCTCTGAAAAGATGTATATCAAGTTCGGCCCTTCTAACGAACGAGTCACTATTCAAAAATATCGAGACAAGGTGGAAGCGTTAGTAAAGAAACTAGAAGAAGACAACGAAACACTCAGAAAAATTAAAAATGGCGATAGTATCACCAGTGAAGAAATTGACGAGCTTGCCCAAACATTGGCCGAATATGAGCCTTACCCGACCGAAGAAAATTTACAAAAGGCTTACGATGCGCGTAAGGTGCGTTTCCTGGATTTGATCAAGTACATCATGGGTATCGGTGGGCTCGTTACCTTCCCTGAAAAAGTATCCGAAGCATTCGCAGAGTTTATAGCAGATCACAATACTTTTACTGCCAAGCAAATACAGTTCCTTCAAACACTACAGACCTTTATCATCGAAAATGGTGCACTGACTAAAAAAGATCTTGTACAAGAGCCATTTACAAAAATTCACGAGAATGGATTCTTGGGCTTGTTTGATAAACACATGCAACTAGAGATACTTAATTTTACGAATCAAATTTTTCAATATGCTTAATACAACAATAAAATCGTCAATTGATCGACTTTGGGACAAGTTTTGGAGTGGTGGAATTTCCAATCCTCTCACTGCTATTGAACAAATTTCCTATCTCCTTTTCATGAAACGTCTTGATCAAATGGATCTCAAGAAAAAACAGGATGCAGAGTTTACTGGTGAAGCATATAAATCTATGTTTAGTGGTGAAAATGAAAAGATGAGGTGGAGTCACTTCCGACACATGGAAGGCGGAGAGATGCTTACTCATATTCAAAATAGTGTTTTCCCATTCCTAAAAACGCTAAATCCTAAAGACAGTCCGTTTGCAAAACACATGACTAATGCCGTGTTCATCATCTCTAAGCCTTCGCTCGTAGTTGAAGCCGTCAATATCATTGATGAAATTTTTGAAGAGATTTCTAGTCAAGAATCTAAAGGCCAAGGATTTCAAGATACTCAAGGCGATCTATATGAGTATTTACTCGCTGAGATAACCAGTGCGGGCAAACTTGGTCAATTCCGCACACCTAGACATATCATTCAGCTCATCTGTGAGCTAGTTGATCCAAAGCTCGGTGACAGTATTTGTGACCCTGCATGTGGCACTGGTGGCTTCCTTCTTGGTGCATATCAGCACATCCTTACCCAGCACACGAGTAAGGAACACCAAAAGACTGACGAGAACGGGCTTACACGCGGTCTTGTGGGCGATAAACTCACGGATGAGCGTCAATGGTCACAACTGAAAGAAAAGACCTTCTACGGCTATGACATGGACGACAGCATGGTTCGTATTGGCCTTATGAACTTGATGATGCATGGCATCTCAGTACCAAACATTGAACAAAAAGATACTCTTTCCAAGAAATATGATGAAGATAACTATTTTGATGTCATCATGGCCAACCCTCCTTTTAAGGGAAGTATAGATAAGGGTGACATCAATGAATCCCTTTCACTCCCCACTACCAAGACAGAACTACTCTTCATCAACAGAATCATTAAATCACTGAAGATTGGTGGACGCGCCGGTGTCATCGTTCCTGATGGTGTTCTCTTTGGCTCAAGTAACGCTCACAAACTAGCTAGAAAAATGTTGCTTAATGATTGCGAGCTTCAGGGAGTCATTTCTCTACCCAGTGGTGTATTCAAACCCTATGCGGGAGTAAGTACCGCAATACTTCTGTTTGTAAAAGGCGGTGAGACTGAAAAAGTATGGTTTTACGACATGAAGGCTGATGGCTATACCCTTGATGACAAGAGAGCAAAAATCTCTGACAATGACATCCCCGATATAGTTAATAACTGGAAGCATAGAAAAGAACAAACTGAAAACAATTTAGAATCTAAGTTTTTTTATGTAGATAAAAGCCAAATAGAAAACAATAATTATGATCTAAGTATAAGTAGATATAAAACTTCAACCTATAAAGTAATGGATTTTGAAAGCCCAACAGACATACTTAGTAAGATTGAGAAGATAGAAAGTGAAATAAATGAAGGTATCAAAGATTTACGAAAATTATAAATATGAACTATGTAACGTTAGGCAAAATTGCAGAATTTATCAACGGATATGCATTTAAACCCTCAGATTGGAGTAATGAAGGGCTTAGTATTATAAGGATACAGAATTTAACTGACTCTAATAAGCCTTTTAACAAAACAACTAAATCAGTTCCAGATAAATACATAGTTCACAAAGGTGATCTTTTGATTTCTTGGTCAGCAACATTAGGAATTTTTGAGTGGGAAAAAGAAGAGGACGCTTTATTAAACCAGCATATATTTAAAGTCTTGCTAGATTCAACCTTAGTTGAAAAGAGATATTTCATGTATGTTCTTCAACATACGATTGCCAAAATGAGTCAATTTACGCACGGATCAACGATGAAGCATATAGTACGTGGTGATTTTCTAAAACATCAAATACCGCTTCCAGATCTTGATAAGCAAAAATTAATAGTTGAGCTACTTGATAAGGCTAACGCTCTACGCCAAAAACGCAACTTATCAATCCATCTGCTAGACCAATATTTAAAATCAGCCTATCTAGAGATGTTTGGTAATCCAATGAACAACCCAAAGAATTGGGGCTTAAAGAAATTTGGAGCAATTGGAAAACTAGACCGGGGAATGTCAAAGCATCGGCCTAGAAATGCACCAGAACTGCTAGGGGGAGATCACCCATTAATACAAACGGGTGATGTGTCAAATTCTGGTATCTATATTCGCACTTACAAGTCAACATATTCAGATATAGGTTTAAAACAGAGTAAAAAATGGCCTAAAGGCACTCTTTGTATAACCATCGCCGCAAATATAGCAAAAACTGGAATCCTAGATTTTGATGCGTGCTTCCCTGATAGTGTAGTTGGTTTTGTACCTGATCTAAATCAAACAAACAATTTATTCATTCATTTCTGGATCTCCTTCTTGCAAGAAATGCTAGAAAGAAATGCTCCAGTTTCAGCTCAAAAAAACATCAATCTTAAGATATTACGTGAATTAGATGTCTTCATACCACCCATTGAATCTCAAAACAAATTTGCGGATATTGTTAATCAAACAGAATCACTCAAATTTAAAATGATTCAACAGTTAGAAGTGCTTGATACCCAATTCCAATCATTGATGCAAAGATCATTTTCGGTAAAGTAAATTACTTTTTGAATTTTTTAATAGTTTCTGGATCGTTATCGTTCACCCATTTCAAGAGTGCCTCAACGACTTTATCAACTTCGCCATCTGCATCATGTTCAGCTGCTTCTTGCATCCGATTTCCTTGAAGTTCTGGTACTCCTAAAACTTTCCAGTCATCTCTTGTTATTTTATAAGTAGAAAGGAAAATGTAGGGTAATCCAGTTCTTTCTTCTCTCTCCGAAAAATGATAAAGTTCTTTTTTTATATCGAACGCACCATCACCGCATATTCGTTTCCTATATCGCATCGAGCCAACAACAACCATAAATTTTGATTTTGGCAAATTTATATTAATTTTATCTTTTATTGCAGGTGCTGGATATTCTTCATCAAGAAAAGTTATGTAACCTTTTTCTTGAAGTTTTTTGTTTAACTTCTTTACAAAATTATTTTCTCCGGCTGCTGCATCGGTTCCGGCAGATGCATGACTTATAAAAATATCAATGTTTTGTTCAGAACCAGCGAGCTTCATCTTTTCTCTTAGTAGCAAGTAAGTCCATTTGATATTCTTACGTTCAATAACGGCAATGGCCTTTGCATCTTCAACTACTTTGATTACCAAGTTATTTTGAGAACTTAATTCGGAAATCCGTTTTAATAGCCAATTTATTTCAGGTGAATCGAGGTGTTGTTCTGCCCAAGATTTCAGTACTGTTAGTGCTTCCACAGACAAAAGGAATTCATCTCTGGCTACAAAAGCGATAACTATACTCCATAGGTAGTTTGCATATTCCTTGTGATCTGGTTTTTCAACGATAGTAAGGGAGAAATCGAGAAGCTCAATGAATCGATCAAGATATTTCTCGTCACTCAAATTTATAAGTGGTTTTGCAAATGATTTTGTATCCAATTCCATTTCCAGATTTCCGACTGAATGGAACCCTTCTTGCCTACGATATGGAGTGGCAGAAGACTTTAGTGTTTCAAATCTCCAATTTATAGCCTCCTCATCATGAAAGACGCTAATGAGTAATCCATTTGCTAAATCAGACATTCGACTTCTTGATTTTGGCTCCCATAGTTTCTTTAATAACACTTCAATCTCAGTGTCAGATGAGGCAAGATACTTCTCCAAGTTTTCCAAAGCATATTCGTGGTCATGTTCAGCAATAAGTGGGTCTTCGATAAATGAAATCAGAACTTCTTTGGGACTCGCTAAGCCAGGTAGTACTCTTGCAAGGTAAATGTATGTCTGGGGTATGAGGTAACGTAAATCCTTTGATTTATCGAGCATTATTTCATTAAGTGGAATTAAATCTTCATCGGAAACCTCTCCCAGCATTTCTTTAAAACTCTTAAATTCCGAGAGATACGAGAAAGGTACAAATGTGAAGAGTTTCTTTCGATTTTTAGGCTTTTGAAGTGTAACTGGGTCTAACTCATATATAACTTCTAAAACAGCAGGGAAATATGAAGCAACAGAACTGATTGTGTACTCACCCGATTTTGTTTCGGGGTTGTTGTAGTGCATCTCAATATTAATTGGGTCAATTTTGTCTAGGTTACTTTCCACTGCAAGCTTCAAGAGTCGCTCTTTTTCTGCTACTGTCGCTTTTGTCTGCAATAGTTTTTTATTTTCAATGTAATAGCGAAAGACTTGATGGAAATATTTATCTTCTCCCGGACTCAAGAACTTCTGAAATTGCTTATAAATTTTATCGTTCTGCTCAGTTTGATAGTCTTTTTGCCGTCGAGGTACGTTTGGGTCAGCAGTTATTCCAAGTTTAATTCCTTTTTTAAGGACAGCATCACCCTTTGGATTTCCTGTATGAGGTGCTAGTCTCACTGCTTGGGCAAGCGCGTACCCTGCATGATGGTGCAGTTGATCTTTGAAGATGCCACACAACAACTCAAGTTTTTTAGGTTGTATTAACACAGAAAGAACTCCTTCAACATCATTGATAAAGAGTATTTTCTGCTTTTCTGATTCAAGATCTTTTATCGTTTGGACAAATTCATCCAGATATTCTGGCTCATCCGCTTGAATTATTAAGGCAATTTGCTGTAGGAACCAAGATTTCCCAGCATCGTAATTTCGTTCTCCCGTAAAGGCAGAGATTATCAGTTTCTTGAGTAAAGTTATTATTGTGGTATTTTTATGTTTCTTAATATTGTCGATTAATGCTGAGTCTGCTTGTGTGTCTTTTTTGTTAAAGATAGACTCGTTATCTAAAAATTCATGTATAAACTTCGAGTTATCGGAAATGCTCTGAAAAAAAGTTTCTATTCCTTTCTGTGTGTTAATTGAGTACAAAGCATTTCGTGCATAGATGTGGGACTTATCATCTGTAATTGCTTTTATAAAAATTTCAATGGAATCTGTAGCGTTTGCGTCAATTGCACGACACATACTTATGTATGCTTCCTGTACAAGAGAGTCTGTGCTTTGAGAATTCTTCTTAACTTGAAGAATAATGTCTGTTTGGTCCTTGAAGTTTTCAAGTGCAGCCATAGAATGTCTATTCAGGACTTCATTTCCATTGTTTTCATTTGCATAAGAAATTAGTTTTTCTCTCCAAAAAGTTTTCTCTTTTTCCGTAAGAAGTGGATGGTTTTTTTGGAGCATTCCATCAATTGTTGCTGCGATATTTCCTTTGTGAACATATTCTTTATCATCAGCGTTTGCTTTGAGGTCTTTGTATATTGCCTCATTAATAAACTTGTAAAAATTGCGATATGCCCATACGGGAATCCAAAACTTTTTCTCTTGATACCGGGTGAACACCAACAAGAATAATGCGTTTCCCAGTGCTGGTTTGACTGAATAATTTGTAGAAAAAATAAGCATCTCTGCTATTTGGTCAATAATAGAATCTTGATTTGCAGCGAGAAATTCCACAGCCCACGAGACATACTCTTCAGAGTCCAGCTCAACCAAAAAACGAAGTGCTCCTGTCCAAGAAGGTTTTAATAAATTATTTCCTGTTTTCGAATCAATGATTAAACTTTTTAATTCATCAATTGGTTTATCTTGACTGTGAATGTTTTCTGCCGCCAAAAATTCTGTGAGTGTGTGGTGTGCCCAGCTAACTGTTTGTATGCCTTTTTCTTCAGAAATTGATACGAGTTTGATTTTTTCAAGGTATTCTACGGTAAGTGTTACCGGGACATTTATTTTCTTCAATACCTCCGAGAATTCGGTAAGTAGCATCTGATTTTTCTGTACCTGCTCGAAATAAAGACCCAATTGTTGAAAGGGTTTTTTTAACTTCTGATAATCAGGAACCACTTTCTTGAAGAAGAAGTAATAGAAATCGAAACGGGAAAATGTGTCAGGCTTTTTCTCTTCTAAGAATTGCTTGAGAATTTCAAAATGTGGAATGATGGAAATAAAGCTATTGTATGGGTCATGGAACCAAAATTGCTCAATGATGGAATCAATAATATTTGTAGAATATCCGAGCTTTGTAAGCTCCTCTCGCATCTCTTCATTTGATAGCAAATTTGGGTTGTCAAATAGCATATATTTATCCCTGTATCTTAGCAGAAACGAGGCTCATTCGCCAGAAAAAAAGAACGACGATTCCATGAAAAATAGTCAAGTGTTATAATATAAATATATGAATAGCGATTCCATGAATTTGAAAGAGAAAAAAGAATTCGGCGACAAAGCTCGAATTGCCAGAGAAAAACTTTCCCTAACACAAGCTGATGTAGCCAAAAAAGCTGACATGACCGTCAACTACTACGCCATGATTGAGCGTGGCGAGGCTAATCTGTCGTTTGAAAAAATGAAGAGTATCGTCAAGGTCTTGAAGCTCAAGATCACTATTTCCTAGCCTGTTTATTCTCCAAAGCTAGTTTTGCAAATCGAATCATCATATCTGCTAGTTGTTCTGCTCTGTATTGTGAAGCGTTCTCTGGTTCAGTCTTCTTCAAACTCTTAAACGCTGCTTTTACCAACATGTCCCTATTTGCCTCATCAAGCACAAATTTGTAGGTTTCCTCAGAAACACTTTCGTACTTACCCTTGGAAAAGGCATCCAGCTCATCCCAAGGCAGAGCATCCACCACATTTGCTAAATCATCATTCGTGCCATTTTGCATGGCCTTATTATAATCCAAAATGCCTACTAGAGGAAATTGCCGATATTTCCGCTACATGTATTTTTCGTACCCTATAAAGTTAAATAAATCTACGGCGAAGCCGCCGTCCTCAAGACGGCGCATAAATTCTCTGCTTTTTGCTTGAGAAAGTATGTTGAGACTACCTTCCCAGAGTATATTGCGGTCAATAATTGCTAGTTTTCGGTGGTGATTGCCAGTACACATAAGCACTTGGATTCCTACAGCCTCAAATTCTTGTATTTCTACTTCTGACTGATCATCGTAGCCATCTGTATGCTCCCGTGGGTCACGGGTAACTATGTAGACTTTCACTCCACGCGCTACCAGTCGCCTAAATATTGGCCAAAATGTCTTCATTCTAGCTATGGTGATAAATGGGCTTTCGATAATAACCTCACTCTGACTTTGCTCTAGGTCAGAGAGAAAGCTAGTGTAGAAGGTCTTTTCGTCATGTAAGGAGGTTTTAATCAAGAGAATCCTCCTTTTCGGTTTGATACACTTCCATTAACCTGGTAAAATGCACTAGGTAATTATCGGAGAGCGGTTCAAAATAAGAATCGTCCTCCGCACTTAATGATTTTTCAGAATATATTCTGAAAAATCATTAAATACGGGTATAGACTTGAACCATAGATGAAATGTCTGCACATCAGTAGCCTCAGGCTACTGAGAAATGTATCCAGATACGAAGTAATCTGGGATACCTCTCCTTGGCACAACAAAACTCTAGTGTATAATCTCTTCCATGAACGCAAATATACAACCAACCAACAACGGTCAAATTTCTTTTGAACTAACAATCACACAAGCTATTATTGCAACCAATTACCAGCAAATTCTTCAAAAAGTTGCATCAACTGCCGAGATCAAAGGTTTTCGCAAAGGCAAAGCACCAATTGCCATGGTCGAATCTAGTGTCGACAAAAGCCACATCTATTCTCAGGTCCTCGACAAGGTAATTCCCCCCGCTTATGCCGCAGAAATCGCCAAGCAAAAGATCAACCCAATCATCGATCCCCAGATTACCCCCAAGCAATTCGAAGACGGCAAGGATTGGATTTTTTCCGTCACTACGGTAATCAAGCCAGATCTAGATCTCGGTGATTACAAAAAATACGTAAAGAAAGCACTAAGCGAATACGAAAAAAACAAAAAAAGTGTGCCAGTAGAACATTCCACCGAAAAGGGTCATGAGGGCCATGATCACGAAGGCGACGCCAAATTTACCGTGGTTCTTGATTCTTTACTCAAAGAAACCAAAATCGAGGTTGCGCCTCTCTTAGTTGATCAAGAAGCAAAGTCCCAGCTCTCGCGCCTACTATCACAACTCAAAGAACTCAAGCTTACAATCGCCGACTTTGCCAAGTCGCAAAAAAAGACTCAAGAAGAATTGATCGCCGAATATCAAAAAACAGCCGAAACAAACCTCAAACTTGAGCTTATTCTCGACAAATTGGTTATGGATGAAAATCCTACAGTAACCGATGATGAAGTTGCCAAGCTACAGGCTCCCAAAGGGCAAGAGGCATACGCCAAATACATCGCCCAAAAACAAAAAGTGATTGACAATCTTCTTTTATTATAGGACAATACGGGACATATGTCCAACGATCCATTCGCAAATAAAGGTCAACTAGGTCACAGAGACCCATTTGCAAGTACCAGCACCAAGAAAACAAACACTCGACGTAGCGATAGTTTTGTCGAATCTATTCGAGATATTGGTAGCTCAACACTTAAATCCCTCACAAACGATGTTGTCAAAGGCACAGCTCAAACAGTTTTCGATCAAATCCTTGGGAGCGCTCGCACCGGCCAAGCCCCAGACGCAAGTAGCGTACCCAATTTTTACGAAGACTGGGTAAAAGATCGCGAAAATAGTGCTGCCGAACAAGCAAGAACGCAAGAACGAGCCTTCCAACATCATCGCCAAAGTGAGCAACAAGTCGTCTTTTCGATGGCAGATGAAAAGGTCAAGCAAGAGATGCAAGGAATAAGACAAGAGCTTGCCATGCTTACCAAAAGTATGGGACAAGTACAGGCGCAGATCGAAAACGCCGTTATGGATAACATTGTAGATCCAGGCGTATATCACCTCAATTATTTCCGCAAACTCAAAGAGTGGATTGTTTTGATGCGCAAATCTCTCGATGATGCCTCTGGATGGCTTTCGATGTCCAATGGGCGCAAAGGCAAAGGATACTACTGGACTCAAACAGCCAAATCGGGAACCAAATATAGCATGTCTCAGGAACGCCAAGTTCAGATGGGTGCTGGTTAATATACATTTTTCTATCTTAAAGTGGGTCTGAGAAGGGTCGAACTTCTTACCTCCACAATGTCAATGTGGCGCTCTAACCAGGTGAGCTACAGACCCATATTGGGCTTATTCACGTATTTTATCATCTCTTGGCCAATTGTTAAAATATTGCTTTGCATACTGCCATCACAATAATTCACTGCGCACACTCCATGGTAGCCTTCATAAGATGGCTTTGCTGTGGTCCTTCTATCTATTTGGGTTTTGTGAAACTGAGATATCGGGATGTTGAGTAGGGAAGACCAATAATTTATCAACAAATCAGGATCCTGATCAGCCCGACAGAAGATTGCGCAACAAAGCCTTGACTCATCGATTGGGTAAAGCTGTCGAATTAAGGTAACAAATAAAAGGACTATCTTAGGATCAGCATTTCCTAGACCAAGTCTGCCCCTAATCTTAAAACCATCCCCTAGATATAAACCAGCAAGAAATATCTTTAACATATTTTCATTAATATCTAGACCCGCCACATATTCAGCAACTTGCTTACTGTTTTCAATCGCTCGTTCTGCTCTCCGCTGCTTTTGAACTTGCGTCCCATTCAATCTAGCTTTGGCAAACCCAGCAAGCCATTGATTGTGTAACCTCTCCTTTTGTTCATCTGACAGCACGATATCTTTTAACCAACCATTTAGCGTAGATCTGGCAATATTTAACTTTTTCGAAATTTCCCGATAGCTTTCTCCCTTTTGCCTTAACTCGATCGCTTGGTTATGCACCTCTGAAAACACTGTCATATAACCACTGTACGACTAATGTACATACATTTCAATAGGTTCGATCCCTACCGCGTCCTACCGAAGCCAAATAGGCGAAGGAGGATATAAGGCACACCAAGACCCAAGTGGGGTATGATATACCAATAGATATACTCAGGGAGATTAATATGACTGATCAAGAATACAAAGAATATTTGTCCAAAGTGAGGCACTCTGGGGAGCACATCCTTACGCAGGCAATGCAAGAGCTATACGGGGTAGACAAAGTTGTCATGGCCATGGGCCCAAGCACCGACGAAGGTTTTTACTTCGACTTTGAAAGCAAGGGTGGCTTTAAGGTAACCGAGGAAATGTTCCCACAGATCGAAAAGAAAATGTTGGAGATTGTCTCTGCCAAACTCCCAATAACTCGCGAGGAGATCACGCTTGACGAAGCAGAGAAGCTTTTCGCAAACAATCCCTTCAAGATGGAATGGATCAATGAGATTAAGGGTAGGGGAGAAAAGGCTACGATCTACCGCACCGGTGATGCCTTTGTCGATCTATGCAAAGGTCCTCATGTAGCTAACACTAGCGAAGTCAAAGTAATTAAACTCCTCTCAGTTGCCGGTGCCTACTGGCATGGCGATGAGAAGAACCAAATGCTTACGCGCGTGTACGGTACCGCTTTCACGAAGCCCGCAGAACTCGAAAAATATCTCTGGACCATTGAAGAGGCCAAGAAAAGAGACCATAGGAAGATTGGCAAAGAACAAGGTCTCTTTATGATTAGCCCATCCGTTGGTGCTGGATTCCCTATGTATATGCCTAAAGGGTGGCTACTCCGCCATGCTCTAGAGAACTGGGTAATCGAACAAAAGCAAAAACGCGACTACAAATTTGTTTGGACACCACACGTTGCTAAAAGCGATCTATACAAACAATCTGGTCACTGGCAAAAATATGATGCCATGATGAGTCCAATGAAGATAGATGACGAAGAATATGTGGTCAAACCTATGAATTGCCCTCACCATTTTCAGATATTCAACGAGACTCCACACAGCTATCGAGACCTACCTCTTCGACTTGCCGAGATAGCGACAGTATATCGCTATGAAAAAGCAGGTGAAGTAAACGGACTTCTAAGAGTCA
The DNA here is from genome assembly GCA_037133595.1 of bacterium. Taxonomy (GTDB): domain Bacteria; phylum Patescibacteriota; class Microgenomatia; order UBA1400; family UBA12108; genus JBAXNV01. The sequence goes on from JBAXNV010000011.1 coordinate 30,026, forward strand.
GAGCTCTCACTCAGGATGATACTCATACATTCGTACGTCACACTCAAATAAGCGAGGAGATTGATCGTATAGTCGAGCTAATCAAATACACCTACCAAACATTCGGTTTCACCGACTATACTGCACGAATTTCTATTCGCGATCCCAAAAATCCAAACAAGTATATGGGGACACCATCTATTTGGGACAAAGCAGAGTCATCACTTGAAGAGGCATGTAAGAGAAACGAGATTCCATACTTCATCGGTGAGGGAGAAGCAGCTTTTTATGGCCCCAAAATAGATGTAATGATCAAAGACGCACTTGGGAGAGAATGGCAACTAACTACTGTTCAACTCGACTTTGTTCAACCCGAAAATTTTGATATGACTTATATTGATGAAGAGGGCAAGAGCGTAAGGCCAGCAGTCCTTCACATTGCCATTCTTGGCTCACTCGATCGATTCCTCGGCATCCTTATTGAGCACTACGCTGGCGCCTTCCCCATGTGGCTCTCACCCGTACAGATCAAGCTGGCCACGGTTACCGAGAAGGTTGCGGAGCAAGCGATGGTTATTGTCAAGCAGCTGCAAGCTGCCGGTCTGCGTGTCGAGCTGGACAACAGCAACAACACACTAGGTAAAAAGAGCGCCAATGCACGGAATGAAAAGGTGCCATACTTTGGCATCATCGGTGAAAAAGAGGTTGCAAGTTGCATGCTTTCTCTCAAAAATAGAGAGGGTGAGCAAGTCACCATGACTGTCGACGAAGCCATCTCCAAGTTAACCGAAGAAATAGCGAGCAAAAAATGAAGCTTTCCGCTATACTACGCATATTATTAAATTCAAAATTACTAACGTCATCTCGAGCTTGTCGAGAGATCTAAATATCTAGATTTCTCTACTTTAGTCGAAATGACATGTAATTTACATAAAAGAGGAAATCATTTAAATTAATGAAGTTTTATAAAACAAATCAATTCATTCAAGCCGCTGAGTTGCGCGTTGTCGACGAAACAGGCAAACAAATTGGTCTTTTAAAAAAAGACGAAGCTCTCCGTGAGGCAATTAGTCGTGGCTTAGATCTGGTAGAAATTGCGCCAATGGCCAAACCTCCCGTCGCCAAAATAATCGATTTTAAAAAATTCAAATATATCGAGGCCAAAAAAGACCGCGAAGGTAGCAAAAAGAGTGGCAAGGTCGATCTCAAAGAGATTCGCTTTACTCCATTTATCGCAACAGGCGACTTCTCAAGTCGCGTCGAAAGGATCAAAGAGATCATGGGGGATGGCGACAGAGTCAAGATTGTGGTAAAATTCTCCGGTCGCCAAATCACCCGTGTGGAATTTGGGCATGAACTTATCAAAAAAGTTCTGACTGAGCTCGATGGGCTAGCGACTGCCGATGGCACTGCCAAGCTCCAAGGCAAACAACTATTTTTGATCCTAAACCCAAGCAAGAAGGGGAAGAAAAATGAAACAGAAAAGCAAGAAGTCATTAACTAGACGTATAAAAATTACCAAAACTGGCAAGATAATGCGTCGCACCCAAAACATGCGCCACATAAGACGCCACAAAAGCAAAGCTCAAATTCGCCGTATGAAAGCACCAAAGTTCCTAAACGGCGCACTTAAGAAAAAAATTATGCAATTGTTAGGAGTTAGATAATATGACACGCGTAACCAACGGACCAGCCAAACGGGCTCGCCACAACAAAGTACTTGCTAGAACAAGCGGTTTCCGCATGAGCAAGAATCGCCTCTGGAAGGTAGCACACGAATCTTATCTTCACGCACTAGACTATGCTTTCACTGGACGCAAGAACAGAAAGCGCGACTTCCGCGTCATGTGGAATATTCGCCTCAATGCTGGTCTTCGTGCCATTGATGCAACATACACCTATAGCAAATTTATCTGTGATGCCAAAAAGGCCTGCGTCACAATCAATCGCAAACTCATGGCTCATCTTGCAGTAACCGATACCAACGCTTTCAAAGCTGTTGTCGACACTGTTAGAAAATAAAATCCTCGTCATCTCGAGCAGACCTGTCCTGAGCGTAGCAGAAGGAGTCGAGAGATCTATTCCACTTGCACATCGCTAGTGAATAAGTCACGATACATTCCGGACTCAGGAGGAGTCAGGAATGAAGGAAGATT
>JBAXNV010000012.1:0-32025 GCA_037133595.1 bacterium
CAAAAGTACGCTGCACAATATACGTGAGAGTCCGGAATGTATGTGACGCGTACAGCTAGTTGACTTTCCATACGCATCTGTTGTATACTCCCAAACATTGCGAGAACCAACCACCCGCCCAGCTCTGTAATTAGAGCCTGGTGACAGGGAGGTTGGTTTTGGCTGTATCTAGGGGCAATTGACATTTTTTCAAAGAATTGTAATATGAAACCTATGCAACATCTTATAACCGCTTCTAAGTTTTTCTTTACCCACCAATAAGCGGGGGATGTTGTCGAATCAACAAACCCGCACAAGCGGGTTTTTTTGTGCCAAATTAAGTTACAATAAAGGATGCCAATGCAAAACAAGATAACTCAAATCAAATCAGAATACAAACAAGAACTAGAGGGGATTAATAGTTTGGCCAAGCTCGAGGCTCTTCGCACCAAGTATCTAAGCAAAAAGCACGGGCTAATCAGCACTCTCATGACCAGCCTTCAAGGTCTGACCCTGAAAGACAAAAAAGAGATTGGCCCCATACTAAACACACTCAAAAAAGACATCGAAGAGAGTCTCTCTGCCAAATCGAATGAATTAGATTCACAATCTCAAATTCTAGATTACGACCCAACAATCCCAGCAAGCCCTCAACATGCTGGCCACCTTCACCCTACAACTCAGATAATTCGCGAGATGAATCAGTTCTTCCGCTACCACGGTTTCTCGGTAGGTGAGGGGCCAGAAATCGAAGAAGTTGAGTACAACTTTCGTCGCCTCAATTTGCCAGAGGGACACCCAGCGACAGACCTTCAAGACAGTTTATATATTCACGAACCCAATATTTTATTGCGCACTCACACCTCATCAATAGAAACTCGCATTTTGAGCACCAACACCCCACCACTTCGGGTTGTTGCACCAGGCAAATGTTATCGCAATGAAACCAACAATAGTACTAATAGTAGTTTCTTTTATCAATATCAAGGGTTTGTTGTCGACAAAGGAATTACCATTCAACATCTCAAAGACACTCTCACCAAGTTTCATCAATTTTTGTTTGGTGATGACGTAATTTTACGATTTCGTTACAAATATTATCCCGAAGTGAGTCCTGGTATGGGGGTCGATATGCAGTGCCGTTTATGTAAAGGCGAGGGATGCTCTGTATGCAAATACCGCGGATTTATCGAAGTGTTGGGGAGTGGCATGATTCACAGCAATACACTTCGTGCATGTGGTATCGATCCAGAGATTTACTCCGGCTATGCTTTCGGCATGGGTTTGGACAGACTTGTTATGAGCAAATTTGGCATTTCAGATATTCGCAAGCTCTACGGAGGCGAAATCGTTTACAAATAGAAGCCTAGAGGTCCGTCCCCTAACCCTAGGGGACGGACCTCAACGCAGAATACGAAAGCTATATATGAAAATTCCAATTAACTGGTTACAAGATTACGTCAAAATTGAAAAATCTCCCAAAGAAATTGCAGAGAGTTTTACAGCTCTAGGTCTCATGCTCGACAAACCTCTTGGGGATGGCAAAGTACTCGATCTCGAGCATCGTATGGATCGCTCCGACTGGCTTAGTATCATAGGCTGCGCAAGAGACCTTGCCGCTCTCGAAAATATCCCCCTCAAACTCCCCAAAGGTTATGGTAAAGTTGGAAAAAAAGCTACCAAAGATCAACAAATCCCAATTACCGTCGAATGCGATGAGGTGCGTCGATTCACAACTCGAATATTTCGCGGGGTACAAATCAAAAAATCACCCAAATGGCTAAGTGAAAGATTGCTTGCTTATGGCCTCAAAAGTATCAACAACGTCGTCGACATCACCAATTACGTTATGGTTGAGTATGGTCAGCCCTTGCATGCTCAAGACTTAGACAAACTCCCCGCTAACGAGCTTACCTGGCGCAACGCAAATCAAAACGAAAAGCTCACAACTTTTCTTGGTACCCAGTTAATATTAGATCCTTCCGCATTTGTCATTTCGTCGGGCGGCAAACCAATCGTATTGGGGGGGATTATTGGAGGTGCCGAAACTGGCGTAACAGACACAACCACAGATTTTATTCTAGATTCAGGCAACTATGATCAAAGAAGTATTCGCACCACAAGCCGCAAGCAACACATCAACAACGAAACGGTCTTACGTACCGACAAATTTCTAGATCCTCGTGCCGTCGATCTTGCTCTTTCGCGCGCTACAGAGCTTATTCTTGAGCTTGCAGGTGGTACTTACTACGACAATAGTGATTATTACCCGCATCCCGTCAAATCCAAATCCATGACCTTGCGACTTTCCCGGCTACATCTATTGTCGGGGATAGATTTTACACTCGTAACAGCTAAGAAAATACTCACCGCTCTCGATTATGTTGTCGTTGAGCAAACAAGCACCAAGCTTACAGTCGAGATCCCATATTTTCGAACTGATGTCGAAGTAGAGGATGATTTGGTCGCCGACATTTTGCGCATATACAATTACAAAAATATTCCAATTGCTCCACTTACCACACCAGTCCCCACAGATATTACTCCCGCAATCTACCGTTTTGAAGATCGCTTGCGAGACATTCTTGCTTCACTTGGTGCAGACGAACATATAACCGGAAGTCTTGTTGAGAAAGATGAACAGGGCAATCGTATAATCCTCGAAAACGCACTCACTCGCGAGGCATCTGCACTTCGCCTTTCACTTGCCGAAAATCTAGCATCAGTTTTGTCAACCTATCAAAAGCATGGCGTTTCTAACGTAGTGATCTTTGAAATTGGTATCACCTTTTCGCGAGATAGCTTGGAGCCAAGTTTTGGTAGCATCCATGAACATCGCAATCTAACTGCAATGAGCAATAGCGATATCCGTCCAATCCTATCATCAGTTATGCACGAATTAGTGATTAGTTATGATTTAACTAGTGATCATAATATTGTTCACAATAATCAAGTTATTGGTACCTTCAATCTTCAATCTTTCACGCTCGATACAGAGCGTTCAATGTCTCTTTCAACCAGCTACCAGGGTGTAGTTTCCGAGTATTCACACACGACTAGTATTGATATTTCGCTTACACTTTCTCAACCCACCAATTTTGACAAGATAAAACCAATTATCATAAAAGCATCCAAGTCACTTTTAATGGTAGAAGTGCTAGAGAGCAAATACCCAAGTTTATTACTCCGCTTAACATGGGATGAAAATACTGAATATTTAAAAGAAAAAGCACACATACTTACACTTCTACTTACGAAATTAGCAATCACTTCTCGCTCAGTTTAAGGAGTCGGTACAGGCGTAGCACTTGCAGTTGCGACTGAAGAAGGGGTAGGGGACACATAGTCCCAAACTTGATTAACCCCAATAGTAATTTCGGTTTCTTTTTGATCTCCATTTTTTAGTCTTACTACACCTTTTAATTTATGTGTTCCAGTTGCAACTGCAGCCGATGTTACATTAACATATTTATTATTACCATCCGAAATCAATTTATCGTCGAGCCAAATTTTGATCCATTCTGTGTCCTTACTGCTAACTACTGTCAACTTCACATTGACATCCACAGGTTCGCTTCCACTACCAATTTTGTCATGATTATGGGGGCTATCAAAGCCGATTACAGTATCCGTATCACTGCTGCAATATTCTGTTGGAATTTTGTACTTATCATTGCTTTGGCCATCGATCCAGCCCGCAATATCATCTGTCCAATTCGTACTTTCACTCTTTAGTACAAAGAATTCTTTTTCTTCGTATTCGCCTCTAGCAATATCAACATCCGTAGCCAGTTTGTTCTGTCCTTTACACAATTTTAGTTTTGCATGAAATGGATCAGGGGAGGTAGGCATAGTACCTTTGATAAAATAATCAGCTCGCGCAGGGTAACCATCATGCTCTGGGTATCCAGACATTACATCAACTTGTTTGGCTTCAACATTATCAGGGGCCACAAATTCATTCCCTTTATAAAGTTCCCACGCTTTAAGCATTATCTTACGCCAAATTGGCGAAGCACCAGAAATTCCCGAGGCAACTGCTTTCATAGCTGTATTGTCATTATTTCCAACCCATACTCCCACAACTGCATTTGTACTCCAGCCTACAGTCCAGTTATCCTTGCGATCGTTCGTAGTTCCTGTTTTTACTGCAATCGGCTTCCCACCCATATTTAGCAAGCTGTTAGCGCCGAATGTTAATAGTCTTGCATTGTTGTCATACAAAATATGATTAACCAAAAATGCCACATCAGGAGTCAGTACGCGCGACTTTTGTACTCCTTTCCATTCATATACTTTTTTACCTTCTTTTTCTACTTTCAATATCGAAACTGGCTCAACTTTGTCTCCACCATTTGCGAAAGCCGAATATGCATGCACCAAATCAAATAATCTTACCTCTCCTCCACCCAATGTTACCGACAATCCAAACCGGCTCATATTGGCAGAAGTTGGCTCAAGCGATTCAAAGCCCATGTTATATGCTTGAGTCAACATGTCTTTAACCCCAACTAGTGACAAAATTTTGACCGCAGGAATATTGAGTGAAGACGCAAGTGCAAAGCGTAATTGCACTGGCCCATTAAATTTACCATCATAGTTTTTTGGTTCATAAAACTCGCCTTCTTTGGCACCCGGGAACTTAGTGGGCACGTCAAGTATCATTGTAGAGGGCGAGTAACCTTTGGCAAATGCCGCTGCATATGTAACCGGCTTAATGGTACTACCTGGTTGTCGCGATGCCATGACAACATTGTATTTTCCGTCGTAATTATCATCAAAATAATTTTTTGATCCAACCATTACCAAAATTTCTCCTGACTGCGGATTCATCACCATCGTTGCACCATTGGTAATATTTATGTTCTCTACCTTTGCAATCTCTTCTGTAACGACTCCTTGTGCAAAATCTTGTAAATCCAAATCAAGTGACGTTGTCACGGTGTAACCACCTTGTTCAATAGCCCCATCTCCAAGTAACGTTGCCAACTGATCTTTGACATAAAAAACAAAGTGAGGGGCCTTAATGTCATGTGTTGGTGTTTGAAAAGTCACATTTGGAAGCTCTGCAACGAGCCGTTTTTCGTCCTCGGCATTTATATAGCCATCTTCGCGCATGCGACGCAATACGGCGGTAGCTCTCCCGACATACGCCGTAGGGTTAGAGCCATAAGGGGAGTATGTACTTGGTGCTTGTGGCATACCAGCAAGAACCGCGCATTCAAGCAATGTTAGATCTTTGGGGCTTTTGCCAAAGTATCGCTCAGCTGCAGCCCCTATGCCAATCGCCGTACCACCATACGGAGCTTCATTAAGATACATCTGTAATATTTCATCTTTACTAAATTTGCGCTCTATTTGGATCGAAAGAACCAGCTCTTTTAGCTTACGTAGTATCGAACGGTCAGAAGTTAGTAATACATTTTTGGTCAGTTGTTGAGTAAGTGTTGATCCTCCCTGAGCTCTACCTCTCGTAAAAAATCTAGAGAATCCACGCAGCACACCTAACATATCAAACCCTTGATGTGAGTAAAATTCCTTGTCTTCGATTGCAATTGTGGCTTTTTTAAGATTATCTGGAATATCTGGTATCGCAACTGGTACTCGATTGTAGTCTGTAAAAAGATCGTATAAAAGCTTGCCATTACGATCAACAATCTTTGTCGAGAATCCACTTCTGCGCACAACGCTATTTGGATCAGGGAGATCCTTTGCCACCCAGGCAAAAGTTAGAGATACCAATATCACCCCAACTACCAAAGAAACTGCCGCGACAATAGCTGCCCACTTCAAAAGGGTAGCTCTCGTCATTCCTCGAAAAAAAGAAATTTTAGGCATCCGAATATTCGAGAATATCTCAGGCGATCTTTGCTTTGTCCGCCTTGTTTGATTTGCTTGCCACCATTCTTGCATAAAGCTCATTGTAAACATGTCTTGACAAACAGGCAACTATAATTTAATATAAGGCCTATAACAAGTTAATAAGAAATCGAAGATGGAGCTGTCAGTAGCTCCCTACCTGGTAATTAGAGAGTTGGCGTTTGCTGCAAGTCAACCAAGGGTAGGGCAAGTGAATTACTCTCCAGAGAGAACCAACAAAATTGGTTCCGGGTGCGCCCGTAATGTCGCTAAGATGTGTCACATAAGAAACAGAGCATCTGAACAAACGAGGTAATACTTCGGTTTATTCAGGTCCTGCGCAAGCAGGATTTTTTATAGCCAAATATTACCTATTACAAGGTTGGTTGAGCCGATTCTTTGCAGGCCCTTGTCACAACTTCTCAATTTTTTGAGAGGCTATGGCAGGGGCTTTATTTATGTAAAAAGGATCATATGAACAAAGAAAGAATTTTGGGCGAACTCGTCCAATCAAACAAATCACTAACTGGAGTTGAGATCTTCTCACCGGGCTCACTCACACCAGAAGCAACTGCAGGAGTTTTGGCATTACTCCTAAAGGCTATGTACGTTGAACATGGGGTAACCAAAAATATTCCCAAGCTTGTTGAAGATATGAAAAATGATCGAGTCAAAACTTGGTTAGCCAAGAAAGATGGTGACTTTGTAGCGACAGCCTCGCTCGTCGAGCAAGGTGACGATGCCTGGGAACTTGGACGCGCCGTGTCATTAAAACAAGGTATTGGTAAACACCTAATGTTGACCGCTGCTCTCGATAACTTGGAAACTATTTCCTGCCAATCATTACAGTCTAGACCACTAGTCGCCGAAGTCCGCGCTGCAATCCCATTTATGGGAATACCAGGTAGTGATGCAACACAACATATATGTCTAGACCTCTTAGAGTTGGTACCGCATGCGATAGCTCCCTTGTTTGGGCACGCAGGAAGGCAGGAGCCTTTTCTACTCGCTTCAAGCGATCTAAAACCTGGCGAATCAATCTCAACAAAGATGCAGCACGCGATCGGCGGGCGGAGCATACAAGGGCCTATCAGGCGAACCAAAGTGGTAATGCAAGAACCGTTCCATTTAATTGTGCCCGACGATAATGGTCGACCAGCGGGAGAGACATTAGAAAGTCTTATTGGTGTCCCTGGGTGCTCCATGTTCGCAATAGAAGTTACCGACGCCAATATGCCGCTTGTCGGCATGCTAGCTGGCAGTGAGTTAATGGTGCTATGTGGAGTAGATCGCAAGTTAGGGCCAGATGGCAAGCCAATTCTGTTTATAGCAACTTTGGGAGGCACGATGCCACTCGCACCAACCCATATAACAGACGCTCTTCCACAAAACATTCAGGTCGATGCTCAGCATATTGCCGATCAGTTTACGAAAGCCAATAACTTGCAAGAGAGCCTTGCAAGCATCAAAAAATGGGAAAGTAATATTAAGAAACCAATCATAGGAGCATCAATATGGCAAGGTTAAACCAGTTAAAGTTATTAGAAGAACTTATCGCGATCCCCTCGGTGTCGGGGGATGATCAAGTCTGCAAGAAGATTATTCACTTTGCTCGAAGCAAGTTAACCGAGGAAGATATTGAATCCAGAACAGTCACTCGTGCAGGCAAGCCAATTCTTCTGTGGGGTCAACTCAATCTGCAAGAATCCAAATGGCTTATCAATACTCACCTCGACGTAGTCCCCGCGACACCTGCCCAATTTGTCACAAAAATAACCAAAGATAAAATTTGGGGCAGGGGTACTGCCGACACTAAGTGGGCTAGCGCCACATTACTAAGCATTAGTAAAGAACAAGTAGAACTTGCCACAAGTAAAAATATTACCTTTATGCTTGTGGTCGACGAAGAGATTGGTGGCGAGAGTACTAAGGTACTACTTAGTGAAATGAAGGGTCTTTCCGGCGCCATCTTTCTCGAACCTACTCAAGAAAAGATCGTACTAGAGGCCAAGGGTATTATGCAGATGAAAATCATCGCGCGCGGCAAGACTTGTCATGGCTCTCGCCCATGGGAAGGGATTAATGCCATCGAAATGTTGGTGCAAGGTCTCGCTACTTTTCGTATACGCAACCCAATTCCACTGAGCGAAACAAAAAATACTACATTCAACTTCTCGACAATATCTGGTGGCCAAGCTATTAATCAGGTACCAGACAAGGCAGAGTTGTGGTGTGACATTCGCTTTAACCCACACTCCAAGATCGAAGACGTAATCACTCAACTACAAACTTGTTTTGGAGGGTGTGAGGTAGCAGTCATCAAAAATGAGTCTGCCATTGACTGTGCCAAATCTGCACTTGTTGTAAAAAATCTCAGCATGGCTATGCGTCAGAACAGTAAAAATCCACTCTTCGCCTTCGACCACGGCAGCTCCGACGCTAGACACAGCACCAAGCTAAGCATCCCATCACTCGTCTTTGGCATCAAAGGTAAAGGACTTCATAGCGAAGAGGAGTGGGGCAGCCTAAAAAGTATCAAGAAAATTGGAAGTATTCTAGATACCTGGATTTCACTATTATAATAATCGTGTAAAATAGAATGCTAATATGACAAACAACATTTCTAATCAAGAACTTATTACTCGTCGTGTCGCCAAGATTTTGCCAGATCCTGAGGGATTTGCCAAATTACTCTCGGCCAAAAAAATTCGCCTTTATCAAGGCTTCGACCCAACAGGGGGAAGATTGCACCTTGGCCACACTATTGGACTCAGGAAACTCATGGAGTTTGCTCTCGCCGGCCACGAGGTTATTATGCTGTTTGGTACTGGCACCGTTCTCGTTGGCGATCCTTCCCTTCGCGACACAGCAAGAAAAACTATCACCCAGGAAGAAATCGATCAAAATATTCAGGGTTGGAAGAAACAAGTCGAAAAGATTGTCGACTTTGGTAAAGTCAAAATTGTGCAGAATGGTGACTGGCTTACCAAGATGACGCTAAAAGATATTGTCAACGTCGCAAGCAATCTTAGTGCAATCCAACTTTTCAAACGCGATAGCTTTACTCGTCGCATTGGTCGCGGCGATACTGTCTGGTACCACGAGACCATGTACCCGATGCTTCAGGGCTATGACTCCGTCGTTATGGATGTCGATCTCGAGATTGGTGGCACAGATCAAGAGTTTAATATGCTGGTTGGCCGCGAACTACAGAAAAAAATGAATAATAGGGAAAAGTGGGTGCTCACCACCCCTATGATCTTAGGTACCGACGGCAAGACCATGAGTAAAACAAGCGGCAACTGTATCTTCTTGGACGAATCCCCTGAGGTAATGTATGGCAAGCTGATGCAAGTTCAAGACAATCTTATTGCTACTTATTTTGAGCTATTAACAGACTTGCCCATGGCCGAGATCGAGGCGCTTGACCCAAGTACTCCAATCGAAAACAAGATGAAGCTAGCTTACGACATTACCCGCCAGTTTAGTGGCGATGAAGGTGCCAACAAAGGTGAAGAGTACTTTAAAAATACCATTCAAACCAAAACCGCACCAGGAGACACCCCAAAGCTAAAGGTCGCTGCAGGCACAACCATTCTCGACGCGCTCAAAGCCGCAGAACTTGGAGTTAGTAATAGCGATGTCAAAAGAACCCTTGAGCAGGGTGGGGTAGAACTAGACGGCGTCAAAATAATTGATGCAACAACTAGCGTATCCGCAGGCATCCTCAAGTTTGGCAAGCGTGCTTATCGTAAAATTGTTATTCAATAAGGAGTTGTATGAGTCTTACAAGAAAACAAAAGAAAATCTGGACAGTCATTAGTATCATTTGCACCTTCTTTCTTGTTGCCAGTAGCTTTGCGACTGCGCTCTTATATAGCAAATAACAAAAAATATTTCATACTGTAGACTAATAGTATGACTTCTCTTTCTGCTCCCGTTAGCGAACTTTTGGGAATAGGTGACAAAACAACAGCCATGCTCGAAAAAGCTGGGATTGTTACGGCGCAAGACTTTTTTGAAACTTATCCGCGTACCTACAGAGAGTATCGAGCTACAGACATAGCCAATGCTCAAGTTGGGGAGTGGATTATTCTACGCGGTACTATCGGCAAAGTTAACAGCCACCACGCCGGCCACACCACCACCCAAGTTACCTCCTTCACCGATTACAAGGGTGAGACCCTTGCACTCCGTTGGTTTAACATGCCATTTTTGGCGCGAAGCCTCAACGCCGAAATTCCATATGATGTCATGGGGGTTATCACGGAGTTCGCGGGTCGTCGCCAAATTGTCTCTCCCCAGCTCACCAAACTATCCCCTAACACCTATAACCTACCCCCTCAAAACCTATACCTCCCCATCTATCGCGCGCTTGGCGCCCTACGCCCAGGAATGCTCCGTCGCAAGATGATGGACGTGCTTGCAGCCGAGCCCACTTTCAAGGAGACTTTGCCGCTAGAATTGCGTCAAAAATATGGCCTCATCAGCCGCGATGAAGCCCTGCGCCACATTCACTTCCCCGAAGATGTAGGCACCCTTGAGCTCGCGATTCGTCGCATCTCCTGGGAAGAGCTCTACCAACTTCAGCTCGATAATATCCAAGAAGAAAAGAAATCGCGAACAAGAAGAGCTACCGAACCACTCAAGATTGATCCACAACTCCTGGCCGATTTTGTCAAAAGTCTTCCTTACGAACCAACTGGCGCCCAGGAGAAAGCTATCGCCGCAATCAGCCACGATCTCGGCGAAGGTACCGCCATGCACCGCCTGCTACAAGGTGAAGTGGGTAGTGGCAAAACACTCATTGCCGCATATGCCGCGCTATTAGTTAGCAATGCTGGCAAAAAGACTTTACTCCTTGCCCCAACAACAATTCTTGCCGAACAACTTTACAAAAATTTATCACAATTGCTCAAAAATCATGCTCAAGTTGCGCTCTACACAGCAAGTAGCAAGGGGGATTTGGCCGCCTCGGTCCTGGTAGGCACCCACGCACTCCTAAGAGCCAAAGACAAACTCAACAACGTCGGCTTAGTCATAGTCGATGAGCAACATCGCTTTGGTGTGTCCGACCGAGAAGCTCTTCTTTCATTTGTCCCAACTCCACACCTACTCATGATGACAGCTACCCCAATACCCAGAAGTCTTGCTATGACAGTTTTTCATTATCTAGACGTTACAAGGCTTGACGAGCTCCCCAAGGGTAGACTTCCAGTCAAAACTTATCTTGTTGGCGAGGGCAAAAGAGCCGCCAGTTATACTTGGATGGCAGCCGAACTTGGCCGCAGCAATCAGATATTTATGGTCACACCACTCATCGAAATTTCAGACGAAAACGACGAAACACCTCTAAAATCTGTTAAAGCTCTTAGCGCTAGCCTTCAAGAACATTTCCCGACATCCACGATCGATCTATTGCACGGCAAAATGAAAGATACCGAAAAAATGTCCAAGCTGACAGCATTTAGAGATGGTGCTACTCAAATCTTGGTAGCAACTAGCATGATCGAGGTTGGGATCGATATCCCAGCAGCCAATATTATGGTTATCGAAAACGCCGAAAGATTCGGCCTTGCTCAGCTTCATCAGCTAAGAGGTAGGGTAGGGCGAGGTGGAGAGCAGGGATACTGTCTGCTTTTTAGTACTGGAAAAAGCGCCAAAAGCAAAGATCGTCTTAATTATTTCGTTCAAGAGAAAAATGGTGAAAAACTGGCTGATTATGATATGAAAACACGTGGTGCCGGCGAACTTTACGGTACCAATCAATCTGGATTCTTTAATCTCAAAGTTGGAAACATTTGGGACAAGACTATGCTAGAAGAAACGTATGAGGCAGCAAAGATATACAAGGGTTGATCCCTTGTATATTGCTAAAATCTGAGTTTACCATTACAATACACAACATATGACACCTTTACCAAAACGTCGCTGGTCAACTCGTCGCCAAGGCCAACGTCGCGCAACCATCAAGCTAGCACTCCCCAACCTAGTTAAATGCGATAACTGCGGCCAAGACAAAAAGTCTCATACCGTCTGCACCAACTGCAAGCAGTAATATAGATGAAAACTTCTTCCGACCCACGACATCAAGAACGCATCAACAAAGTTCAAGCACTTTTTGCATACACTTACGGTACCGATCCCAAAGACGAAATATTGCCAATTCTCCCACACTTAGACACAATAGACGCTCAAATCAAAGTCGCTGCCCCCGAGTGGCCACTCTCTCAAGTCAATCGTATAGATCTCGCTATCTTACGCCAGGCCACATTTGAGCTTCTTCACGCCAAAGACACTCCTGCAAAAGTTGTAATCGATGAAGCTATTGAGATAGGTAAAACATACGGTGGGGAAAGTACGCCCAGTTTTGTAAATGGTGTACTTGGTACTATACTCAAATCTATAAGCAAATAATTATGACTACTCAAGACCTAATTACAACACTCAACATTCCCGTTAATGATATTAGTCTTATCAACAATGCGTTTGTGCATAGGTCCTATCTAAATGAGAACCCAAAGTGGAAAGAATCGAACGAACGCCTAGAATATCTTGGCGATGCCGTCCTCGAACTTGCTACCTCCGCTTTTCTTTATACACGTTTTCCAGATTATCAAGAAGGAATGCTCACCAATCTCCGGGCAGCACTAGTAAGGACAACATCGCTCGCCCAAATCTCCAAGAAACTAGCTCTCAACAATCTACTACTCATGAGCAAAGGCGAAGAAGCAGGTGGAGGCAGAGACAATATATCGCTCTTAGCCGACTGCTTCGAAGCATTTTTGGGCGCAGTATACCTAGATAGTGGCTATAAATCAGTTGTTGATATTCTCGAAAAAAATTTATTTCCCAACATAGAAGATGTTCTTGTAAATACAACCTACAAAGACAAAAAATCAGAACTTCAAGAAGTAAGCCAAGCAAAATATCATGTTACTCCTTATTACGAGCTTCTTTTTGAATCTGGTCCAGATCACGATAAAGAATTTGTTATGCAAGTTACAATCGGAAACGATAAATTCGGGGTAGGGAAGGGGAAAAGCAAACAGACAGCTCAAGAAGCTGCCGCCACTACCACTCTTGAGATAATTAACCATACCTGATAGAATAACGCTCATATGTTAAAAATCAAACTAACCCGAGTAGGGAAAAAAGGTCAGCCACAATATCGGATCGTCGTCGTCGAAGCGCGAGATAAAAATAGTGGCAAATGCGTAGAACTTCTTGGCACATACAATCCCTTGCTCAAAGAAGGTAGCTTCAAACTTGACCAAGTCAAATATCAAACTTGGCTTTCCAAAGGGGCTCAGCCCACAACCACCATCCGCAAAATGGCTGCATTTGTAGCCAAATCCAAATAAGAAAGGAATCTCATGAAAGATATTCTAGAATTTATCATTAAAAATATCACAACCAATCCCAATGACGTCATCGTCACTGAAGAGGAAGTTGAAGGGATTACCAATTTTACAATTGCTGTTAACCCAGAAGATGTCGGCCGCATTATTGGCAAAGAAGGCAAAATCATCAAGAGTATCCGTGCCATTATGCGTGTTATTGCCATTCAACGCGGCGTAAGAATCCGTGTATCGGTGATTTCCGAAAATTCAGAGCCCGCTAATGAAGTTGCAACCGAAGTCGAAGAAGCCATGCCAGTTGCCGATGAATCGCTTACTGTAGAAATATAAGAATTAATCGTTAGCCGCTTGAGGTAATGCCTCAAATAGGTTACTCTTTCCAACAGCGACAGCTGAGGCCGTAGATCCAGAAACATCTTCAATATTATAGCTCTTTAGTTGCCCAAGTTGGCTGACCAATGTCTCTTCGTTTTCATCAAACAGTACCTGCTGTCCTTTTAAAGCGTCAGTTTCAGCAACGTCTGCATATATCATTCCCAAGATCAGACTCAAATTAAAGTTATTTTCTCCAGATTTACTTACTTTTACATCTTTTACACGCATAAGGGGTGCTGTTTGCTCAATTGTTTTCAAAAAGTTAAAAATATTCTCATAGCTCCCCGCTATGACAAGCTTCGTCTCCAAGCTATGTAATCCAGTCAAGTTCTCACTAGTTACCGCTTTTGTTGCAGAGGCGGTCGACAACTCACCTGGCGATAACTGTACGCCTTTAAGGGATAAGTTAAGGTCTCTAGACAAACCATCTATAGTTCTAAGGTATAGTAGAATATCCTTATTCGGCGGTAGAGTGGCATCCAATACTTTTACTCGCTGTTTCAATACTTCTTGGTCCAAGTTAGACAAAAAATATACTTGATTTGTAAGCTCTTCTGATTTTGTATTCAATAGTCCCAAATCTTTTTGGGCTTTTTGAGCGCGTTGCAATAAAGGAATAGTTCCAGTAAAAAGCACCACCAAACTTATCAATATAATAACGATTCCACGTACTATAACCGTATGCTTACGTAACCACAACACTATCATCATTTGTTCGTTGTTCATATTTTTATTTTGCCGCAGGCGGTACGTTTAACGATAGAGTCATAACATACTTACCTTCCTCTGATCGACTAACTCCTTCATTAATAATACTCACGAAAAAATCTTTTGTTTCTTCAAAAAATTTGTATACTTCATCATAACTAGCTAACGAAGTTGCCGTCACTTGTATTTTTAATGCGTCAGAACCTTCGAATGTTATCGATGATACCGTTACACCAGGTACAGATAAATCCAAAATTCGCTTAAGTGCCTCGCGAGTTGTTTCGCGGCCCGCGAATAAAGTAGTAATCATTTTGAGTCTTGATTTAATATATTTTTGTTGGCCGGTCGGTAGCTGTAATCCAACCAATTTTGTATTTGCCGAAGCAATCACCTCATTAACTTTCTTTATTTGTGAGCTCACAAAAAACTGCCATCCGAAAAAAGCTATAGTTACACTAAGAATAGTGATAAATCCCACCATCGCCCCAATAAACACTTTTCTCTCAGATTGATATTCTTTCTCAGATAACGCTCTAGACTTCTTTAACAGATTAACTTTTAATGTCATAGTCTAGAACTCCCTTAAAGCAAGTCCAACCGCTACACTATACCCAGCTTTATCCGCAGGCAACTTCATATCTTTTACAACTCTTCCTTTTGCAAAAGGGTCTGCTACGATAACTTCAACTCCTGGGAATTCTCCAGACAGATGTGTTGCAAACTCTGGCAAATAAGCACCGCCTCCAGAAAGTAGCATTCTAGACACGGTAGTTTTATACTGCACTGCGTGATATTCAATAGCTTTTCGCAATTCGTTCACAAGAGAGGCGAGTACCGTTAAGAGCGATGCCTTAACTTTTCCTTCAAATTGCCTACCGTCCAATCCATATGTACGCTTATATTCTTCGGCTTGAGCTACGGGGAAGTTAAGAGATTGAGAAAGAGCTCTTGTCAAAGCAATTCCACCAACTGGGACTACATAAGAGAATAATAGCGCGTCACCATCAGCAATAGCGATAATAGTTGCCGAAGCGCCAATATTTACAAGTAAGTTTGTACCAACCAATCCTCCCAGAGTTAAAGATCTAATTACGGCTACAATTTCACTTTCGATCGCAATAGGCTCAAGCCCGACACTTGTCACAAAATCAACTATTTGTGACAAATATATCTTAGGAGAGGCTAGTAGATAGACCATCATTTCATTGTTCGTTGACCCAGCCTGCGGCCTTCGCACAACAGAGTAATCCATTTCGATTTCGGCAATAGGAACTGGGACAAACTGTTCAGCTTCCCAGGAAATAGCAGAAGACAACTCTGCATCAGACATTACAGGCATAGAAACTACACGACTATAAACCTTTGATTCAGAGATCCCCACCACTACACGTCTTTCTTTTAGACCCATGTCGCTTATCATTTTTTTAAGAGCATCACTAGCTCGTTGTTTTTGTACAACATCAGTAAAATCTATGCTACCTATTGGATTAGCAACAGCACCAACTCCCTCAACAGTAAAAGTATTACCAGTTCGCAAAACCTGTACCAACTTAAATGAACTAGTTCCAATATCAAGCCCGAAAAAACTCATATTATGATTACTCCTTATAATCTACTTTAGCAATTGTCCAACGCAGTCGCAAGCCCCACTATTACTTCACAATAGTGCTACCAGAGAACAATGCGTAATCAAAAATTCCTGGTGCATTATCAATTGTACGTTTAACTTCAATTTGTTTATTTGCATCTCCACCTTTTGCTTGTGATTGAATATCAAACTGCTGAGGGGGAAGGGATACACCATTTACACTAACTGTTGCACCATTATAAATAGTTCGAATTCTCACACTTGTTCCCCCAGCGTCTACTGACCAACTGAGATTAGACAAATATGTATCACTGCCTCCCGCAGATAAGGTAAAACCATTTGTTACCAAAGGACAATTTGAAGGATTGAAATATTGACGTTTAAGTACTCCCAATGTATTAGAAATAGTTACAAGCTCCAATGCGGCCGGTGCCAAACCACTACCTTCAGACTGGCAACTCACATTTTCTACGGGAGCATTTTTCTTTGTCCAGGATATCGTCAGGGTAGGGGTAACCGTACCAGTCAAATCAATTTCGGTTGATTCGCCCTCTTTCAAAAATATTTCTAGATTATTTCTTTGTGCCACCAGGTATTGCCCAGTAATGTTGTTAAGTGAATCAGTTACCTGCAAAGATCCAGCAGGCACTTGGCCTTCTCGGATTGATTTTAAAGCTTCCTCTACTCCAGTTTCGGCAATAGCAAATGTTGCACTTTGCTCCTTGTCTTGCCTGGAAAGAACAGTGTCAGACAAAGTTCTAGAAGCCATTGACATAATTAGAGTGATCAATAACCCCAAAACTATCAGTAATATAAGACCAACTTGACCAGAATATATTTTTTGCTTCACAACATATATATAACCAGACTTGACCGCATTCGTCAAATGCAGCATACTTATAATATGAACAGATACAGATTATCAGGCTTCACATTAATTGAACTATTAGTTGTCATTGCAATTCTCAGTATTCTTGCAACTCTAGGTGTCACCAATTTTCAAACAGCCAGGATTAAGGCACGCGACGTAAGTCGCAAATCAGATCTTCAAACAATTGCAAAAAGTCTGGAAACATACGTCAACGACTACCAAAGCTATCCAGTTGGTCTTAATGGCCAAATAGTGTGTCAGCCACCAAGTACAACATGCAATTATGGCTCATCTTTTCAAGACAGCAAAAGTACAATTTATGCAGTCAAAATCCCAACCGATCCATTGACCTATCAAGTGTATTACTATACTAGTACGGGCACCAAGTACATCCTATATGCCCATCTTGAAAATGCGCTGGACCCAAGCATTATTACGATTACTCCCACTGTTTATTGTGGCAATAATATAAAATGTAATTATAAGTTAAATAGTCCCAATCAATTATGAATATTATAAAACAAGGCTTCACGCTCATCGAGTTATTAGTTGTTATTGCAATTATTGGCATTCTTTCCGCGCTTATTATTACCAATGTCCAAGGAGTTCGCGAACGAGCTCGTGATTTGAAAAGGAAATCCGATCTAAGTAGTATCCAAAAATCGTTAAGACTATATTATAACGATGCTAGAGGTTTTCCAGCTAGCAGCATATCATTTGCCGTTACTGGTTGTGGGACAATCAATAGTCCAACCAACTGCAACTGGGGCGATGTTTTTGCAACTGGCACTACAACTTATATGCAACGTTTACCGACAGATCCATCCTCAACTGCCTCTTCAAGTATTACTTACAAGTATTACCGCAATCCGGCAGATACTGATCAATACATTCTTGTTTCCAAACTCGAAAATGTCTCCGATCAAGATATTGCCACTTCACAAAGTCGCTGCAATTCTATCTACAACATGTATAGTGGAGCCAAAGATACTACAAAGGATTATGTTGTATGTGCAGAATAACAATAGCTAACCCACTCAAGCGAGCTTTTTCTCTTATTGAGTTAATCGTCGTCATTGCAATTTCCGGGCTTATTATCGCTATAGCAATCCCAAGCTATACTACCGCTCAAAGACAAGCCCGCGATACCAGAAGAGTTCAAGATATCAAACGAATTCAAGCAGCTATGGAACAATTTTATGCTATTCATAGCTACTATCCATCTTCGTCTGCCGGCAACCTCACTCTAGCTTTCGAAGGCAATTCTCTCCCCGTTGATCCCAAGTCTGGATCTTATACTTTCAGCAATACTTCTACTTCCGAATATTGCATTTGTGCTGCACTTGAAGCTGCAACTGGCAATGCCAATCCAGTAGCTACAACAACGTGTACGTGGAATGCTGCCGGTACTAGTTATTGTGTTCAACACCAACAATAGGAGATTTTATGAAAAAAGCTTTTTCACTTATCGAATTATTAGTTGTGATTGCGATTATGAGTATTCTCATTGGTGTCGCAGCTGTCAACTATCGCAAAACAATCCAACTCGGGCGTGATAGTAGGCGCAAAGCCGATCTAGAGCAGATTAGACAAGCCCTTGAGACGTATCGCTCAGCCAATAGTAGTTATCCAAATACTGGTACCAACGCAGGATTAACTGCTCTTATCCCCAACTACATTACCGTACTTCCAACCGATCCACAATCTGGAACATACGCCTATGTTGCAGCCAATTCTGGCACAATTTCGACATACTCCTTGTGCAGCAGTCTAGAAATCGATCCCGCACAAACATTGAGCAAATGCGGCAGTGCCAGCTGTGGATCCAAAGCCTGTAATTACGAAAAGACCAATCCATGAAAAATGGTTACACAATGATAGAGCTATTAATCATAATTGTAATCTCGGGATTATTAATGACTCTTGGTGCCTCGGCATATCGCAAAACACAAGATCGCCAATCTCTTCGCGCTGACGTAGAAACATTCACAAGCTTACTCGAATCTGCCAAAAAACAAGCCACTATCGGCGACAAAGATTGTACTGGTCCGCTAGTTGGGATACAAATTACACTAACAAGTGGATCCAAGACTATTACTCAACAAGCAATATGCCAAAATAATAATGGAGCAATCGTTAACACCGTTCTTACTGTTTCCACACCCGACATTTCTTCTACCTTCAGTTTTAGACCATTAAATGGCAGCACTACACTTAACGTTGCTGGTCTAAATATTATTTTTTCAGTTTCTGCGTCACTCACTAATGCAATTTCAATATCTCAAGCAGGAGCAATCACACATGCTGCATTATAGAAATAACACTCAATCTGGCCAAACAATCATCGAAGTTCTTATTGTAGTTGCCGTCTCCAGTATCGTATTTATTAGTCTTCTTAGCCTAAATAATTTTTCCACTAAAACAGCATCTAGATCTCGTAATCAAAATCTTGCAACAACTTACTCTACTCAAGCAGCAGATTGGATACGCCAGCTAAGGTCAAGTTATGGCTGGGAAGCTATAGCTGATAAATTCCAGA
Source organism: bacterium (assembly GCA_037133595.1). Taxonomy (GTDB): domain Bacteria; phylum Patescibacteriota; class Microgenomatia; order UBA1400; family UBA12108; genus JBAXNV01. The sequence goes on from JBAXNV010000012.1 coordinate 19,281, forward strand.
CAGATGCAAACGGCAATACTTCTGTCACTTATTGTCTTAATGCCTTACCAAGTACTCAGGCTAGTTTCATTAGCCTAAAACCAAGCACCTGTACTGATATTCAAATAATTCCGACTACCTCATATACTAGACATATGGTTGTTTCACTCTTTGAAATAAACAACAAAAAACTATTAATTAGTATCAACACTACATGGCCAGACAATGCTGCAGCCAATTCGATAATCGAAATTACAATAGGAAAAACACAATGAAAAAAGGATTTTCATTAATCGAATTAGTGGTAGTAATAGGGATCACATCAATATTGGTAATTTCTATTACTTCAATTGCCATGACCAGCTTACTTAATACAGCTCGTATTCGCAATCTCATTCACTCACGCGAATCAGGAAACTCCGCGATCAATCAGCTCCAGACTAGTATTCGCAATTCGCGCACTATTACAGTCTGCAATTCAGCAAACAACATTCTCACCATTTCTAACCCAGATGGAAATCTTACCACTTATCAAACCGAAACAATCGATACTACTACTCGCCTGGCTAGCAATTCTGGTCAATATCTTACGCCAGCAGATACGACGCTAACAGGTTTCGATATCAACTGTTTCCCAACAGATCAAGCACCCAATCTTGTTCAAATCAAATTCACCATCACAAATACCAGTAGCGGCGGCAAAGCAGCCGAAACTCCATCAATTCCTTATGAAACATCTATCCAGATACGCAATTAATAAATAAATCCCCACAACTGGTTACCCCAAAGAAGAGCTATTAGTATTCCAATAACCATAAATGGTGCAAAAGGCAGCGTCTGTCTCATTTTTTTCTTTCCCAAAATAATTGCAACAATCCCCACAACAGCTCCTATCCAAAATGACAATACTAGTGCCACAAGTGCGCGTGGCCAACCTAATATAAGGCCATACAGTGGCGCCACATACACATCTCCCATCCCCATACCACGACCTTTAGTACCATAATGCAATAACGCAAAGAATAATGTGATGACAATAGCGCTAGTAACATACATTACAAAATCGCGTCCACTTAATGGGCCATTCATATAGAGTGCAACTCTATAGATCAAACTTGCTGCAATCGCCACGTATATTGGCACAACAAGTACTAACCCATATATCCAATCAGCAACGATAATGATAAGTAGAATAATTCCAATTACAAGCCAATACCCAGCTTGAAGTGTTCGCATTGGTGAAGATAATAACTGAAAGAAAACATTTCCCATCAAATACCACCAAACGAAAAGTATTCCTGCCAAAAACTCAACGATTGGGTGTTGCCATGATAATTTTTTGTTACAACAACGCGACTTTCCGTGATACAAAACAAAAGAGAGTAGGGGAATGTTGTCATACCAAGTCAGAGTTTTTTTGCAATAATCACATACAGATCTACCTCGCACCCAATCAGTTCCTTCGACAGTTCTCGAAACCAAAACATTCAAAAAACTTCCAATAGCCGCACCCAACCAAAACAATAAGGCAATTACTACAATCATAGATATATCTTATACCAATAGCGCATTTATCATTATGGCAAACAGATCATCTCATCAGCATCGGCAGCATCAAATGCAGCTGCAGCATAGGCAGTAGCATCGCCATCTGGGCAAGGTCGCACAGTTGTTGCGGTATCATAAACGAATGCTGCAAAAGTTTTGCCCCAACTACCAGTACCCAATTTACATCGATCAAAAGCTTCGCGAGAGAATGTATTTGACTCAGGGGTAAAGCATCCAACCACCGATGCACCAGTATCAGCATCGTTATAATACAAATTGATGGTCGCATATGTAGCACCAGTAATGCGGTCTACAAAGCTAGACTTTACCTCACTAGTCGAAGTTAGTTGATTAAGAGCTTCGGCAATTGTACAGTTGGGGATCGTACATCCAACAAGCGTAGCGCCACCATTAATAGGTACAAATGGGATGTCTGCGGAACCAACTCTCAAATCTTGTCCTTCTTTGGTCTGCCAAGGGAAATAACCAATAGAGGCATTGTAACGTTCAATACCAGAAACCAACTGAGATACATCTGCGCGTGTTCTTGTATCTCGACCTTTGCGAATTTGCTCGAGTGGATTAAGTGTCGCCAACAAGGCAACAGCGAGAATACCAATAACTGCAATAACCACCAACAACTCGATCATTGTAAATCCATTACGAACAAATCTTTGCATCATATGCTCTCCATAACTATTTTATAAATCTACGCTCCATCATCACATCACATTAGAAGGCACTCGTCAAGTTATAGATTGGGACAACGATAGCCAAAATCAGGAACGTGACACCAACTCCAAGAATAATCATGATTATTGGTTCCATTGCTGTTGAAAGATTTTTGATCGCATGCTCACTTTCAGTTTCAAAATATATAGCCAAACGGTTCAAGATCTCATCGAGTTTACCAGTCTGTTCACCGACAGAGGACATTTGAGAAATTATCATTGGGAAAGATTCATGTCTTGCAAGACTTAATGCAAGCGCATTTCCTTTTTCAACATCAGTGATCACTTTATCAAGAGCAGATCCATATACTTCATTATCCATAACTTCGCGCACAATCTTTAATGCTTCAACCAATGCTACTCCTGCCGACAACAATAGTGCCAATGTACGCGCAAATTCAGACATTCCCGTCATCATTCTGATCTTTCCAAAAATTGGGATTTTAAGCGCTATTTGATCAGTTCTTAGTAAGCCACTTTTGGTCTTACGATATGCTCCCCATGCATAGCCCATTCCCATAAATCCCAAGATCATCAAGTACCATGTTTTACTCACGAAAGCCGAAGTATCCATCAAGGCTTGAGTGATAGCTGGGAGTTTGGCGCCGAAATCTTGGTACATTACCGACAATTTTGGCAACACCATTACCATCATAACCATAGCAACTCCAACCATTCCAATAAGCACAATCATTGGATAAATCAAAGCCCCTTTGGTTTTGGCTCGAAACTCTCTTTGTTTTTCCATGTTATCAGCAAGTCTAGCTAAGATTGTATCTAAAACACCAGCTGCTTCCCCGGCGCGAATAAGTGCAATATACACTTTGCTAAAAGCATCCGCATGAATCGCCATAGCATCAGCTAGAGTCGACCCACCTTCAATAGTTTTTAAAATATCTGTAATTTTTTTAACAAGGGCAGGGGATGTTTGAACTTGCAGGATAGACAGTGCATTGGTGAGTGGTAATCCGGCCGAAATCATTGTCGAGAGTTGTCGTGTAAAATTGACTACGTCATCAGTTTTGACTTTCTCCATAAAAGAAAAAGTTGGACCTTGTTCCTTACCAATCTCGTGCAAGTCTACAATGGCTAATTTTTGCGATCGCAAAACGTCAGCTGCCGAGTTCAAAGTTTGCGCTTCAACAACACCTTTGCGTAGTTGTCCATCTTGTGTTCTGGCGCGGAATCGGAAGCGTATCACGACATTTTCCCCCTGCTAATTAATCTTGCAAGGTCTTCATAATTAAGCGCAAAGTCTCGTGCAGTTTCGATGCTAATTCGTTTTGAAAGGTAAGCTTCGGCAAGTGCCATTTCCAGGGTCTTCATCCCCATCTCTCCCGAAGTTTGCATCACATTTGGCAACATATATGTCTTGCCATCGCGGATATTCGATCGCACTGCAGAAGTTGCAAGCAATATCTCAACAATAGCAGTTCTGCGCCCGTCAGTCGATGGTACAAGCCGCTGTGAAATCACTGCCTCCAAGCTCCCAGCAAGCTGTGATCTTACCTGGGCTTGTTGATCTTCAGGGAAAACATCCACAATACGATCCACTGTTGAAGATGCGGAATTGGTATGCAAAGTAGCAAATACCAAATGCCCAGTTTCAGCAATCATTAGCGCTGCCTCGATCGTCTCATAATCACGCATCTCGCCGATCAAAACAACGTCAGGATCTTCGCGTAACACACTCTTAAGTGCGATTCCCCAGGCATGAGTATCAGCATGCATTTCTCTTTGCGAAATTATGCTTTTACTTGGAGTATAGACGAATTCGACTGGGTCTTCGATTGTTATTATATGTACTGCACGTTCTCGATTGATCTTATCAATCATTGCCGCAAGTGTCGTAGACTTACCATGACCCGTAGGACCAGTTACTAGAACCAAACCTTGCTTTAGAGTCGTCAAATTGCCAATAAGCGATGGCAACATCAAATCTTCGATTGTTCTTATTGTGCGTGGGATCAGCCGCAAAGCAGCTGCTAGATTTCCTTTTTCATGATAAACATTGACGCGGAACCGCTCGCCATTTGTAATTGAATATGAAAAATCCAATTCTTTATCTACGCTCACTAGCTCTCGTTGGCTATCAGACAGTAAAGAATTCACCAATTCAGAAACCGTATTAGGTGTCAATACAGCAGCTGAGGCAACTGGCATCAAGACGCCATTAGATCGAAGCATAGGAGGTACACCAACCATCAGATGTAGATCAGAAGCACCATACTGAATAACGATATTCAAAAGTTGTTGTATATCCATTTCTTATCTCCTACTATCAATTATTTATTATCTAATAAAAATTACGTTCTTGCTACACGCAAGACTTCCTCGATCGTTGTAACTCCTTCAAGGACTTTCAAATAACCGTCCTGAAACATAAGTAGCATGCCATCGTGGACTGATTCCTTTTCAATCTCAGCCGCAGATGCACGTTCCAAAATTAATTTTCCAATTTTTTCAGTTAACACTAATACCTCAAAAATTCCAACTCGGCCTTGGTATCCAGTGTCGCCACATTCTTTACATTTATGTCCTCTATAAAGGAGAGGGATTTCCAAATTGTTTTGCTTAAGGTACGAATCGTACAGTGGTCCCAAGGCCTCTTTCATTTGATCAATGATAGTAGGCAATGGACTATAACTTTCTTTGCAGTTATCGCAAATTTTACGTACAACGCGCTGCGCAACGATACAGGTCATAGAAGAAGCGAGTAAAAACGGTTCAGCTTTCATATCCAATAAACGCGGCAAAGCACCAGAACTAGAATTTGTGTGAAGTGTGGAGAAAACTAGATGTCCAGTGAGCGATGCTTGAATAGCTAGATCTGCTGTTTCATTATCACGAATTTCTCCTACCATAATAATATTAGGATCTTGTCGTAAAAAAGAACGCAGTCCGGTAGCAAAAGTTAAGCCTGCCTTTTGATTAATTTGCACTTGGTTTACTCCGTCGATTTGATACTCAACTGGGTCTTCTAGAGTTACGATATTTACTTTAGAAGTATTTAGCATGTGCAATACCGAATATAGAGTAGTAGTTTTTCCAGATCCAGTTGGACCAGTAATTAGGATAATACCATGTGGTACTCGGATAGAGTCTTCTACATGCTTAAGCGCCATTCCTCTAAGCCCCAGGTCACCAAGTGATGGCACATTGGTCGATTTACGCAAAAGACGCATCACTACCTTTTCACCATCCACCGTTGGAAGTGTCGACACACGCAGATCTATCTCTTGATCACCTGATCGAAATGAGAAGCGTCCATCTTGCGGCATACGTCTTTCATCAATTTTCAAGTCAGACAAAATTTTGACACGAGAGATCACTGCATCGTGCACTTTTTTAGGCAAAATAAGTTTTTCCTGCAAAATACCATCAATGCGGTAACGCACTCTGGTGCGATCTTCCAAAGGCTCAATGTGTACGTCCGATGCTCTAGATTTGGCAGCAAACTCTAGGATTGTTGCGACAATTTTTGCAATCGGAGCTTCTCGAATAACCTCACCAATACGTTCAACATCAATAATTTTGTGATTAATTGTTGTTTCTTGGGAATCCTTAAGCACTTCCGATACTTCAGCCGATAAACTTTGCGAATATCTCCTGGGAATTTCTTCTACAAGTTCAGATAGGATTGCCAAAAATGGCTTAAGCTTGTATTTGCTTTTTGCCTCTAAGAATGCAATTGTCTGCAAGTCGAGTGGGTTTGCCATCGCAACCGACAGCATCTTGTTTGGGACATCAATCGCAAATGGTAATACTTGATATCTTTCAGCCACCGATTCAGGAATAGTGTTTAAAGCTTCAGGTGATGAAGCAAGGTTTTTAAGAGAAATAAATGTTACGTTGTAAAGCTTCGCTTTTGCCTTGGCAACTTGTTCTTCATTTACAAGATCTGATTTTGCGATAATCTCGTCCAAATTCTCACCAGAAGTATAGCTCTGCTGTAACAGTAATTGGTATTGGGCATCGCTGAGGACTCCATCCTCAAAGAGGATGAGGGCAAGTGTCTTCATATCTTTCAGTATGACAGCTATAATGTTGTCATGCAACTAATAATTGATGGCGGAAACGAACAAACTCAAGAAACTGCGATACATTTGCAGTTTCCTCAAGGTGATTATATATATACGACAATATTGCCAGAAAAAAACACAATAGCCGTTGCTACAATCAGAGCACTTATAAGTAGTCTTGCAACATCCACAAGTAAGTCACGCCTGATATGGATTCAAAATGCCGATTGCCTTACTATCGCAAGTCAGAACACTCTTCTTAAGATTCTCGAAGAACCTCCAGAAAGCACCAGCTTTGTTTTGACATTGTTAAACAAAAGAGCCTTATTGCCCACAATCCTTAGTCGCTGCACTCAGCTTCACCTAGATAGCATCTTAGCAACTGTTGATACCGAAATATTACAAACAATCAAGCTGCTTATGTCTCAAGGTTATGCTTCTAGGCTCATTGCAAGTACCAAACTTGGCAAAGATCGCGAAGAAGTTTCGGCATGGTTTTTGTCACTTCTTGGCTCATTACATTCAACGTTACAAACAACTATTAACATTAATGGTCAAAAAGTTCTCGCAATTATCTCCAACCAAGCTTCGATTGCTATCTCTCAACTATCTCAAAATGGCAACGTCACACTCGTACGTGATCATTTCTTCCTAACACTCCCCAAAACCAAATAATCCTGCTAGAATAGTCCACTATGGGTGTTAAAGATAATTATCAAGCATCAGATATCAAAGTCCTCGAAGGTCTAGAGCCAGTTCGTAAAAGACCTGGCATGTACATTGGTAGTACCGATGAGCGAGGCTTACAAGAACTAGTCAAAGAAATTGTCGACAACTCAGTCGACGAGAGCATTGCTGGCTATGCTCATCATGTTTACATAACTCTTACCAAAGATGGATACGCATGTGTTAGTGACGATGGTCGTGGCATCCCCACAGAGCTTCACCCATCTGGAGTTTCGGCTCTTGAGCTGGCAATGACCAAGCTTCATGCTGGTGGCAAATTTGAAGAAACTGCGTACCAAGCGTCTGGAGGTCTTCATGGAGTTGGTGCCTCAGCTGTCAACGCACTATCAACCAACATGACTGTAGTTGTCAAAAGAGCAGGTAAATATTTTACCCAAAGCTACAAAATTGGTATTCCAGATTTTGCCGTCAAAGAAATTACCGAAAACCAAGCCAAAGCCATTATTCATCCGCGCCATCACATGTTCTTTGCCCAAGAGTCTGGTACTTACAGCACATTTATTCCAGATAAAACAATCTTCAAAAAAACCATTGAATTCCAGTACAAACCTCTCAAAAACCGACTTCGCGAAAGAGCTTATCTTATCCCCAAGCTTTACCTACATCTAATGGATGAGCGAACCGACGAAATTACCAATTTCTACTTCGAAAGCGGCATCAAATCATTAGTTAGTCATCTCAATGCTCACAAAAAGCCTCTTCACGATGTTGTGTATATGAGTGGTCAATACGAAGAGGAAGGCCTCAAGATCCAAGCCGAAGTCGCTTTCCAATACAACGATAGTTTTACCGAGAATATTCTTACTTTCGCAAACGTCATTCACACCTACGACGGCGGTACTCACCTTACGGGTTTTCGCACCGCTCTTACTAAAGTCATCAAAGACTATCTCACCAAAAAAGCTGGAGATAGCAAAAACAAAATTGAGTTGTCTGGTGAAGATCTCAAAGAAGGCCTTACGGCCGTAGTCTTTGTCAAAATGCCAAGCAACGATATTCAATTCGAAAGTCAGACCAAAGCCAAGCTCAACAACATCGAAGCTCAATCTGCCGTATACTCAATAGTCAAAGAAAAACTCGAAATCTACCTTGAAGAACACCCATCCGAAGCCAGGAAAATGCTCGAAAAAGCCGAACTTGCTGCGCGTGCTCGCATGGCTGCGCGTGCTGCACGTGATGCAGTTGTTCGCAAAGGTGTCCTAGAAGGCACCACTCTCCCCGGCAAACTTGCCGACTGTCAGGAGAAGGATCCAGCACTTTGTGAAATCTACATCGTCGAGGGTGACTCAGCCGGTGGTAGTGCCAAGCAAGGTAGGGATCGCAGGTTTCAGGCAATCTTTCCGCTTCGTGGCAAAATCCTCAACACTGAAAGGGCTAGACTCGACAAAATTATTGCTTTTGAGGAGCTCAAGAACCTTATTATTGCTCTCGGCACGGGGATAGGGGAGACTTACAACCCAAGCCGCCTTCGCTATCATCGCATTATACTTATGAACGATGCGGATGTTGATGGAGAACACATTACAACTCTAGCGCTTACTTTTTTCTTTCGCCATCTTCCTCAAGTTATCGAGGGTGGGCATCTCTATATCGCAATGCCCCCTCTCTATCGCCTAGAGATCGACAAAAAAGAAACTTATGTTTATACCGATGCCGAAAAAGACAACCTCGTAGCTGCCAATGTTGGCAAAAAAGTCCAAATCCAACGCTACAAGGGTCTTGGAGAAATGAATCCAGAACAATTATGGGAAACAACCATGAATCCAGAGCACCGCATGCTCAAGCGAGTAAGTAACGAGGTTGCAGCTCATGCAGATGAAATTTTCAGCATTCTTATGGGCGATGATGTCGCGCCTAGGAAGAAGTTTATTCAAACCAACGCCACCTTGGCGCAATTAGACGTATAAAGTAGTGGCGAGTCGTGACTCGCCCGATATAAGGAGATTTATGACAGACCAATCAATGCAAATTAAAGTCTTTATTGAGATTCCAGAAAATTCTACTGTCAAATACGAAAGAGACGAAGAAACAGGAATGGTTATGGTAGATCGTATCCTTTTTACTCCTATGGCTTTCCCCTTCAACTACGGCTTTGTTTTAGAGAGCAAAGGTCAGGATGGAGATCCAACCGACATAGTGTTACTAGCTTCTGCACTTTTTGTACCTGGAGTTGGCATCAAAGCCAAGCTCATTGGCATGCTTGAGATGGAAGATGAGGCAGGAGTCGATACCAAGCTTATCGCGGTCCCTGTACAAAAGGTTGATCCTTTGTTTGGCACCTGGAACGATATTACCGATGTCCCAGAGCACACCAAAAACAAAATCAAACACTTCTTTGATCACTACAAAGATCTTGAGCCAGGAAAATTTGTCAAAACTGGTCGCTTCCTTGGTGCAGCCGAAGCTGCCAAAATATTAGACGAAGATATGAAAAGGGGAGAATCAAACCAAGCGTGACACTTTGTCACGTGTCACTTTGACACTGCAACTTATGGCCGACGAAAACATTCTCCATTCATTGGATTTAGAAGAGGACGCTCCTGCCGAGGGGTCAGTCCCTGACAGGAATCCACGGCTGCAAGCCGAGGAGGGCTCGCCGGCAGGCGAAGGGACTGACCCCATCGTGTCAGAAATTTCCACCATCCTCTCCGATGATGTCGCAGTGACCGCCCCTTTATCCCTCACAGTCGACAATAATCCAGTTTGGGAAATCGTTGATAGTCAATTTGGCAAAATCGCCAACGTCAAAATTGTCGAAGAGATGAAGAAAGCATATCTCGATTATGCCATGTCAGTTATCGTCAGTCGCGCTTTACCCGATGCCAGAGATGGTCTCAAACCTGTTCATCGCCGTATCTTATTTGGCATGAAAGAACTTGCGCTCAATTATCCAGCCAAATATAAAAAGTGTGCTCGCATCGTTGGAGAGGTATTGGGCAAGTATCACCCACATGGCGATACTGCCGTGTACGATGCTTTAGCTCGCCTTGCACAAGACTTTTCCATGCGCTATATGCTCGTCGATGGTCAGGGCAACTTTGGTAGTGTCGATGGCGACAGTCCTGCAGCCATGCGTTACACCGAAGCTCGTCTAGCCAAGATTTCAGGTGAGTTATTAACCGATTTAGATAAAGATACAGTAGATTGGATCGACAACTTCGACGGCACATTCCAAGAACCAGTCGTACTGCCAGCCAAGCTTCCCAATCTTTTGCTTATGGGTAGCGATGGTATTGCAGTTGGCATGGCTACTAAGATTCCTCCACACAATCTCCTAGAGGTTTGCGACGCCGCAATTACCCTAATTGCCAAAGGCAAGGCAGTTCGCGATAACAGAGACATCATCGAAGAAGGTATCGAAAACCTTCCATATCATGAGCTTACTGGAGTCTTTGATTCCGAAGCCACAATTGATGATCTTCTAGAAAGCATCCATGGACCAGACTTCCCGACAGGTGGCGTTATCTATGATTGGGAGCAAATTCGCGAGGTCTACGCAACAGGTCGTGGTCGTGTAATTACTCGTGCCGTTGCCGATATCGAAGAAACCAAAAGCGGCAAGTTCCAGATTGTTGTTACAGAGATTCCTTATCAGGTCAACAAAAGCAAACTTATCCAGAAGATTGCCGACTTGGTACGCGACAAAAAGATTGAAGGTATTTCTGATCTTCGCGACGAATCAGATCGCGAGGGAATGCGCGTTGTCATCGAACTCAAGAAAGCTAGTAAACCCAAAAGTGTTCTAAACAATTTATTCAAGCATACCGAACTTCAAAATAGCTTTCCAGCCAACATGGTGGCACTCGATGAAAAAGGTACACCTCACTTGATGAATCTCAAAACTATTCTCACTCACTACGTCAAGCATAGGCAAACCGTTATTGTTCGTCGCTCTCAGTTTGTTCTCAAAGAAGCAAGAGCACGCATCCACATTCTCGAAGGATATCTCATGGCTCTCGATCACATCGACGAGGTAATTGAGACCATCAAAAAAAGCAAAGACACAGACGAAGCTAGGAAAAATCTTATGGCCAAGTTCGGGTTCTCCGAGATTCAAGCCACAGCTATTCTTGACCTTCAATTACGTCGCCTAGCCGCTCTAGAACGCCAGAAAATCGAAGACGAATACAATGAGCTCAAAAAACAAATCGATACTCTTATCGCACTTCTTATGAATCCAGTTAGTATTCTTGGGACCATTACGAGCGAGCTCGAAGCACTCAAACTCGAATACAAAGAGGGTCGTCGCACCAAAGTTATCAAAAGTAAGCTCGGTGATTTTAGTGAAGAAGATCTTGTTGCCAAAGAAGACAATTTAATTACGATCACCAAAGAAGGCTACATCAAGCGCATGCCTCTTTCTACCTATCATACCCAAAGGCGGGGAGGGAAGGGTGTTGTTGGTATGACAACCAAAGAAGAAGATGAGGTCATGCACATGGGAGTAGGCAATACCCATGACGTCGCCATGTTCTTTACCGACAGTGGCAAAGTTTTTGCAACCCGCGTCTTTGAGCTACCAGAAGGTAGTCGTACAGCCAAAGGTCAGGCAATCATCAATCTCATCAATATCGAACAAGAAGAAAAGGTCTTAGCATTATTGACGGTAAGCAAAGAACAACTAGATAGCAAAACTCATTTCATTACCTGCGCAACCAAAAAAGGACTTGTCAAAAAGACTGCCATTTCCGAATATAAAGACATAAGAAGTAGTGGCAAGATTGGGATTGTTCTAAAAGACAACGACAAACTTATCAAGGCTCAAGTAACCAATGGCGAAAACTATATTCTATTAGTTACTCAAGATGGCAAGAGTATCAAATTTAAAGAAAGCGACGTTAATGTAACTGGTCGCGCTAGCCAAGGTGTCAAAGGGATTAGTCTCAAAAAAGAGGACGAGGTAATAACAGCTGCCACTTTTGAGATAGACCAACCAAAGCCAGACGACAAGCGCCGCAAATTTTTCCGCGAGTTATTGGTTGTAACACAAAAAGGTTTGGGCAAAAGAACAGACGTTTCCGAGTACCCAGAACAGGGCAGGGGAGGCCAAGGTGTTAAGGTTGCAGAGCTGTCAGATAAGACTGGATTAATCGCAGCCGCTCGCCTTATTACCGAGGACGATGAGCAAGCAGTGATCACTACCAAGCAAGCTCAGGTCATCAAGCTCCCAATCAAAAATATCAAGGTCCTAGGTCGCTCTACGCAGGGCGTCATCCTCATGCGTCCCCACGCTGGCGACGTCGTCACCGCCGTCACCACGCTGCAAGAGGCCGACGAAGAGGAAGATATTGCCGCTTAACATAAATTGTATCTGGATATCTTGAAAGTTCGATAGTTCGAACCACTAGACTTTTCTGTTTTAATAATGTGATAGTCTAGATATATGCCACAAGTTTCCAAAAGGAAATTACAACCAGAAATCCAAGATCGACTAATTGAGCTTCTTATCACAGTGCTGTCGGCAACCAATCAAACCAAAAGCGGAATCCTCTTTACCCATTCATTTTTATCCACGACTGAGCGCAATATGTTAGCCAAGAGAGTAGGTATCGCGTTACTCCTAAAGCGAAAATATAGTTACTTTCAGATTATGGATTATTTGAAAGTTAGCAAGGGTACCATTGCCAAGGTTTCAGAGCTCTTAAACACTTGCGAGCCAGAATCTAAAGTGTACCCCTTTGTCAACACACTCAACCGACTGGTTTAAGATCCATTCCT
>JBAXNV010000013.1:0-29437 GCA_037133595.1 bacterium
AATGGAGGCATCAAGATTGGCCAAGCTGTACAGGTAACTTATAAGATTTGGTAATGAAAGTAATTGTTCTTGCAGCGGGTTTTGCAACAAGACTTCGCCCACTTACTAGTACTATCCCCAAAGCTCTGTTACCGCTTGCAGACAAACCAATTCTTAATTACACATTAAATCCATTAATTCCTCTACTTCCTGGAGTTAGTTGGTCATTGGTTACCAATCACACCTATATTAATCAATTCAATAGTTGGAAACAAAAATATTACAACAGCCTTGGCCTGACCATATTTGACAATCAAGTTGTTGATTCAGATCATCGCCTTGGCGCCATAGGTGATTTAGTATTTGCACTCAATCAAACTCACTGGCAAGATGATCTATTAGTTCTTGCAAGCGATACACTCACTTCGCTCGATTGGTCTAAGTTCTTGTCATTTATTCAACTTCACCCTACTTCACCAGCAACAGTTGTATGCCCCACCAACGATCTTTCGTTAATTCAAAATAAATTGGGTTGCGCTATTATCAAAGACGATCAACTTGAGTCATTTGTCGAAAAACCAAGTAACCCACCCAGCAATCTTCGCGCAGTACCATTTTATTACTTCCCACGCGCAGTAATTTCAAAAATTGTAGATTACTATCAATCAGGCAATTCAGCAGATTCTCCTGGGAGTATTTTGCCATACCTTCTTAAGGTTATTTCTATTTATGCTTTTAATCTAGGTGGGAATGGTTATTATCACGACGTTGGCACTCTCGAAGTCTACCAATCGCTTCAGCTACACCCTCCCAAACTGCTATAATCAAAGCATGGACCAGAATTTGCTCAATAATTCAAAAGAACCTACACAACCCAATCTTAGTGGCATTGATGATTTACCAGAGAGCATCAAAGTTGAGAGGCTTATCTTAGAATGGACTGCCCCATCAAGGCCATACAAAGAGCGCACCAGAGAATTTTATACAACCATAGGTAGTATAGCCTTCTTACTAGGCGTCATCCTCCTCCTTCTCAAAGAATTTCTTCTTATTGGCGTCATTATTTCTTTTGCATTTCTTTCTTATGTTTTGGCCTCTCACAAACCAGAAGATAGTCTTACTCAGATTACAACCAGGGGCATAAGAACAGACAATAAGCTCTATGATTGGAACGCTCTCACTAGTTTCTGGGTCAAAAAACAATGGGATCAAGAACTAATTGTTTGTCGTACCAAAACTGCCCTTCCTGGTCTTATTTTGTTAGTCATCAATCCCAAGTTACGCGAGAATATTCTTAAAGAAATTGGAGAGCGTCTAGAGCTTATTAAGCCCGAAAATTCATTTGTAGACAAAGCTAGTAAGTGGATCAGCGACAAAATTCCTCTCGAAAACTAATAATTATTTGAGAAACTCCCCAGGTAAGCTATAATACGACTACAAGTTTATATCAAACTTGTCAAAGTGCACCCATAGTTTAACGGATAGAATAGGGGTTTGCGGAATCCTTGATGGAAGTTCAATTCTTCCTGGGTGCACAATAAGTTTCGGTAGCTAAATACTGTCTCTGTAGTTTAACGGATAGAACACTGGCCTCCGAAGCTGGTAATATCAGTTCGATTCTGATCAGAGGCACCCTAGTTCTTTCCCAGCTGCCTCCCAAACCAAGCGCTCAGTATCAAATGCAAGCATTCTTTTACCTTCTTCAAAATTAATCCACTTTCTCTCTTCCATTTCCCACCCTGCTGCTCCAAGATCTTTCTCTATTTCCATAAGGTAAAAAAATACTTTTTTGTGTATTCTGGTTTTAGCTCCACCCTCTTCTGCGTATTTAGCCACTCTTCGAGTTGTGTCTCCACTTAGGTCAAGATCAGCAAAATACCAGTATTCTATTGTTTTAAGTGGCGACAAGTTAACAATTTTTGCAACAACACCAACCTCCTCAGCCACCTCTCTTACTGCCGCCTCCTCTTTGTTTTCACCTTTCTCAACAAGTCCTTTTGGCAATACCCATTTGTGGTATCCAGAATGTTTTCCAATCAAGAACTCGTATTCATTTTCAACTTTCCGATACACCACTCCTCCCGCTGAAATTTCTTCTTTTCTCAATTCATTCATGATTTCATTATATCTCAGGTATAATACAAATACTGGAGAGTGGGCAGGACGGTAATGCGTTAGTCTTGAAAACTAATGGGAGTAATCCCCAACAGGTTCGACCCCTGTACTCTCCGCCCCATGGAGGGGTCGCATAGTGGTCTAGTGCAGAGGTTTACTAAACCTCCGTAGGGAAACCTACCAAGGGTTCAAATCCCTTCCCCTCCGCCAATCATTGATTGGAGACGTGCGACAATGGTACTCGGACGGTTCGCTAAACCGTTGACTCGTAAGAGTCACGTGGGTTCGAATCCCACCGTCTCCGCAGTTTATAAATAAACTATAAATCCGCCAGAGTAACTTATAAAAGATTTACAAATACCCTTGCTATATTCCTCCTCATTTGAGATAGTATTCGTATGGAAAATGATCAAACTCAACCAATTCAAACTCTCACCTCTCCACTTCCTCCTATAACCACCCCTCCAATATCTTCACTTCCACCAAAACCATCTCAACTACCCTTAGTTATTTTGTCACTCATTTCACTCATCTTTCTCTCTGGAATGGTTTACTTCTACGTACAGGTACAATCATTGAGAAAAACAGCCACTACAACCACGCGGAACACACAACCAACACCCTCACCTATGACAACCAATTCTAATTGGAAACAATTCAAGAATAATGTTTTCGAATTCAAATATCCTCCAATGTTCTCTGATTTAATACTCAAAGATAAAGAATTTGGATCTAAAATGACCGAAGATTTCTATGAAGCCACTTATTTAGATCCAAATCAAACAGGAGGAGGCCCTGGATACACTTTAATGTTTCGCGTTATTGGCCCATCAACTAATCCCAAGGGTCTTTCGATAAATAATTGGCTAGCAGATCAAGGATTAAATTCAGAAGGTTATGGTGGCGATTTTACTCGCACCAACAACGAAGTTGTTATAGACTCACAATCAACTATCCTCCAAACGGGCATTGGAAAAGGCTTTACTGAACCAACAGAATACAATCTCTATGTTACAAGCGGCAATAATATTTACACTCTTTCTTACACAATTCAATCAAATGAAGAGGGAGCGAGAAAATATGGAGGTAATTTCTTCGATCAAATCACCTCTACTTTCAAATTTGCCAACTGAAAATAGGTTATAACTTCGTATAAGGTACTCCGCCAATCATCTATAATGATTCCATGTCTACTTGGTCTACCCCTCATATAAGCAAAATTTACGAAGCGCTAACAGCAATTGCCGATAATCGGATTACACTTATAAACGGTGGTAATGAAGCTCGCTGCTACAGTAGCTCTAAGGGCAAGTTTTACAACGTCGTCTATGATCCAAACACTAATAGCATCATGAGTGACGACAACACCGCCTATTACACTGGTGCCGTTAGCTACCCCATGATTGCCCTCCTCATGCTCAAAGGTGTCATCAACTACGACAATAGTCTCCTCTCCCCTCTGAGCAACATCGTCTGGAAAGACATTATGACCAAATACAAGAACGACTATGACAAGGGTATTACACATGTGTTGAAAGACTTAGAAAAAGCTGGCCATGACATCAAACCTATTAAAAGTAAAATTGAAAGGATTTACCAACAAGCTATCAGAATTCGCCTCAAAACTCTTGGTCGCAAATTGCGCCCACCCAAGGCTTATTAATATGACCAAATCATTTCTAATAGGCATTGCTGGTGGTAGTGGTAGTGGCAAAACTACCCTAGCAAACAAACTATTAGCCAAGCTTGGTCACGATAACGCCATTTGTATCACACACGACCATTACTACAAAGATCAATCTCAGCTTACGCTCGAAGAAAGAAAACTCACCAACTATGATCACCCCAACGCCTACGATACCAATCTGCTAATTAAAGATCTCAAAACCTTAATTTCAAATCAATCCATTAATCGCCCTACATATGATTTTCTCCTCGACACTCGCTCGCCCAACTTGATATTGCTTGCTTCTCGCCCAATCATTATCGTTGAGGGTATTCTGATCTTTGAAAATTCCGACCTTAGGAATCTCTTTGATCTCAAAGTATTCGTAGATACCGACTCAGACATTAGGTTAATTCGAAGATTCACTCGCGACATAGATGAGTTCAACAGATCATATGAATATGTTGTCGACAAATATCTTACGCAAGTTCGCCCAATGTATCTTGAGTATGTGGAGCCATACAAAAAATATGCCGACCAGGTAATTACTGCCGATAATATTAACGACAAGATTATTGGCGCATTATTCGATCAAATTTCAGCTATACTAAAATAGTATGCAATTTGCCAAACTACTCATCGAATCATTTGTCACCTTTCTTGCTCTCGATGCTCTGTGGATATCCCAAGTAGCTTCTCCCTGGATGAAAAAAGCCGTTCCACACCTTATGTCCTCTACCCCCAACTGGTTTGCAGCTCTCGCATTTTACTTTCTTTATTTGGGCGTACTACTTGTATTATTTATTCTTCCAGGTATTAGTCACAAGCTCGGATACCAAACAATTGCTTTCCAAAGCTTTCTTTTTGGGCTTACCTGTTATGCTACTTACGACCTAACCAATCTTGCTGTTATGAAGGGATTTCCACTCAACATGGCCCTTGCAGATATGTTTTGGGGAGCAACAGTTACTATGTGTACTGCGCTAATTATCTATCGACTCAACTCCTAATTCCTAAACTAGATTACTATTCCCAATCCCTCTTCGAGATATTGCCTTAATGTTCTAGTCATCGAAAATTCGTTTTGAATAAGCTCTCGAGCATTTTGCATCATCACTTCCCATCCCTTCACTACTCCACTTTCATTCTTTTCGTAATACATCGGCAGAATTTCTTTCTCCAATTTATCCAATATTTCGTTTGCGATGTCAGTGTCAGCTAGCAACCATCCGATTTGATACATATTAACTTCATCTATCCATCCATCCTTTGTTGTTAACGGCAAATCTCCGTTCAATGCCGCTTTCATCCCGCTAGTTCCACATGCCTCAAACCCCACAACTGGAGTGTTAATCCACACATCACACCCAGCTACCATCAATTCGGATAGTTCTCGATTGTAGTTTGGCAAAAATACAGCTACCCCCTTAAGATCAGATTGCAGTCGATATTGAAGTTCCGAAAGTAGCTCTATTCCGTCTTCGTCGGCTGGGTGCGCCATACCAGCAAATACCAATTTTATTGGTCTTGCAGCATTGTGCGACAACTCTCCAAAACGCTTCAATCTTTCAACCAAAGCTAGGGGTCTTTTGTAATGAACCATTCGTCTTGCCCAACCCAGCAAGATTGTTTTCTCGTCCCATATTTCTCCAGTTACTTCTTCAATTCTTTTGAGCAATAATTGTTTTTGTTTTTTATG
This sequence comes from bacterium, assembly GCA_037133595.1. GTDB lineage: Bacteria > Patescibacteriota > Microgenomatia > UBA1400 > UBA12108 > JBAXNV01. The sequence continues at coordinate 5,460 of JBAXNV010000013.1, forward strand.
GCTATCTACCAACTTTAACTCTTCAAGTTTGTCCCAGCTCTCAAGATGTATTCCATTAGTTATTGGGAACATTTCATGCCCAGTCCAAATTTCTTTAGCTTTTTGCGCATGCAATTTTGACACCGCATTGATCTTACCAGCAGTACGCAATGCCAAAATTGTCATCGAAAAAGTACTAGATTGTTGCACCAGCCCAAGATCTACTAATGTTTTAATAGGGATCTCGATTTCCTTGGCATAATTATTTAAAACCAGCGAAACTAGATCATTGCTAAAAATATCATTACCAGCTGGCAATAGTGTGTGGTTAGTAAACAATATATGATTTTTGGCAATTTTCTTGGCCTCATCAAAACCAATTTTACGCTCTTTCATCTCATGATAAATAAACTCATATGCCAAAAATGCCGAATGGCCTTCGTTTAAATGATACGCACTTGGGTGATAACCAAGTGCCTCAAGCATTCTAAGTCCTCCAATGCCTAATATCATTTCTTGCTTTAATCTAGTCTCTTTGTCTATAACATATAGTTTGTCAGTAATATGGCGATCTGGTTCGGCATTATCTTCACTTCTTGTGTCAAGCAAATATACTGTTACTTCCGCTCTTTTCCACATCCAGGCTCTTACCACTATATTGTGATCAAGCACGGGTACGGTTATAGTCACCACTTCACCAGTTTCTGATACAGCAGGTTTTAGTCCTGCCAATTCTGGGTTTATGCCCACATTTGTCCTTACAATTTTACCTTGAGCTGACAGCTCTTTATGTTCAAATCCTTCAATGTAATATAGCCCCACCCCAATCAAAGGAACGCCTTGGTCTGCTGCCTCACGTATATAATCACCCGCCAGTATCCCAAGTCCTCCCGCAAATATTGGCAAGTCATCCGACAAAGCATACTCAGCACAAAAATATGCGATTGGTCTTTTCTTTAGAGCATCACATTGCTTGGATTGTCGAAATTTTTCAAACCATTTATTTTCATCTTTTAGCATACATACAATCCTAGCAAATTATTCTTCTTTCGCAATCTGTTTATAGGCTATGTGAGGTTTCAAATCAAGGATTCTTTTTCTCGTCTCCATCATTCTCGAGTACCATTGTTTATACTTTTTGGCGACATCTTCCCATGAGAAATCTTCTTCCAGGCCGTTAGCCACCAATTTTGTCCAAAGGGATTTATTGCGAAAAGTAGTTGCCGCCATAATAATGGCGCCATAAAATGCCCAAGCATCTCTTCTCATAAATGCAAAGCCATTACCTTTTTTTGAAACAGGATCAAAATCGACAATAATATCGTTTAATCCTCCTGTTCTTCGAACAATTGGTACTGCTCCATATCGCAATGCTTCAAGAGCTACTATTCCGCCAGGTTCAAACAAACTTGGGATCAATAGCGCGTCTGTCCCGGCAAATATTTTTCGAGGAAGTTTGAAGTTGGGTAACAAATGAAGACCGACTTGTTTGGGATATTTTTGTGCAAGCTCAGTTAAAGCTTTACGGTAACTATCATCACCACCCCCAAGTACTATTAGTTGAAAATCGGGATGTTCTGGTAACAAATGCTCCATTACTTTAACTAGGAGGGATATTCCCTTTTGGGTAGACAATCGTCCACTATATGACATAAGAAATGCATTATCATCATGTGGTAACCCAAACTCATCTTGCAACACTCTCTTATTCATTAGTCTCGCCAAAGAAAACTTTTGTTCATCAAAATGATGTAGCACCAAAGGATCTTTGCTAGGGTCAAATTCAATTACATCCAAACCATTTAATATTCCCGAAAGTTTTGCTCTCTCCTGCCTAAGCAAAGAATCTAGACCCTCTCCATATTCAGCAGTTAATACTTCTCTCGCATGCGTTGGCGACACTGTTGTTACAGCATCAGCGTATCCAATAGCTCTTAATAATGGGTTCTGTTTAGCTAATCCTGTATCAAAGAACTTTAATAAAGGTTTCTTTCCATTATCTCGATCGCCTACCGCACAATATCGATAATCATAATTACCCTGGTAAGTAAAATTGTGCACCGTTAATCCGATGGTAATTTTCTTCAATATTTCCTTGTATCTTGGATATGTTCTTGCAAGTTCTACAAAATACGAAGCATGCCAATCATTACAATGAATTACATCTGGCCACCACCCCTTTTGCTCTTTCTGTACAAGCAACCATTCCAAACACCCCTTACACATCAATAAGAAACGCACATGATCATCTTTATAACCAAAAACGTTTGCTCTCAATTCGTAATATTCTTGATTTTCCAAAAAAAATGTTTTAATTTGTGTTTTCGTGTCGACATATGACTTAATATTGCATACCACGTCATCATCTCCAGGTTCAAATCCAACTGGCACCTTCAATCCAAAAAGCTCATCTTTCAATTTCCACCCCTTCTTAGTTGGAGCTGTTTTTTCCATAGTTCCAAATTTTGGGGTAAAAATCGCCACACTATTTCCTTGGCCAGCAATTGCTCTTGGCAAAAAATACAATACCTGCGATAGTCCTCCCACCGAAACAAATGGTCCAACCTCAGCTGCTATATACAAAATTTTCATATGCTAATTGTACCTTATCTGGATATAGCCACGATTTGCACTTTTTTTACTCCATATTTTTCTAACACCTTACAACATTCTTTCATTGTCGCACCCGTTGTCCAAACATCATCTACCAATATAACTCTTTGTACATCGATAAGACCCAATGATTTGTTAATTTCAAAAGCTCCACGTACATTATTGCTCCTGTCATCAATGCTTAGTCCATACATTGGTGTTGTTTCGCGATTTCTTACCAAGAGTTCTCGGTATTCCAAATTCCACCTCTTCGCTAGTGATCGTGCAATTATTTCAGCCTGGTTATATCCCCTCATTTTCTTTTTTGTCGTATACATTGGTACCGAAGTTACAATCCAATCATCTTCCCACTTTCTCAAAGCTGAGTTATTATCTAGCCACATTTCGACCAGTTCATTAACCATGTCATAACTACCACGGTATTTTATCTCTTTAATTAATTTGCGCACTACACCTTCATATTTCAAACTTTGGCCAAATAAAATAATTTTGCTTTTACATATTGGACACATATATTTGCCCACGACTCCACATCCTACACACTTCTTGGGATACAAAACACCAAAAATATCCATAGCTTAAAATTATCACAATTTGGCTGATATATGCTACAATACAAGCAATTGGGGACGTCATGATTTGACGTGTACGATAGTTCTTTAACATCTGCATACCGACTTTGGCTAAGGAAGTCGTAAAAAAGAGCCAAAAAATAACTGCAGCATCAAAACTGACAGCAGCTTTTAATCGTGTTGCCAACGCCATTTTTGGCGAAGTCAATTACGGTTACCAAGCTCCAGCTTTTGTTTAATTTTTTAATTAAGCAAAACTAGCATTCACCAATATACTTGCTTATGGATAGTTGGTGGGTGGAAACACACATAAGACGTAACTTTATCCCTTGTCCGGGTAAAGCCATATTCAAAAAAGACAACCCTCGGTTTACTCTTGGTCTGATTGTTACCCAAGTGAAAAGAGGCTAAACAATAAAACCAATCTATGTATGTAGATGATGTTAAAAACCGTATACGGACGAGGGCTCACTGCCCTCCGTCTCCACACTTCACTCCTATCTACTCGCCTTCTTCATAGCGCTAGAAATCTCGCGCTCTACGTCTCGTTTTTTGATCACTTCTCTCTTTTCATATTCTTTCCTACCTCTCCCTATACCCACCTCTACCTTTGCCCATCTCCCTCCAAAAAACAACCGTAGAGGGATCAACGTTACAGCCTTACCTTCCATTTTTTTTGTTAATTTCGCAATCTCACTATTTTTTAAAAGCAATTTTCTTGTTCGCTTACTATCGTACTCAATGCCAGAGTAATGTGTGTACTTGGGGATATCTACACCAAGCAAAAATACTTCTCCACCAATAATTCGTGCGTGCGATCCCTTCATATTCCCTCTGCCTTCCCTAAGACTCTTCACCTCAGCGCCGGTAAGCATTACTCCGGCAGTCATCGTGTCGGTTATCTCAAAATCTCGCCTTGCCTCTTTATTTGTGATCATGTGTATATTGTATCAGGGGAAATTGATAACTACAGTCCAAAAACTTTAATCTCATTATCTGTAAGAACATACCCCCTACCTTCAAAAACAACAAGGTCTTTCCCAATTCCAAATCCTTCATTCAAATACTGTCTCACATATTTTCCCTCTTTATCAAAGGCCACAACTCTGTTCTTGCCGCGCTCTAGTACAAATACTTCCTGTTCACTTGTGGCAACAGCCGCTGGATCAACAAACTTTACTTCATTATTGTTATTGGTAAATCCCTCCATTTCCCATCTGATTGGCGCTCCTCTGCTATATCTCTCAAGTTTTCCAGAAGACGACAACAACCAAAGATCCCCATCAACTACCAGATCAACTATTTTTGATAAATCAAGCAATATCCCTTTCCCAAACCAGCGCTTTCTAGCTCCGATCTCATTGTTATTTACATTGTATTTGGAGATTTCTCCAGTGCTCGAATCCAAAACATACAAATTAGAACCAAAGGATATCATTCTACTTGGGTTTTGCCATGCCTCATCTGCTTCGATCATTTTTTTAAACTCTATATTCCCAGAATTAATCTTTCCATATATTCCGTCCTGTCCCAGAGCAAAAATATTCACTCCATCCACCACAAAGTCACCATAGTTGGCTAGTCCATTAGCACTAATTTTTACCTGTGATTTATCAGTAATACTTAACCCGACTAGTCCATCCGATGTCCCAAAATACATTACCGCTTGATTCCCTATTACAATTTGTCTTGGCATCTTATTCAAATTTAACAAACTCAACTCTACCCAAGTAGTCAAGTTGACATTACTTTTGTTCAATATTTGTACCTCAAAAACATCCAGATCTTTTCTCATTTCCAAAATATTCGCTAGATATTTTCCCTTCGCATGTTTTTCGTATTCATCGACATTCAATTTTAGTTGGTTCAGTTGGGCCTTTGCACCTACTGGGTCAAGCTCAACGATTCCTTCAATAACTCGTTTCTTGTCTTCTACTAGTGTTTTTGTTTCAAAAAATAATTGATCACTCCCGATGATTGATCTCTTCCACATTCCAAACCCTGTTATCAGTAATAATATTCCCAATAATCCCATTCCAATAATTGGGTATATCTTAGATTTCTTTCTTTCTCCTACAAAAATTTCTCCAACTTCTCTATCTTCATTTATTGCAACAATTAAACCAGCCATTCCCGAGCTGTCTTCACTTTGTCTGATAATTTGATCCAATTTTGACTTAATCTGCAAATCATCAATTTGCTTGTCTAGTTGTAGAGATAGTTTATTGGTCAATATTATCAACGCGTCGCGTTCCAGTATTTTTCCTCTGATTACAGCCGTTTCCAATCCAGGTTTTAATAATATGGTATCTGTTCCATTGCGGATCACAAATACTTCTATATTGCCCATTCGTATAATCTTAGTTTCTGCCAAATTAGCAACAAATATTCCGATATTTACTTCTACACCTTTACCTACACCCTCTATCGACTTTTCAAAGTAATTTTTCCATTCCTGAGATGTTTGTTCAATGTTTGTATTAATTTCATTATGTATTTCATCAATAATTTTAAGCCCAATCATTGCCAGGTCTAGTAGCTCTGCCACTTCTAATATTCTAAGGGAAACTATCAATCCAGCTTTATTATTATTTGAAAGTAAAAAAGTACTAGTTTGGCTCCACTCCCTCGAACTCGGTAATCCAACACAACTATCAACAGTAAATTGTTTCTCCATAACACCTTAGTCTATCATCTAAAGCATTGTCAAAGCCAAAAACAAAACCAGTATCGCAAAAATTAGATGGACATAACCTAGCATTAAGATTATGCCAGAATCCTTCATTTTTACCGCTTCCGTCATCTGTCCTATTTGTCGACTCATAAGCACGGCAAAAATTGTATAGACAACTGCCATCGCAGTCACCAAAATTCTAATCATTATAAACAAATAATTAGCAATCGCTTGATCTATCATTTTGTTCTTCCTTCAACTTTTTCTTGCTCTTCCTCGTCGACCAACTGGTTAACAATTTTTACCACTTCCTCTGGATGCGGTACGTTATTCATCTCAAATTCGGGCATCTCTCCCGCCGTTTGGATAACAATACTTCCATAACCAAACATAGTCCCCGCCGCCCCAGAAACAGTTGAACTCACATCTTGGATATCATCAATTTTGGTTATTGATATCTTTCTCATAAAAAGGTTAATAAAATCAACATCAATTACTCGCTCATCTGTCAATATAAATATATTAAAAAACCACCCCATGAGTTTGCCCAAAGCAAATCCAAATACTAGTAAATACCACATCAAAGTAATTACTAATTGGTAGTTGCCTGGCAAATTAGCAAATGGAGGGAAAAGTGGGAAGAATGCTTGCACAACAAGCGCCAACAAAACCAATATCATCCAGGGTAGATTAATCACAAAATGCTGTCGCAAAAACAATACTACTTCTTCTCCTTCTTCTTGTTGTCCAAAACATATGGTTTTAGGGAAGGTTGCAAAAGCCGTAAACAAAGATTCGCTACCTCGTTTTTCAATTAAGTCTCTAATCTTTTCAATCGACTTTTTAGCTTCTTTTACGCCAGACGTATATATCTCGTTCATACTTCTGTATATGTTATCACACTAGTCACTTCTTCTCGATATTATAAAGTCCAGACTTAAGCGACACTCTACCAGGCGCCCTCAGATTAAAAATAGTCATAAACTCACTCCCCGCAAGTGTCGCGCTGCCTTTATTTGTCGAAAATGTTACATTTGCCGTCACTCCATTATTCCCATAAGTTACAGAAACTGCGGATACACTCGTAAACCCACCTTTATTTTTTAGTTCATCAATTGAGTATGGATTACCTCCCCAGCAACTCCCTCTCGGTGAGATCCTGTCGTCAGACCCAGCTGTCAACACCTGCCAAGCATTAAGTATGTCTGCCATATCTGTTTCTGATAACCACGGATTATCGCGCCCACAACCATCTCCCGATCGGCTCTTATACCATGCCTTATAAAACCAAGGCGATCCACCAATTTTTTCATAGGCTTGCGAAGTCCACCCATCTCTACCATTTTTTGTATCCCAAAACGCGGGAGTATTGTAGCTACTACCACTCTTAAGATATTCGAGTGCGTTGTATGATTCTTGATAACCACCCGACGTGGATGCATACCACGGGCTAATAATCTTGCTGTCTTGATACATTACCCAGCCCCTTGTAGCATCAACTGCAGCTTCCCAGTTTCCACCTTTATTGCTATTTTTATAAACTTGGCATCCTTCATCAGTACAAATATTGCCCCCTGTTCCTTCGCGTGTCCAAGCAAGTGCATATGTTCTTGCAGCAACCGCCTGTGCTTTCAGTGCTTCCATCCCCCCTTGGTCGCCCCAGCTATTTGGTACTTCATATATTCGCTTTACATAAGTCTCTATATCAATTCTTCCAACACCAGCTACTCCAATTTGTTTCCCAGCATCATAATCTTTCTTAATCACGACATCACCATAATAAGCATGGAGGATTGTTTCCACATTTTGCCCTTCTTTGGCTCTACCGAGAGCTCCATATTGGCTCATACCCTTAAAGTGTGGCGCTCCAAAAGAAAATACTGCAAATGATCCACCTGGTGCTTTATTGCGAAATCCATCAATTGATGCATTCTCATCATCAGCAAGTGGCACGTCTCCAACAGTTGTCGAGAATGTTCCTGTCTTTGCTGCCAATATCGATTGTTGCTGAGCAGACAAGGATGCTATCTTACCTTTTAGTTCCGCCTGATATTTTTTTGCGCCGGCGATTTCATGTTCAAAAAATACCTTTTGTTTGTCCAGTTTTTCCTGCAAACTAGCAAGTTTTTTCATATCAGATTCAACTTTTACCTTGTCAGCTTCGAGCTTCAACACATCACCTGTAATGCTAATTATCATGTCTTTGTCTTGATCAACCGCTGTTGCGCGATATACCATTCCCCTCGTCATTTCGCCAATAGAGCTAGAAGTAACCATAGTCATTATTGGTGAAAATAGTTTTGATTTCTTGTAATAATCTCTCACTCTAACGGAGAGTAGTTGATATCTACTGGCAATTGTTTTTTCTCTATCTTGAATCGACAAAGATAGTTGTTTTGTCTTATTGGCAGCTGCTGTTATTTGGGTTTGAATAGAGGTAACCTGTTTCGACAGTTTGGCAACTTCCGATTCTAGCGGTGTTGTTGCATTCACCGACAAGCTTAGTTGATTTTGAAAGTCATCAACCTGTTTTTGCAAACAATTGTACAAATCATCTCCATTTTTACCCCCACAATCCTCTGCTCTTACAAATGTTGAGCGTGATACAATACATACCAGTACGATTATGCCTGCAAAAAACACTTTATGAAATATATTTTTACCCAAAAACTGCATATCTATATCCTAACATGCCTAAGCTTTCTCTTCTCACTTTCATTGTTTCTTTATCCGTCCAAAGTCCAAGCAGTTTGTAGTTCGATATACCACAGTGGGTCAACCAAATGCCCATCGGCGGCAGGATCTGCAGTTGTATTTTGCCAAGCTTCCACAGAATGTTCCGCCGCGAAATCTCCCACCCAAACCTGGGATCCAGCAAGTGGTTGCACCGATGGTATCAACACCGCTCTAGGTTGCCTTCCGTACAAAACAGACGCGTTTGGTCCGACTCTATTTGGGTTTTTCGTCGGCTTTGCAGGGATGATTGCGTTATTTCTTATGCTTTTTGCAACCAGTCTTTATATGACTTCTGGTGGAGATCACGAACAACTCAAAAAAGCCAAAGAGCTTTTTACTGCAGCCATAACAGGTTTAATTTTTATTGTTTTCTCAGTCGCCTTACTTCGCATCACCGCAGGTAATGTTATCAAGCTACCTGGATTTACTCAAATAGGACCATAAACATATGTCACTAATTTCCAAAGCCTTTGCGCAACAAGTAGACTATTCTTCTTACAATCGCGCTATTGGTCTCAAAGCCGAACTATATAACAACACCTTGGGTGGCATAGTCTCTTACTTTTTACCCTATGTGTTAACACTAGCTGGCATGATACTTTTTGGCATGCTTGTAGCTGGAGGGTTTTCCATGCTTGCTGGAGCCGCCGACAAAGAAGCTCAAGAAAAAGGCAAACATATGATTACCAATGCATTCATGGGGTTTATAATTATTTTTCTAGCTTACTGGATTGCCCAGATCTTGCAGGTTATATTTAAAGTTTCAATAGTAAATTAATTACTTTCCAAATCGTCTCTGCCTACCTTGAAAATCCTCCAAAGCTTTTTCAAGTTCTTCTTTTGTGAATTCTGGCATCAATTTGTCAGTAAAATAGAATTCACTATAAGCGCTCTGCCACAACATAAATCCAGATAATCGCTGTTCTCCGCCCGTTCGAATAATTAACTCCGGATCAGGCATCCCCGCCGTATCCATATACTGCGAAAGCACATCTTCTGTAAGGTCTAGGGCCTGACCTGTGATTTGAGGACGCTCCTTAACAGGAGACCCGAGAGAATCTCGAGTCGGGACACCGAAGGTGGAAGGTGCGTCCTCTACGCGCATTGTAGGACAGTCCTCACTGGACATATACCTCCGCACCGCCCTTACAATTTCATCTCTGCCACCATAGTTAAGAGCAAAAGTAACTGTAATTTTGTCATTGTGTGAGGATGTTTCGATTGCTTTCTGCATTCCTTTCTGCAATTCGGGAGAAAATCGACTCATATCTCCAATCATTCGCAACCTCGCTCCTTTTTTTACAAACCCCTCAACCTTCTCCATCAAAGCTCTTTTAAATAACTGCATAATCCCATCTACTTCTTTCGTATCTCTACTCCAGTTTTCTGTTGAAAATGCCCAAAGTGTAAGGTACTTTATCCCAAGTTCGCCGCATCTTTCGATTAATGGCTCTATCACTTTATCAACCACGTACCCATGCCCGGCTACAACTGGCAACACTTTACTCTTGGCCCACCGTCTATTCCCATCCATAATAATAGCAATGTGCTCTGGTATTCTAGTTTTATCAAGTGTCATATTATTATTCTATCCTAGTGCCCAACACCTTAACTCCAACCATAGCTTCCTTTACTCGCGCTTCCACAAGTCCAGATACAATCAAGCTCTTAATACCAAGCTTGGCAAGTTCAAGACATTCTTGTACTTTGTGTAGCATCCCACCAGTTACATCAATCCCATGTGACCCATTTATCAGACTAGTTACCTTATCTAGGTTGTCGTTTGTAATCAGCTCCACTACTTCATCTGCGTCTACCCTAGCACCATGTTTCTTACACTTCGAGTGCTTATATACCCCATCTTCGCTACTAACATGAATTACTCTCACTTCTTCGTATTTTTCAACGAGTCTTCTAGCAAGTTGGTCAAAAACCATTTCTGTAGAAAATATTCCACACCCTTTTGTTTTATCAATCATCACATCGCCATAAACAAGCGGTACCATGCCCTTCTCGAGCGCTGACTCAATAACATCCATGCAAACATGCTCTGCCTTACCATTGTCTACGGTCATCAAAGATGATGGTGCAAAAGAGAATACTGGCACCCCAACTCGTAATAGTTCGGCAAAAACTAGCTGATTAAGTTTTATTGCATCAAACCTCACCCACCCAGCCCCTATCTTGGATCTTTCATCGACAAATCCCTCGGCTGTTCGATATTCGTGTGCCGAATAGTGGGCAAAAGATCCAGCCCCATTACCAATAATTAGATCAGTATCTTTTAATTGCTCATACCCATCCGCAATCTCTCTAGCCAGTTGCACTAGTACATCTTCAAGCAGTCCATATCGTTTGGTCTTATTAGTAATTACCCCACCACCAATTTTTAATAAAAGTAATTTTTTTGCCATAATTGAATATCCCAATATTTTACTTATACAAAGAATTAATAATACCTCCAACAAAATACATTATGTCCGCGTGTGCTGGTCGTAGAGCTACCTCTGCCCCATCTACGTTAACAAGCCTACCATCTTTACCTAGCATGACGCTTCGCGCACCTCTATCACGCATTTTTTCTACCTCATCTGGTAAAAGATCAAGCACCATAACCGAAACTGCAAAATCTGTCAATTCTGGGCGTAGCTGCACTACAGGAAATTCCCCAATAATCTGTTTCATTCTTGATTCCACGTCAGGTGAGAAATTTACCCCGCTTTCTACCAAAAGTTCTCTCCTTCCGGCCTGCGCAATAGTTTCAAGTTCTTTGACTCCACCTCCTGGAAATTCCAGCCCTTCAATAGCCCTCAATTTACTTCCTTCTCGCATCGGCGAGTATTCTCCTCGCTTATGTCCATTTTCTGCAAGTTGAGGCAATGTCAACAATTCCGCTATCCCATCCTTAACTCCAATCAGTGGTAGAACTATTACACCTTGTCTGATTGCCTTTTCAACAGTTGCCATAGCAATTTAGTCGCAACATTTAATCAAATCATTCGCCGATATACTTTTCCACTCTCCCCTCATTTACAATCATCTTCCACCATGGAGAATAGATATCTGGATTGTTTTGCATGTCAACCTTCATTTCTTCCCACTCTAACCATTTATAGTCCACTACTTCATCTAGGTTAGGAACAACTTTCCCCATCCACTCGCCGATAATCACAGTATCAACTTCATTCTCACACCAACCATTCAAGCCTTCTGCCTCATAACTAAACTTGTACAAAATACTTAGAGGTCCGTCCCCTAGGTCTATTCCCATCTCTTCCTTCACTCTACTTCTAGCTCTCTCTAGATATTCTTCTCCAGGAGCCAAGTTGTAACAACACGTATTAGCCCAATAACCAGGGAAAACAGGTTTACTTAGTGCGCGTCTTTGCAACAATATTTTTACCTTATTTCCCACTTTGTTAATAAGAATCAAAGAAAAAGCTCGATGTTTCAACCCTCCATCACGATGCGCCTCAATAAGCGGTGCAACACCAATCTCTCTATCATCTAAGTCCACCAGCACAACTTTGCGGTTTTTATACTTATCCATTCCCATATTATTCCACAGACTCATACACTATTTTTTGTGCAGTAACATTAATTGGTGTTTCGTCAACCAGTATTAATTTCAACTTTTCAGAGCTATTTCTTACTTTAAGTATTTCAACATCTGAATTAATCATTTCATTTTCTAGATTGGCTGCTAGTTTATCATTCTTCACACATTCCTCTGGCAAGTTTCGCTCTGCAAAAGTTGCCATTGGTGTAGGGTTGAAATTTCCCCTTTGAAGATGCGCTCCCAAACTCTCAGTTCGCAACAGGTTCAATCTCCACAATCTTGGTATTTCCATACCCAACTAGTCGCAACAACTCCCCCAAATCATTCTTTCACTCGAGCAAATCTCCACACCAGTACTAGTAGTAGTCCCTGCCAAAGCAGTAGCCCAATCAAGGTTATTCCTAGTGTTGCCGCCATCAATTCTCTTGGCAATCCCAATAGGTGTACCACCCTACTCCCCACTCTTCCAACGACAAACAATGCAATAAGTCCAATAACTGGGGATAGAGTTACGGGTAATAAAATATGTTCACGTAATACCATCGACTTGACACTTTTGTATGGATGCACCGCCAGTCCAGCCAATGTTGTAGCCCAAATATAGCTTCCAAATAATATAAACTTTCTCATTCCACCTACCATCGGAATCCTCCAAAAATAGCTAGTACTACTTCCACTAGCCCACCTCCCACCACCACTCTCAATAGCAGATATATAAGTATAGAAACAGGGATCAACGAGCGCCAGGGATTAATCGCCAACCACTCACCTAGTCTCGCCGCCCATTCAGGGAGTATTCCACTGGCAACAACCTCTTTTTCTTCAACTGCTCTTTGTTCAAGTAATTGTAAAAATTCTCTTTCACTCCGTACCATATGCCTCCGCAAAAGCTATTCTTGCTCTGAAAATCAACGATTCTGTTGCTTTAAATGGCAATGTCAATTTTTTTGCAATTTCTTTTACAGATAATTCTTTTTGATACCTCATTTCAATTATTTTCTGATATTTCTTTGACATTCGCGCAAATGCCCTATCAAATCTTTCGCTCATTTCTGTTTTTTTCCATTCAATCTCAGGGGTTGTAAGCGACTCTGCAACACCATCCCAGAGAATCCCCGTTTGCTCTACAACCTTTCTCACATATCTTTTGCGGTAGTAGTCTGCCACTTCATGTTTTGCAATAGATATTAGCCATGTTTTGACACTAGCTTCACCTCGATACATTGGTAAAGCATCAAACGCCGACAAAAAAGTATCCTGCAGCAGCTCTTCTACAACCGTGTCATTGCTCACTTTTTGTTGCAAAAAGTGCCGCAACAACCCTTCAAATCGCCGATAAAATAGCGTTGCTGCACCTTTGTTACCAGATAGTACCTGCCTTACAGCTTCATCCATATCCAACTATTTTACTCCCTGCTATAATATTAGCCATATGGCGTGTCCAGCAACACTTAGCGATTGTCTCAAACTTCAAGATGGTTCTGCCGTGAGCACTCAATATTCAAGCCTCAATGTTTTATTCAACAGCATTCTTCCCAACGTCTATATTGCCGCCGGGCTTGTCATCTTTTTTATGATACTTCTTGGAGGCTTTACTATTGTAAGTAGTGCAAACGACACACACAAAATCCAAGAAGGGCAAAAAATTATTACCTCTGCTATAATTGGTCTTGTTGTTGTGTTTGCCTCATTTTGGATAATACAACTGATTCAGGTATTAACAGGCATTCAAATAACAAATAGTAGTTTATAATAATCACTATGGCAAATGCTTTTGGCAACATCAAAAACCCCCTCGAGAACTTCCAAAGCTATGGTAGTGTTGAGTCTGCCAATGGATTAACCAAATTTATCAGCAATATTTCTTCCGTAATTATTATCGTTGGTGGTCTTTATGCCTTTTTCAACCTTCTTTTTGCAGGAATTACATATATCACCGCCAATGGCGATAGTAAAAAACTAGAAAGCGCTGTAACCAACATTAACATGTCACTTCTAGGTCTAGTCGTGTTAGTTGGTGCAGCTGCAATTACTGGAGTTGTTAGTTTTGTTCTATTTGGTTCACCAACAGCAATTCTCAATCCCCAAGTCTTTGGTCCAGGGAGCTTCAATTAATGAATATCCTACTCGCCCAAGCCAAACAACTAGGAGGAGATATCGTTCCTCAGGCCGGGGGCTACAATGCCGATTTAGTTACTTCCCCAGCCAAAACAGTTGAGTTAATTCTTACCAACGTAATTACCGTACTTACGATTGTTGGCGGTATTATGTTTATTTTGTATTTTTTATTCGGTGCCTTGCAGTGGGTAAGTGCTGGTGGCGAAAAAGGCAAGATAGAGAAAGCCAAAGGCATGCTCACCAATGCCGCAATAGGTCTTATTATTATTGTTCTTTCGTATTCGATTACATGGATTGTGGGTAAGGTTCTTGGGGTCGACATCCTCAATCCTGCCGCAACCATAATGAAAGTTATAAAATTTAAGTAATCAAACTATGATTAATCTTATTCCCCAAGCTCATGCCCAAATCAAGAATCTCGCCATACCAGGTGGAGATAGTCCGGACAACAGCGGCTCTCAATTCGCAATAACAATTGGTACACTTTGGCAAACACTCATTATTGTTGGTGGCCTGGCTTTCCTTCTATATTTTCTTATGGGCGGAATAGAGTGGATCACTGCTGGTGGCGATAAAGGCAAAATCGAAGAATCCAAAGCCAAGATTACCCAAGGTTTAGTAGGGTTAGCAGTTCTTGCTGCCAGTTATGTAATCATCAAATTCATAGAAACTGCCATTGGACTCAATTTATTAAATATAACCTGGCCTACTGCCGGATAGAAGATTATGCCAGTCGGAACTTTTCAAACAAATCTAGATACCGAGGTTAAATCTCGCGTGGCAATTAATAGCACCTTAGGCGAGTTTATCAGCCGCACTATTCCTGCTATTATTCTTGTTGCCAGCCTAGCTACTTTTGTGTATCTACTTTATGGCGGAGTGGAGTGGATCTTGGCGGGAGGCGAAAAGGGCAAGCTAGAAAACGCCAAAAATCGCATTACTCAGGGGATCGTTGGCCTCGCGATAGTTGCCTGCTCATGGGCGATATTTCAACTTATCACCTATTTTTTTGGTATTGATATTATTGGGAAATAATTTATTATTAATTAACAAGGAGAATATATGTTCAATCTAATATCACAAGCTATGGCCGCTCCAGCAGCACCAGAGCTCAAAATTAACAAACCAGCCGAAGTTGCAATCACCAACATTGGTACATTAATTCAAGGCATTATTCAGGGCGCCCTACTCGTTTCTGCCCTTCTTGTCTTTATGTATCTTATTTGGGGTGGCGTACAGTGGATAACATCTGGTGGCGACAAGGGTAAAACCCAAGAAGCTCGCGATCGTATTACGGCTGCTTTAGTTGGCCTCGCGATTGTCGCTTCTGCCTGGGCAGTTATGGCTATCATCCAGTACTTCTTCGGGATCTCCATCTTGGATGGCAACATCACTCCACCAAAGGCATATAATTAATTTAAATTGAAATAATCAAAAACCCCGCACCCGCGGGGTTTTTGATATAATAAGCTCATGAACAATGATGCAGCAAAATTGTCAGACATAGGGACATACTTCGGCAATATCTTAACAGCCATGATGCCATTACTTGGCATGATTGCTTTTATCATGCTTCTAGTTGGGGGGTTTAAGATCATGACTGCAGGTGGTGACACTAAAGCTGCTCAAAGTGGCAAAGATACTCTCACCTACGCCGTTATTGGAATAGTTCTTTCGCTAGTTGCATGGCTCGTTCTAGCCATTATTGAGAATTTAACAGGCGCCAAAGTCACCCAATTCAAATTGAGCTTTTAGATTTATGACATGGTCAAAAGTTTTTTTTATTTGTACCATCATTGCTTTTGCTAGTTTTTTAATCCCACTCAAAGCTAAGGCCATCTCTCCTCCTGAGAAAGTTTACATTAATGACTTTTTCCCGCTCTATCGTTTTATTCCAGCACGATTTCTCCCACTCAACGAAAATCTCGAGCCCAGTCGCAAAATTGTTAGTCAAGACATTGTTAGTGACTCTAGACCAAAAACATGCAAGATTAGCTGCGATTCTTCATCTTCGGTAGACCCAAAAGAATGCATCGGAGATGTTACGCTCAAGATTACCCTTCTCGATGGCGGAAGTAGCCACCAAACCAATGAGATAAGTGGTACTTGTTCAGCCAAATGCCCCAAACCAGATCCAGACAATCCTACCAAGAAAAGACCGTCTGGCATTGGGTCGTGTACTTACAAACAAACACCAAGAAATGACGCCCCTGGAACCTCGACAGATTATTCCAAAAGCCAAGCATTAGCAAATCCCAAATATCAAAATTCTAGCTACTACTACAATTTCGTTCCGCCAGAAGAAAGTAATAATTTATTACAATATGGCCGTTCCGTTCTCACTCAATCACTCCCAGAGCAACTTAGAAGAAAGCTTACTGCCGTTGCGCAAGCGCAACAAACCCACGTTGCTGTAAATTCAGAAGGCGTCTGGCCACTCGGTGGAGTAGATTGGGAAGCACCACTCAATTCGCAGGCTGGATGTAGTTCTTCCGCAAACTGCTCTCTTGTTACTGTATGGAAGGCTTTGGGGGAAGATACTCAATATGGCGGCGACAAACTCCATGTACTATCTGGAGCCTTGATGAGCAATTGGCAAGACATGGTTATGCCACCAGCAGAACCTCGCGACTTCAATAACGAATTCAATTCAATCGATGATATCTTTAACAAAGTCGCTAGTCTCCCAGAATCAGAGCGACCATCTTGGTATCAATTATTACAAGGGGCTCCAGAGTGTGGCCCAGGATATGATCGAGGTTATGTTTTCCTCTCAATTTGTTATCCAAAATTCTTATTTTTGGGTGGAGAAAGCGTCTGTACTCCCATTAGCGGTCTTGAAGAAAATATTAATGGCAACCCTCGCAGGCGCAGCCAAGCCACTTATTCCGATCCCAATGCTAGAGCAACTCTCTGTTCTACAGTGTACGATCTTTACTCCAAAAGCTCTTCTTTCTCCGATGCCCAAGAGCTTATTCGCCAAGCAAACGGCAAAAACCCCCTTCTCCCCTTCACTTTGCTCACCAACTCTCTCTCATACCCCAAAAATATCGAAAAGCACCTTGGAGCATCAGGTAACGATCCGTACAAAAATTATTTTAATATTTATTGGTTCGCCAAACTAATCGATGGTTGGCGCCAAACTGCAACCAAAATGTGGTACATCGAGCTTGGGTACGACTTTACAACCAAAGAGCAAGCCATTATTCGCCAAGCCGATTCGTACGAAGCTACTGGATTGCAAAATGTTATAAGTTTTATTGTTAACGTTTTGGGTGAGACTCTCGACAAAGCCTTCAAAATTGTTCATCACGAAGTTTATGTTCCCCCTGCTTCAGCAATTATTGGACTTGACGAGTATACACTCAACCAAATCAAGCTCGAACAAACAACGGGCGACCAAGCAGCAGTTGTAGACAAAGCCAAATACAGCAACTCTGTCGAATCGGGCGGCCAACCCAAGTTTGTAGGCAACAACTTTATTCGCGCATTTGAATGGGTTACAGGATATATTTATGATTGCAAAATGACCGAAAATTATTCCAATCCATTCGACAAATCAGTAAGCGAATACTCTAGAGGAGCCAGGTCTGGTTGCCAGTTAGGAAATAATCAAATCCAAAATAGCCAAAATCAAGCTTCATCTGATACCGGCATATGTTCTGTAGCAGAAAAGTACAGCGTTCCCTGCTGTATGCTTGCTGGAATTTGGAAAGTGGAAACCAATCTTTCCGCCAATCTCCCAAATCAATCATATGGAAGTTATACCTGTTGCAATTCTGCACATGCATGTGGAGCTATGCAAATTATGGGTGGTTTGGTTGGTCCATTAAGTAATGGAGAAAAGCTCAATCCTTGTAATGAATCCGACTCTTTTGTTTTAGCCGCCAGACTACTTTCTGTTAAAAAATGTATCGAAGCCAAACAGTGCGATAGTCATGAATGGACTCCAGAAATTACAAAGAAATTTCCCGTTGAATCATCAGATATTAGACTTACTGGGTATTACTACGGCATGAATCAAGGTTGTGTACCAGACAAGTTTTCTCAATGTCGTTGGGGGGCTGGCAAGAGTTATTGCGACGCCGTGCAGGCATATATGGATAGCTGTACTCCCGCCAATCCCAAAAATGGCACCACGCTCCCAGACGCGCCGCTTTCCTACACGCAAACCTATTGCGCTCAATAGATTGCTTATAAATTAAATATTAGCTAGAATACACGCAGTATGAAAAAGTACATTCTCCTTCTTATTTTTGCCTTCTTTTCCTTCCTTACTTTTTCTCCCACCGCAACGTACGCCCAAAGCACAGGCACAACAGCATCCAAGTCATTAGACGCCAAGGGCTTTATTCCCAATTTCCTCGGCGATAGCGCCATCATGATTACTGGTTGCGGCAAAAACTCTTGCCCAGAATCACTTACCACCAAGTCGACTAATCTCACCAATTATCTTGGCCCAGAAGTCAAAGATGGCTCAGTTACTGGCTTGCTCACTACAGGCGGTAAAGTAATGGCAATGCTATACGACACCAATAGGCTCCCTAGTTTTAGAGAATATGCTGCCAATTTTTTAGATAATATTGGCTTACCTGGTGCCAAGCAAGCATATGCAGCCCAGACTGGTTACGATGCCATGTCAACTTTTCTCCCAATGTGGCAGGCCTTCCGCAATCTTGCTTACGCCGTATACATCATAATGTTTGTTGTTATTGGTATTATGATCATGTTCCGAACCAAGGTTGGTGGCCAAACTATCGTTACCATTCAAAGCGCCATCCCCAACCTCCTCATTACTCTTATTCTAATTACCTTTAGTTATGCGATCGTTGGATTCATGATTGATCTTATGTATTTTATGATTTACTTCATCGTCTACTTAGCCGCCTCTGCAAACTTTCTTAATGGCGCCTCAGGGGCTCAAGCCATGATTACCAGGCTTATGTCTTATTCTGCATGGTCTGTAATATTTGAAGGTCGCAATGGGATTGTATCTGCAATGGCGCTTTCACTACGAGAAGCTCTATCGGGATTGGGGACTGGCGCCCTTGGGGCAGTTGCAGGTGTCGTTTCATTTTTTACTTTAGAATATCTTATTGTTGCGATCATGATGGCGATTGCCATGCTCAAGCTTATGTTTGCCTTAGTAAAGTCATACGTAATGTTGATTGTCCAGACAATCACAGCTCCAGTACAAATCATGATGAATGCATTGCCAGGGAGTAAAGCTTTTAGTACTTGGCTCAAAACTACTGCTAGCTATCTTATCCCCTTCCCCGTAGCTGGCGCTATGTTTATTTTCGCTGCAATCTTTATTGGCAATCCAACCTCTTCTGTTTGGATCTCTGCCGATTACGATGGCACCATTAACCCATTTGGTATCAACGAAAATGCAGCATTTTACAAAGATTATGGCAAAGGTACTTGGGGCAAAGATGCGGGTGGAGCCATTTGGATGCCTCCATTTACGCTAACAAATAGCAATATTCTTGGTCCAGACATCATGCGCATCATTGGCCTTTTTATCTTTCTTATGACTCCAGCTGCTGTTAAGATGGCCCAAGACTGGCTCCAGGTCAAGGAGTCTCCATACACCTCCGAGGCATTTGGTACTATCGGCATGGGTGTAAACGCTGGAATGGTAATACCGAAATGGGTTGTCAATCATCAACAGGAAGAGGCACAAATGCGACGCCAGGCTGCGCTATACAATAACGTAAAATCTGGCGGTAGCCCTGATGGAGTAAGACAGGCTGGAGACAACGCAAAATAACAAACTTTCAATAAAATAAATAGCAAATTTAGTGCCCGCCGTGTCCACCACCGTGCCCACCCCCACCACCAACTGAAACTCCGATAATATTTTCCATCACCTTATCTCCAAAATTGGCGTAGTCGTGGAACAACGTCCAGAATGCATACTGGGGATCATCGAACGCAAAGAATTTCAAACTCATCATTCGAATCCACGTAACAGGTGTATTTATTCTATCAACCCACTTCTTCGTATCTGCGTCACTCAAATTCCATTTTTTTACAATTCTTTCAATCATTCCTCTTTCACCAAGCACGATCCCAGCTAGTTTATGTTTTGTATGTTCATCAATTTTTCCTTCAGTTTGAAGTTTATCTAATAGCATTTCGAAGTGTTTTGGTCGCCAAATATCAATCCCGAGCTCCTGGAAAGCCCAGTTTCCCTTATAATCTTCTTTTTCAACAGCTCTGGTACCATCTGCTGTTCGCGCATAGTGTGTTTTACCACTACTATCATTAAAGGTAATCCAGTCAATAGAATTGGACCCGCTCCCTCGTATATTCTTTCCATTATGGTCTTTTTTGGTTTTAGGGATTTCATAAGGAACCGCAAGTGGGTTAGATGGCCTATTTCCAAACACATCAATCCCAAGAAGATCCCCACTAGTAGCGCGATTTACTGCACTCATTAATACAGTGTTAACTACTACCTTATTTTCTGGAGTCATAAATAAATCAAGGCTTGAGTTGAGCTCTACAAAGTCTTTAACTTGTCCACTAAGTGAGGCAATTTTCAAGAGCGACTGCATGGCTTTCATCTTAGCTGGAGCATATTTAAGTCCAAATTGCTCCCAATCATCTCCATACTTAGTTCCTGTCAATTGCACAAATGCGTCAATCTCCAGCTCCTTGATAAACATCTTCTTGGCTTCTGCTAGTGGAATCGCTCCTATCGGATATTTACGATCCACCCTACCAGTCACTGCATCATTCATTTTCCAAAGTGTCAACAATTCCTGCTCACCCACAGCATCCCAGATTTCCCTTTTCTTCTGTTTCTTACCATTAATTATTTCTGGCCTATCCATCTTCAATTCATCAACCTCATTCCATATGGCTTCATATTGGTTACCAAAGTATTTCATATCCTTAGTGGCCTGTGATTCATGTCCATGACTCTCGTGGGGGCCACTCTTCTTGTACTCTTTCCGTTTTTTGTAATGATCTTGAATAGCTGTCACCGTTGGAATACTATCCGCAGCAACTCCCAAGTTTTTCATTTCTTGCCGCAGTAGTTCTGCAATTTGATCACTATCTTCTGTAAGATCATTAAATGCTAGCTTGGCCATCTCGCGGCCACGAAGTTTATTCGCAAAAGTTAGCGATTCTCCATTTGCATCGATTGTAGTATTTCTCGCATGTATACTTTTAAACAACTCTCCTATCTCACTTGCTTTGGTAGAATCCATCGAAATTCCGCTTTTTGATGCCTCCGCAATCAGGGTTGCTTGCACAAATCCTTGTACCATATCCGCAGACTTGTATCGCGACATAGGTCCAAGTAAATCTCCAAGTTTCTGTACAACATCAAGCATGGGTGGGGCAACTAATTCAAAGCTAGATCGATAATCGGCAAATGCCGAGGCGTTCGTCAACAAGCCTTTAGGTGTATTTTGGAGTGAGGCAGAGGGAAAGTTTTTGACAACATCCATCCAGTCCTCTGTGTACCACATTAGTTGTAGAGCATCCTTCAATATCCACTCGTTACGATCTAGCATTTGCTCTAGATTTACCCCATGTCCTTCTTGATTCCACCCATTAAATCCAGTCACATCGAGTTTTGCAAAATTCATTCCGATTTGGACTTCTTTAATATTTCTATAATCTTTAGTATCCTGCCATGGCAAAGCCAAAAAAAGCTCCTTGTTTCCAGATCCGACTCTTCTTTCAACCAAACTAGCTCCTTCACCATACATTTCTTCCAATAGAATTCCTCTCAAAGTAGAAGAGTCTGTGTTCACATCTGCATTTAAGATCTTTAGTTGATTACGATGGCTACGCATCATAGCTTTCATTGTTTTTACCGACACAGTCATCTCTTTTCCTTCACCATAACTAACTACATTACCACCCATTAACGCATTTTTACCAAGAAGAATGTCCAAATTCCCCTTAGCAAAAACTTTTGCTTGAGTAGCATAAAACTCTTCTGGTTTTTGCGAGGTGAGGCTGGGTAAATGTCCAATATATTGATTTATGTTAAATTGTTGTGCAAAGTCGGAGTTTGCCAACACTATTGCTTCTACCAATCGGCGTCGAACCCCCATATATGTATAATCTTGCTGGGTCTCTTGATATCCAATCTTAGTAGAATAGGCAATAAACAAGTTGGCTGCGGCCGCAACATCGCCTTTAGAAATCAGTCTTTCCAATTCCATCGCTTGATGTCTCAAAGTTCCTTTTTTTTCTATCGTTGTTGATAATACTCTTCTAAAATTCTCCTCGCTTGCAGGTTTTGCTCGATCAACAATTCTCTGAATACCCGTAATACCACCATTTAAATCAACCTCAAAAGCTGGATCTTCATATGGATCATATTTATTACCGACTCCCAGAGCCTTAACCATGTTGCCGCCAATCGAAACTTCTCTATTTATACTATCCAGATCCATTTCGCCCGTCATAGGATTAATTCCAGCAAACTCAGGGGGGATTGGAGAGAATCCTGCTTTTGCATATTTGGTTTCAAGGGTTTTTGCGTTTGATTCTGCATTCTTTTTCAGGTTTCCAAATTTCTCCGCGTCATCCTTTCCATCTAGCTCAATTCTAGCTGACAACTTCTTTTTCTTTTCCCATAGAGCTCTTCTCAAACCCTCACCAGCAAGCGCAACCATCTCCCCGCTCTTTCCTTCGCCCTTCCATTGCTCTGCCATCTTATCTGCCAATCCCTGCTCATATCGCATTTGTAGCGACAGCAAAGTTGCGTGTAGTCTATCACGCTCCGAACTATTTAATTTATAATCATCCAAAATCACTACATGCGATCTCACCCAGTTAACAGCTTGCATTCTATCGAGTAGTTCCTGCTCTCCCAATTTGCCAAAGGCTACTTCATCCAAATCTTCTACCGCCACCTCTCGTACTTTATCAACGAATCTTTCGACATTCGACCCGACCAATTTTGTACGCCGAATCTGCAAAAGTCTTTTAGGTGACTTGTCGCTTATTTCCTTACTCAAAGTTGTCAAAGAAGGATCTCCCTTGATCAAATCGCTTTGAATTTTGTTTTCCATTATCTCTGCGCGTACTTTAAGTGTGGCTATCTTCTCTTCGATTACTGTCCAAGGACCACTATCCACAACATCAACTTTTTTTAACTCCATTGGTCCGTATTTATCACTTAACTCCTGAATCTTTAATTGAACCGAAGATACTAATCCCTTATCTGGATTTGTTTGCTTAGCAAGATCAGCAATCCAATCTTCGACTGTTTTCTTGTTACCACCAAAGTCAATCATTACATCACCTGCAAATTTGGCCTGCTTTGTAGTGTTTGCCTTTCCCATAATTGCAGTTAATGGGGTTGTTGGTAGTCTTTTTTCAAAATCTTCTTTTACTCCCAAAGCCTCTAAAGTTTTCTCTCTCAATGCTTCATCGCTCACACTACCTTTTGAAATTTCCTGAATTGCAACTTCCACATTGCCTTGGTTTAAAAGCAAGGAAGCTGCCTCCGGCTCTTCTTGTGCTATCCAAGCCCACAGCTTGATTCTAGCCAAAAAGCGCGTCATCGCCGCAGCTACATTTTCCGATTCACTATCTGATTGAGCATGATCCACACCAGCTGACGATGCATCTAATACCGGTTCAACTTCAATCTTTTTTGCCATACCGCTAATTATATCATTCTCTGCTAGATGCCGTACTGGCAGGGTACATCGGTAACACTTGGAAATATTTGTGATGAGCATACTCT
>JBAXNV010000014.1:0-28926 GCA_037133595.1 bacterium
ATCGCTTGAACCAAAATATGTCCAGGAGTATCATTGCGAAAGCGAAAATCTTTGCTGGGTGAAAATACGGTAGCATCTATTCCCGGCTCACTTCCTTGTTCGTAGTATCCCACGCGATATGCGTGTGCCCACCTTTCTATTATAGGCAGTCCTGCTGACATGGCTGCTCGAAAGACAGTGGTCGACACTTGGCATACTCCACCTCCATCTCCAAGCTCCGTCCTCCCATTTTTAATAACGTATGCCGGAGCAAAGCCAGTAGCTCCAGAAATTTCACCAAGTACTTTATCAAAAGAAAATTCTTCTCCAGGTGCAACCAGGGTCCCCGTGATTCTAGAGGCAGTAAGCCCCACGTTATGTATTCTCCCAGGGATGCTGTGTGCGTAATAACTTTCACCAACACCAATTCGCTTTTCGATTCCAAGAGAATTCACATCGCTCGTAGTTACGGTTGGTGGGGTTCGCACCAAAACAATCGCAACATATTCTACCGATTCAGTAGTAATTAGTTTATTTAGTGCATCGGCAATAGCGGTACTTGTCTCAGCAATTTGTACAACAATCCCATCTTTACCTGGAGCAAATTCTTTTACCTTGCCATCGATCACCTCAAATTTTGCATTTTCACTCTCTCTACTATATGTATCTGCAAGCGATGTCACATAATTTTGGATATTCGCAATATTCCAAACTTTGTCAGCTTGTGGTTCAGTATTAAGAAGGGAGATGATTTTTTCATCACTCAACACAACTTTATTGGCATCTATCTCAAGAATTAATTTTTTACCAAGTAGTTGATGTGCAACCTCATTAAGTTTTTTAAGTGCTTCCTCTCCCAGCCCATTGCTGTCTGTACGAGTTGTTATTTCAATTGGTTTACCTGTTAATTCTTGAGCGCTTTTCTCGATCGCGCCAATCAATTCGTCACGATTCAGCAGCGTTCCATCTTTTCCATTAATAATTTTTACTTGCTTATTTTTAACCTCAATAGTCGTAGCAACTGGTGCTATTTCAACATTTTGTGCTATTCCATCTAACCACACATTTAACTCTGGTATATTAACAACTACCTTCATTAGGTATTTGTCTTCTCGACCTTCCAAAATCGAGGCAAATTGATGTATCGACAGTTGCCTGCCAAAGCGGTATGCATCTTTTATTGTGTCTTCAATTTGATACTCTACAAGCTCTGGTGGCACGAGCCACTCAAAATTGTTATATTTAAGCGTAATGGGAGTGATATTAATTTGA
Source organism: bacterium (assembly GCA_037133595.1). GTDB lineage: Bacteria > Patescibacteriota > Microgenomatia > UBA1400 > UBA12108 > JBAXNV01. The sequence continues at coordinate 1,252 of JBAXNV010000014.1, forward strand.
TTACTCAAAGAATCATGAGCCTCATTGGTGGTTTTTCCTCCCATCACTGTCGTACCAACCACTACTCCTGGAAAAATCTTTCCTTTCCATCCAATTCGGAGTCCAATATACAAAATAGCTAATCCCAAAATAATCCCCAAGCCAAAAAACTTCAAAATTCCCAAGATATTAATCTTAGATTGTTTTACTTTCTGCATCTCTGTTATTATATAGTTATACTTGATTTTATATTCGATCCAACTTTAGGCAATTATTATGGCCAAGTTTCCAGATCCAACTCGTGACTACAAAGGTGAGCCAATCTCCACCTCTCTCGATCTTTCTCAACCCGCCCAGCCCGTCCAACCCTCAACTTCTACAGAACCCACCCAATTAGTTGTAAATCAGCAAAACACCCAAGCTCCTACTACACCTTCTCAACCAGACCCATCACCAACCGAAGTTGAGCCCATAGTAGAGCCAGAACCAGTTGTCCCTGCAGCGGTGGTAACTCCACTTGCAACCGACACAGTACCTTCAGACCCCCCAGCAGCTCCATTGCCTGTCAAAACCAAGCTTACTCCGTCTCCTTTCCGCAATCTTATTCCAATTATTATTGGGGTTGGGGTTCTAGCGCTACTCACTTTTCTTGGTTTTCAATTTTTGCCTGGTTTATTTAAAAAAGAGGTTGTAATAACCAATATTAATTATTGGGGATTATGGGAACCATCATCAGTCATGCAAGGAGTAATTGCCGATTATCAAGCAAAAAACCCAGCAATAAAAATTGTCTATACCATGCAATCACCCAAAAATTATCGCGCACGTCTCCAGACGGCGATCCAGCAGGGCAATGGGCCAGATATAGCGCGTATTCACAACACTTGGTTGCCGGTGCTTCGCAAAAATCTCTCTTCTGCTCCCGAAACAATCATCTCTCCAGATATTCTAGCCAATTACTATCCAGTAGTCACCAAAGATTTGGTCCAAAGTAACAAAATTTATGCTATGCCACTCATGATTGATGGTCTTGCACTTTACTATAACGAATCAATCTTAAATAGCGTTGGCCAAACTCCACCCTCTGATTGGAATGGGCTGAGGAAGCTTGCCTATGATCTCACAATTCGCAATCCAGACACCAAGATAATCGAGAGGGCTGGAATTGCGATGGGCACTACTAATAACATTGATCACTGGTCGGACATTCTCGGACTCCTTATTTTGCAAAACTCTGGTACTCCAGCCAAACCAAGTAGCCAGGCAGTCCAAGACGCCATTACTTTTTTTACAACCTTCTCAACACAAGATAAAATTTGGGACGCCACTCAACCAAACGACATCTATGCTTTTGCAACTGGCACTGTTGCTATGATTCTTGCTCCTTCCTGGCAAGCACCAGCTATTGCTGCAATCAATCCAGATCTAAAGTTCAAAATTGTTCCTGCTCCAACTCTCCCAGAGACCAAAACTGCCTGGGCAACTTATTGGGCCGAAGCAGTTCCAAGTAGTAGCAAAAACCAAACAGAAGCCTGGAAGTTTATTAGTTACCTTAGCACCCCAGAAGTAATGCAAAAACTATATGCTAGTGAGGCTCAGATTCGTCCAATAGGTGAGGTATATCCTCGCACCGATATGGCATCACTACTTTCCACTGATCCTGTAGCGGGGGCATTTGTAAATCAAGCCGAGAATTACACTTCTTGGTACTTGGCACGCAAAACTTACGACGAAGCAATCAATGACGAGTTAATCAAGTATTACGAGGATACAGTCAATGCGGTCAACCAGGGAACTCCCGTCGATGCCGTACTAAATACTTTGGAGTCTGGTGTCGCTCAAGTTCTCGCCAAATATCCCGAAGCCAAATGAAACTTCGCACTTCCATTCTTGCAACTCTCGAGTATTCTGGTCATTTTTCATTCCCCCTCAAATATAAAGAGTTATTTTCGCGCTTAATTAATGTCAAAACCAACAACAAAACTCTTCGCACTCAAGCTGCACTAATGCAAAGCAAGGGAGAAATAGTATTAACCAATTCATATTTTCACCTACCGCACAAAGCAAGCTTGGTTACCTCTCGTTTATCTAGGTCTCGTTCTTCTTTCAACAAACTAATAATCGCCAACCAATATGCCACCCAATTGTCGCGTCTCCCAGGAGTTATGGCAATTTATCTCACTGGTTCTCTTGCCGTCAACAATGCCAATGTTAATGACGATATCGACTTTATGATTATTACTCAGCCTGGAAGGTTGTGGTTGACCAGGATAATTACAACAATTTATTGCGAGTTTGTCAGAATAAGGCGTAGACCACAGTCTAGCGACAACAACAACGCTTTATGTCTCAATCTTTACCTTACTCCCGATTCATTTTCAATACCCCATGAAAAGAGAAGTCTTTATACTGCGTATGAGCTGATACAAGCTACTCCACTTTATGATCCACAAAACACTCACTCCGGTCTTTTAAATTCCAATTTATGGCTCAAATCATATTTGCCCAATTATGTAATTACTTCACAACAAAATCATCATATATATAAGCGATCAAAAAATGTATTTATGCGCGCCCTAGAGTACATTGCTTACCAATTACAATATATGTATATGAGTCACAAAATAACTAATGAATTCATTACTCACGACGCGGTATTCTTCCATCCCAACAATCCTGGGAGTAAAATACTGGCAAAGCTAAAACTATGATTTATACAATAGCCAACATCAAGCCAGAATGTCAAAAACTTCACAATGAAGGTCAAAAAATAGTCCTCGCTACTGGTTTTTTTGATTTGCTCCATCAAGAACATTTGAATTTCTTGCACAAAGCCAAACAGTCTGGGACTATTCTTATAGTGGCAGTTGAAAGCGATTTGAGGGCTTTCGAATTAAAAGGTAAGGGAAGGCCAGTCGAATCACAAGGTCAAAGGTGCCAGCACCTATTAGATACCAAGCTTATCGATTATGTTATAGCTTTGGATGATAGTTTCAACAATTTTGAAGCTTACGATTCTCTTATGGAGGCTATTCGCCCAGATGTCTATGCCGTAAGTAGTCATACATCACATCAAAAAAGTAAGCAATTTTTGGCAGAAAAATATCAAGGGAAATTGGTTGTAGTGCACGATTTTAATCCAGCGATATCTACAACCCAGATTATTAATACTACTCACATCTAAGTTCTATCGTCTATAATCAAACATATCTATGTTCGAACATTATATTTATCAGCCATTTTTTAATATTCTGGTGGGGTTATATTGGCTTCTAAGTAAAGTTGGTCCCGAATTTGCCGACATGGGAATAGCGGTCATAATCTTTTCAATTATAGTAAGGATCCTCCTATTACCACTTACTTTTGCTGGAGAACAAAGCGAAGAAGAGAAGCAGGTAATTGTTAAAAAAATAGCCGATCTTAATAATGTTTATTCACATGAGCCGATCAAACTTCGTGAAGAAATAAAAAAAGTGATGCGTGGTAACGCTAGAGTAGTTATTTCAACAACTCTTAATCTTCTAATTCAAATTAGCTTGGTTCTTATGCTTTACCGTATTTTTACAACCGGTCTTGAGGGAGCTGATTTTTATCTACTTTATTCATTTATCCCTCGCATAGACCATATCAATCTTATGTTCTTGGGTAAATATGATCTAAGCCACACCAACAGCACTCTCAATATTTTGCAATCAATCATGATATTTATCGTCGAAATTTTAAGCGCCATGCGCAGTACATCTCAGATTCGCAAGAAAGACATTGCAATCTTGCAAGTTATTCTCCCACTAGGCTCTTATCTTATTTTTATGTTTCTACCAGCAGGTAAAAAACTTTTTGTTATTACTTCACTTATTTTTTCTGCCATATACAACGTTATCAAGATTATTGAAGAATCGCTTCGCAAGTTAATGGTACGCTTCGAACCTAAGCCCATTCCAGCAGAAATAAATCATCAACCAGAGGCTTCTCATATTGAAGAAGCAACTCACACCACCACTGAGCAGCACCACACGTGATACAATTAGACCTATGTTTGACAATCTAGTAGTTTCCTTTTTGGCAGATGAAGTAGTTGGGGGATTTTTCATCTCCGTCCCCCCTGGTCACATTGCGTGTATCTATGACCGAGGTCGAGGTGTTCTCAAGCACGTATATGGGCCAGGTCTTCACCTCAAAATCCCTTTCTGGCAAGTTGCCAAACTCTTTAATGCTCAGATTCTTGAATATACAATTCACAAGGGTTTCGATCTAAGCAACAAAGAGAGTTTGGGCGATGAGCCAATTCGCTCAACAACCAAAGAAGGGGCAGTAGTTACAGTCGAAGGCTCCATTCTTTTCCGTATCGACAAAAGCAACGCGCCAGAACTATGGGAGAATATTGGTGAACACTTTGTAAGCAAAGTGGTAAGACCATTTAGTCGTAGTAAAATTAGTTCAGCCTTTTCCCTGGTTTCAACAAACGAGGTTAAAAATGTCCGAAATCAACTGGAGAACGATCTCAAAGCCCAACTTAATGTCGAATTTGGTAGTCGTGGCCTCCTTTGTGAAGGAGTCCTTTTATCAGAGGTTACCGTTAGTCAAGAACCCCCAGCACCAGCTCCAGTCAACACAGAGCTTCTCCACTAATCGAGATTGTTATTCCCTTGACACATCGAAATTATATTTGCTAATATAGCACTCAACATATATAGAGTGATAATAAGGAGCCATATGCAATTAGACCCCAAGAAACTTCAGCCACTCGCTGGTTATGTATTAGTTGAACCATCGGAGAAATCCACGCAGACTCAAGGTGGAATTTATCTTCCCGACAATGCCGGCGACAAACCTCAGATGGGCACTGTAATCGCAGCTGGTTCTTCTATCTGGGAAAGTGGCGTCAAAGAAATACAGCCACCTGTCAAAGTAGGAGATAAGGTTGTCTACAAGAAGTGGGGTGGGAACGACGTCAAGATGAACGGTATTGAGTATCAGTTCCTCAAATTCGATGATATTTTAGCCACAATTAAATAAGGAGATATCCATGACAGCCAAACAAATAATCTACGGTGATGATGCAAGACAAAAGTTATTAGCAGGTACCAACAAGCTGGCAGCAGCCGTCGTTACCACTCTTGGTCCAAGGGGTAGAAACGTAGGACTTAGTCGCTCCTACGGTGGTCCCACAATAGTACACGATGGAGTTAGTGTCGCCAAAGAAATTAATCTAGAAGATCCATTTGAGGATATGGGCGCACAAATGGTCAAAGAAGCTGCCAACAAGACCAATGACGCTGCAGGTGACGGCACAACCACAGCCACTCTTCTTGCTCAACAGTTAATTGCGCAAGGAATGAAGAACATTACAACTGGTGCCAACCCCATGTTTATGAAAAAGGGTATCGACAAAGCGGTAGCTCTTGTGATTGCCGAACTTAAAAAAAGCAAAAAAGATGTCAAGAAAGAAGATTGGGTAAAAGTTGCAACAATTAGCGCCCAAAACGAGGAAGTTGGCAAAAAAATCGCAGAAGCTTTAGAGCTGGTTGGAGAAGATGGAGTTGTTGAGGTTGAAGAGAGTCGAGGTCTTGAGATTGAGATAGAGCACAAGGATGGAATGGCTTTCGATAAGGGATATATCAGCAGCTATTTTGTAACCAACCCAGATAGTATGGAAGCGGTAATGGAAAATCCATATATTCTCGTTACAGATCAAAAGGTAAGTAGTATTCAAGAGTTAGTTCCTTTCCTTGAGAGTTTTGTCAAAGTTAGTAAGAACCTAGTAATTATTGCCGACGACGTGGATGGTGAGGCTCTTGCAACTCTTGTTGTTAACAAGCTTCGTGGTGCATTTAACATCTTGGCAATCAAAGCTCCTGGCTTTGGTGATCGTAGAAAAGCCATGCTTGAGGATATTGCCGTTTTAACAGGTGGAACTGTAATAAGCAGCGATCTTGGCCGCAAGCTAGACTCGGTTACTATCGATGATCTTGGGCAAGCAGACAAAGTTGTTGCTGCCAAAGATGAAACCAAGATTGTGGGCGGTAAAGGTGACAAGCAAGCTCTCGAAAATCGTTCAGCTCAGATAAGGCACGAAATCGACAAAAGCACGAGCGACTTTGACAAAGATAATCTGGCCAAACGTCTAGCCAAACTTACGGGTGGCGTTGCTGTTATCAAAGTTGGTGCTGCAAGCGAGGTTGAGCTCAAAGAAGTCCAAGAACGAGTCAAAGATGCCGTTGGTGCTACCAAGGCCGCAATCGAAGAGGGTATTGTTGCAGGCGGAGGTGTAGCTCTTTTAAGAGCAGCCAAAGTCTTAGATGGCGTATTGGGTAGTAATGAAGATGAAACAATTGGTATTAAAATCGTTCGCCAAGTTCTTGAGCAACCCCTTCGTTGGTTAGCCAAAAATAGTGGTGCCGATGAGGGTTGGGTGGTCAAAGAAGTTATGGCTAACAAAAGCACTAGCTTTGGCTTCAATGCCGCAACGCTCGAATTTGGTGACATGCTTGTCATGGGGGTTCTTGATCCTGTCAAAGTAACTAGAAACGCACTTCAAAACGCCGCTTCAGTTGCTAGCATGGTCTTAACAACAGAATGTCTTGTTTGCGAAATCAAAGAAGATAAAAAATCTGCTTCCCCAGACATGTCTGGTATTGGTGGCATGATGTAATATTCTGAATTAGAAAGCTTACATTCTACATTGACGTTTCAGATATATCTATGTATCGTTAAGAGGATGACTCGTAAATATTCAAGCAGAAAACATTCTATATCCCCCAAAATAGTAATTCTGGGGGTAGGAATTATTTTAGCTGGTCTTCTAGTTAGTGTTGTTCGCGCCAAGTATTATGGCCAAGGGCCACTTCTTTCGTACTTTGCCAATCACGGTGGTGTTTATAGGATTGCAACCAATCTCGAAGCACCAGGTACAACTATCCCATTGATTGCCAAGGTGACTGGAGAGAGTGCAATTTCCAAGTCGGCGGTTCCCAAGACTACAATCAACACAACATCAGGAAAATCAAAAGACGATTTTAGCCCCGCACCCAAATCAACGACCAAAAACAACACTGACAATGGTAGTGGCGGAGTTCTCGACAATTACGCATATAACACAGGTATTCAGGGGGGGTCTAACGCCGGGATGACTACTCCAGAGATCAAAACAGCCAACATTGCTGCAGCCGCCAACGGGGCCGTGATTGTCGCTAATGCAGCTAAAACAACTGTTATCGAAGAGTTGAAAGCAAAAGATATTGATCCTACTCAAGCACAAGCATCTGGTCAAGCTGCGTACGATCGTGCTTACAACAACTCCATCCATACATCAAATGCTCAAGCCGCCTCCAATGAAGCTTTCAGTGCCGCAGGTGGAGACACAGCAATAAAAGCAGAGGATAAAACAGTTGCAGCCAAGGCTGCAGCTACTGCCTACGCCGCTACCACAGCAGTTCAAGCTAAAGATATCGTTCCCGTTAGTAGTGGTCAACGCTGCCAGGACAAATCCGGTAACTCAATTAATCCTGGCGAGGTTGTCGCAGGTAGTGTAAGTGGAGGCTCTGATTCGTATTGGGCATGTAATGGTGATACGGGTGGGTGGATAACCTGTGACAAAGCCACTGGAAAATCTTGTACTGCCGCCGATGTTACCCTTCTCCCGCTCGGATATGTCAACTATGGTGGTATCAAGGGTAATGACGGCAAAGCCAAGTGCTGGTCTGGCAACAACATGTATCAAGATGGCAACGTTGTGGGAGATCAGGCTTGCCACGATGGCACAATGATTCCATCTACCGACACAGAAAAGGCCGCTGTTAAACAAGCGGCCGACGACACAGAACGACTTCGACAAATTCAGCAATTGGCCGACAAAGTTGCTTTCTGCGAAAACCCAGGCAACCACACTTATGATGTAAGTTCTGAGAAGTGTATGACCACCACGGATTATGCCTCTGCCCAGGCAGACAAATATGCTCCAACAACCATCACGAAGAAACAAGCATGCGAAAAAGACAACGGAGGATCTTGGATAGATAGCAATAATACATGTCGTTCATTTGTCGAGCAATTAACTAAAGATCTTGCCAATAAACAGTCAGTTTGTGCTGATGCAGGATTAGCAGATAACCAAACGTGGACATACAATGCTTCTACCGGTAATTGTGACAAGCCAGCCGTTAATCCAACCACTCCGATTACTATGGGAACCATTATTAATACCTATGAAGGCTCCTTAGCATATAACTCCTGTAGTAGTCAACAAGATCAAAGCACGTTATGCATCCCAGGAATTGAAAAGAATGGGTTCACAACCTATAATCTTGTCTCAAATCCAATTGATGTCCCTGCTCCTCAGCCAGCCGCCGCTGACCCAACTGCCAACATGAGCACTGAGCCTGCTCCATCTGGCAACAATAATATTGCCGAATGGTTTAAGGGCATAACGCAACCGGGGAACCCCAGTGGTTTTGGAACCACCAATTCTACCACCCAAGTCGTTTCTACCAACTCTGCTCCTCAGCCAGCCGCCGCTATTAATGGAAACATTGTAGTCACCAATCCAAACATAGCACCAGCAATAGTTAGTACCGTCGCCGGAAGCTCCCTCTCAATAGGTTTCTGCTATGCAGGAGTTGCAATATTAACAGCAGCTACCGGGGGAACAGGAGTTCCACTTACAATTCCCATGGTTCTTGCGTGCGGCGCTTTTGGTGGAAGCATAGGGCTAGGTATAAATACCTACTTATCGCACTAGCTCCACCTACCCATTCTTCTTCTCATAAGCTACAATAAACTCTTGCATCGATAAGAATCATTAGTTTTAGGGAGGAATTTATATGTCTAAATATAAGCGCGTATTACTAAAGCTTGGTGGCGAATCCCTTCTTGGCGATCGTGAATATGGAATAGATCCAAAGGCAGCGCTTGCGGTTGCTCAGGAAATCAAAAGCGTTCACGACACGGGTGTGGAGGTTGCAGTCGTTATTGGAGCTGGCAACATTTTTCGCGGTATAGCTGGCGCAGCCAATGGTATAGAGCGAGCTACAGCCGATTATATGGGTATGCTAGCAACAGTTATGAATAGTCTCGGATTGCAGGACGCACTAGAGAAATTGGGTGTTGATACGCGTCTCCAAACCAGTCTCGAGATGCCTGCTGTCGCCGAAACCTTTATCAGGCGTCGCGCACTTCGCCATATGGCCAAGGGTAGGGTAGTTATATTAGCTGCAGGCACAGGTGATCCATATTTTACAACCGATACGGGAGCTTCCCTGCGCGCACTAGAGCTCAATTGCGACATTATCATGAAAGCCACCAAAGTCGACGGTATTTATGACAAGGACCCAAATAAGTTTAAAGACGCCAAAAAATATCAAGAACTAGGATATATGGATGCTCTCAAAGAGCGACTTGAGGTAATGGACACTTCAGCTTTTGCGCTTTGTATGGACAACAAAATGCCAATCATGGTTTTTGATTTCTTCAAAAAGGGTAATGCGAAGCTTGCTATTGAAGGTAAAGCTATAGGCACAATCGTCAAGTAAGCTTATTGCACAACTTGCAAAGGATCAAGATATTTTCCGTCTTGTGATACTTCAAAGTGAAGGTGGGGTCCAGTTGTCCAACCAGTCATACCAATAATCCCAATTTTTTGTCCTTTGGTAACTTTTTCGCCAGCTTTTACTGTCATTTGATCCATATGCGCAGACAAAGTAATAACATTACCTTCATGTAAGATTCGAACGTGTTTTCCATATCCATTCGCGACGTATGTTGCCTCAATTACAACTCCATCTGCAATAGCAATGATATCGCTTCCTCTTGGCGCGCGTATATCAATACCAGGGTGGAATTTTCCATATTTTTGCGAAATACCCAATTCTCTTATAGCGGGATTTACGTATGTAGTCTCAGTTGTAACTGGTATAAGAGAAGATCCATCCACAAACTGTGGGTGAGAAACTTCATAATCAAAAGCATGGGTAGGTAATGCGACAATACTCGAAACCATAGTCAAAGCAATAAGTTGTGAACCTAAAAATTTGCGAGAAGACTTTTTCTCAAACAAAATTCTCAACACAGCAGAAACAGGGTTGCTTCGTTTGGGTGCAGCTGCTATCTGCTTAATTAGTTTTTCAATAGTTTGTATCATAGTTGGGGTTAATTTAGCCCCGATATAGTTTCAAACACATCTGGAAATTTGTTTACAATTGTTTGAAGTGCTGATAGTACCAGATTGGGGGCGTAAAGTCAAGATTATAGGCCTCAAATCCCTTTCTACGAAAGTTAATATAAACGTGCTACGATAAGGTTATGTCAACATTTGCAATCAATGGTTTCGGTCGAATAGGTAGGCTTGCCGCTCGCATTTGGTATCAATATCACAAAGAGGATTTCACTCTGGTTGCCATTAACACCTCTGGTTCCATGGATCTCTCTGGCTGGGCGCATTTATTCAAGTACGACACAACATATGGTATGTTTTCTGGGGCAATAACCACCGAAGAACATCAATCCCACAAAGATTGTACAGACCAAGATTGTTTACTTGGATTTCTCATTATTGACTCAAAGTATAGAATTCCAGTTCTAGCTCAACGCGATCCAGCCAAAATCCCCTGGCAACAATATCATGTGGACGCGGTAATTGAATCAACTGGAGCATTTTTGACGACAGAAAAGGCTAGTCTTCACCTACACGGCGGTGCCAAGTCAGTGCTTCTAGCCGCTCCTGGCAAAGACGCATCCATAGCTACGGTTGTTAGGGGTGTAAAAGAGGTAGGAGTCGATAATATAATAAGCAATGCCTCCTGTACTACCAATTGTATTTCCCCAGTTATGACTGTTCTTCAGGAGTCATTTGGTATCGAAAAAGGGATGCTTAATACTATCCATAGTTATACTGATGATCAAAATCTTCAAGACGGTTCTCACAAAGATCTTCGTCGCGCAAGGGCGGGGGCAAGCAACATAGTCCCCACATCAACTGGAGCCGCCAAGACGGCAGGTAAGGTCGTAGATGGGCTGTCAGGTTTATTTGATGGACTAGCGATTCGCGTACCCACGCTTACAGCCTCACTTGCCGATATCACAGTCGTTCTAAAACGCGAAGTTACAGTCGAAGAACTCAATCAAGCCATGATTCAAGCATCCAAGTCTCCTCGTTGGCAAGGAATTATCGCAACTACAAATGAACCCCTCGTTAGCTCAGACATAATCGGGCGTTCTGAGTCTGCAATTGTAGATCTTGGACTCACTCAAGTGGTGGGGGGAAATTTGGTCAAAGTCATTGCGTGGTACGACAATGAATGGGGGTTTACCAATAGACTTGTTGAAGTAGCCATTATAATGAGTAAAAATCAGTGAGGCGCGAGAGGGAATCGGACCCTCGCATGGGAGTTTTGCAGACTCCTGCGTTACCACTTCGCCATCGCGCCAACAACTCTTGATTATAACAGAGCCCCGACACACCTTCTCCCACAATCCAATTAGCAGTTACAGATAGCGACTGCTAAATATAGCATATATGGGGTGGGGGACCTATCAAGCGCTGTGGTAATATAAACATATGTTTAAGAGCATATTACCCAAGTTTTTAGTGGTCACAATGTCAGCTTTTTTGCTTTCAGGTTGTACAATTTCAAATATTTGGGACAAAAAACCCGCTGGTTTAGATGTTACCACCAACCCAAAGGCCCAAGTTTTTCTAGATGGCAAGTCGGTTGGCGAGACCCCATACAAAAACGACAACATAACAGCTGGAACATATGTTCTCAAATTAACACCAATTGCAACAGATTCTGCCACTTTTGCTGACTGGGAAACTTCGCTAACGCTTACTCCCCAAGCTACTACCATTGTTTCTCGTACATTTGCAGCTTCACTCGCAGACGTAGAGTCATCGACATTACAACTAATACCAGTTAGTGGAAGTAAGGTCGCCTATTTGTCAGTAATTTCTGATCCAGATACAGTAAACGTTACACTAGATAACAAACCTTATGGTTTTACCCCATTGTCCAAAGTTGAGCTTTCCGCTGGCAATCATTCTTTACTTGTTTCTTCTCCAGGTTATCACGCTCAGTCTCTTACAGTTAATACAACAATTGGTTACAATTTAATAGCAAATGTACATTTGGGGACAGATTCTCTCACGTTAGTTCCGCCAATTAATATTCCCACAGCAGCAACATCGTCTGCCGCATTAGCCATTCCATCTATTTCTCCCGCTCCTAGTCCAAAGGCGGTTGTAGCCACGCCTCCGTCCTTAAACATAGCCAAACCTTATGTAGTTGTAAACGATACTCCAGACACCCAATTATTAGGGGGTCTTAATGTGCGCACCGAACCAAATAGCGCAAGCGCTCCTCTCGGGTTAGCCAAAATTGGAGAAAAACTCCCTTACCTAGACACCAACAATTCTGGTTGGCACCAGGTTACTTTCGAAGGTAAAAGTGGATGGATTTCTGGGAAATATAGTACTGTCCAAAAATAAATAATCTACAGTTATACCAGATAAAGAATTGTCAAAACCAACATTCCCCATATCACAACGACAGCAATCAGTGGCACATCCGTCATTAATACTTTGTGTGGTGATTCTCCCTGATTTTTTTCATAAATCAGTTGCATGTAGCGCATAACCCCGTATATAACGAATGGCACTGTCACCATTAGCCACTTTTCTGCAATTAATGTTGTAGGTAACAATGAAAAAACCTTAAGAACTCTACCTTCTGCTTTAAATGGAGGGTGTAAAAACGAAAACAGCGCATATGTTAACCAGGTTGTATTTGCAAACATCGAAGTATAGGCGTCCAGTAGTGCCGGCGTGTAGTGCATAAGAGTAGCTCTAGATTTAAAAAGTTCATTTCCAACACCAGATAACAAAGTCATTTCACTGCGTCTTTTGCCTACAGCCAAAAACAATGAAGCCGAAACAACAGTAAGTAAGAACCAAACGTCCATATGTACATTAATAATAAATGATCCGGCATAAACTCTAATCACAAATCCCGCGGCGATTGAAAACACATCTAATATAGGAACCTTTTTCCACCACAGACTATAAACTATGTTTAATAAAAAATAGCCGAGCATAGCAGCAAAAACCAATGTTGATGTCAAAAATCCCAAAAACAACGACACAATCGAAATGCTTGAAAACAACATAATAACTGTGATAAGTGGTATTTCACCAGAAGCAACTGGCCTTTTCTTTTTAAAAGGATGCTCGCGATCTGCTTTAATGTCGACCAGATCATTAAGTAGATAAATAGAAGAAGAAAGTAGGCAAAATAGGATACAAGTCCAGGCGACCTTACCAAATGCTCCAGGTACAAACAAAAATCCGGAAAAAACTATAGGGGCAAAAACTACTACGTTCTTCACCCATTGAGTGACTCTTGACGCCTTTGCGATAAGAATAAGTTTATCCACAGAAGTAACCCTCCAACGAGTACTGCCAGCATTATGATGGCATAAACTTTCGCCCTGGCATCCAATTTTAATGCTATCACTCCTAGTATAGCAGTTACTAGCCAATAAAACCCGGCTACCTGCCTCTTTGTCCATCCAATTTGTAGTAATTTATGGTGTAAGTGTTTATCATCTCCCCAAACCGGTGATTTTCCAGAGATTATTCGTCTTACAATGGCATATGACACATCCATAAGTGGGACACCCAATACGATAATTGCAGTGGCCACTTTTGCGCCAGATAGTATTGCTAGTACCGCCAAAAAGTAACCAGCCAGAGATCCTCCACCCCAACCGGGCATAATTTTTTGTGGATAAACATTAAACAAAAGCAGTCCAGCAAATGATCCGGCAAGAGCAAAAGCCACAGCTGTGCTGGGCCAAGCAGTAATATCATTAGCAAATCTAAAGGAGAGTATTCCCATTACAATGCTAGCAATTACTACAACTCCAGGCAATTGTCCATCTAATCCTTTTGCTCCCATATTAACGAAATTCATACACCAAACAATCCATAGCATTGCTAGAGCATCTGCAATCCACGAGATGGTCGTGATGTGTCCAAAAACACTTATGTTACTAATCCATTGGTTAAGATGTAGTATTCCACCAGCTGGACTACTCATGTAATTGATTCCAATACCAGAAAGAACCACTATCAAGGCAACTACACTTCCAAAAAATAGTCTCCAATATGGAGAGATATCGCAAACATCGTCCAACACTCCCAGTATTAATAGAATTGTTGCCCCCACTATTATTCCAGCCATGTGCTGATCAAATGGAACTAGTAGTAATATTGTCAGCAGCATTGACCCATATATTGGAATTCCACCGCCTCTCGGAACGGGCTCTGTATGAATATTTTTTGGGTGATCTTTTTTGGTTGATTTATCAACCCATCCGAAAGCTCGGTAAATTTGAATTGTGATTGATGTTAGCGCAAGCGACATTACCAAAGATAATATAAATGGAGCTATAGCCAATCGTTCAATCATAGGATTGATTGTAGTATTCCAATTAACGCCAAATCCAACATTACTGCAACCAACATGCTCGCAATAGCCAATATTCTCACCAATATAATCGGATAACTACGCAAAAATTTTCCGACAATTATATTGAGTATTGTTACAACAAATATTAGCGCAGGTATAACAAATATATAACTTCTTGGAGCTAGCCTCCCCTCACCCCAAGGATAAGTAAGCAATAGTGGAATTTGTTTTGGCAAGTTAGACCATAGTACACCAGAAAATGCTACTGATAATAATCCTAATATCGTTGTAATAAAATAATATGTTCTTGCAGAATAATCTTCTACCAACTCATCCGGTGCAATCGGGAGTCGAAAGGTTAATTGTTTACTACTCATAGTTTACGCCAAATTTCCGCACCCTCGATTTTGGTCGCCAGGAAGTAGTTAAGATTCAACATATCGGTAAGCTCGGGGAAAGGCATGGGGTTGGGTAATAATACAACATATTCTGGCTGACTAATTTTTAGATTAGTCATAACTTCGTCAAATGCTTTCCAATCTCTAACGTGAAAGTCGACCATATATTTTCCACCGCTCAACAATTTATCAGTTAGGTTGTAGACAGCAACATCGCTTGACCACACAAAAAGATTATCCTTAGGAGTCATTCTTTGGTTCAGATATTCAGCAATAGCATAATTCATTTTGGCAGAAGGAAAGGTATTTCTGTACTCTGTCTTTGTAAGTTTTCCAGTAGCATAATTCCAAAAGTTTTGATAAATCGGAATTGTTGGATATGCCCAAAACCCAATATTTCGCTGTACCAAACTTCCCATTACAACAACAAAGCCAATCGCAATCCAACTCATTACGTTATCAATTACAAACACAAATGGTACAAGTAAAGCCAGAGGCGCCATTGGTTGTATTAAATAATGCGGGTATGGTCTTGCCGACAATAGTGCACCAAACACAGAGTATCCAAACCAAAGTAAGGCAAGCACATATTCTTTTCCTAGTTTTTTGCGCAATAAATATAAGACCACAGTATAAATAGCCAAAATCATACCCCTCACAACCAATCCACTTTGCAAGGGGTTAAATGCTGTGGATCCAGTTTTCCAAGATGATACATATCCAAAATTAACTAGAACAGCCGCTCTTATATAATCAGCCCCAACACCTTTTAATTGGTAGTTAATTATAGATGCAATAATTGGTAGAAAAAACCCTATTAAAAATAACCATAGCTTAGGGGAAATCAAACTTCTTGCTCCGTCGGCAAAGCTCTTTTTTTCAAATGCGAAAAGATATAAAACAATAGCGATAAAGTCAAATATCACTGGTACTTTGAAAAGCAACCCGACTCCGGCAATTAATCCCGACACTAGGTAGTTTAATTTTGTAGCTTTTCCTTTATTTAGTAATAGAAGAAGCGAAAGACTAACGGGCATCATCATAAAAAGTTCTGCATTAGCAATATTGCCTTCCAGGGTAGGAATACTTGTCAACACAACAAATATTAGGCTCGATACGTACGCCATCTTTGGTCTTATTCCACCCCAAAACCTTTTTGCCAACTTCCAGAATATAAGTGTATGGGCCAGCATCCAAACCATCAAAACCATACGGAACCAAAATACACTCTGCGTGATACCAGCAATTACATAAATCAATGGTGGTTTATGATCAAAAGCCGCAGAATACATTCCAACTCCAGCTCTCCAAGCTCTTCCCATCACAAAATAAATTTCTTCATCTCCATAATGATGTGGGGCAAACAAAGATGGCAGCCTAAGCACAATTACTAATAAGAATAAGAAAACTATCCATTCGTACTTATTACACCAGTCATTAGCGGGTTTCAACCATTTCTTCATACATATAGCATACAACACTATACTTTTTCCGTCACCCTATATTCCATGTATTTTCCAAGTAGCAATCTTGTATGAGCATCCAAACCTGGTAAGGCAGAAAAGAAAAATCCAATGATTGGCATTATGGCAAATTCCAAGACCTCCCAAATTGGAGTTAAAATGGGAATTCTCCTTCCTTCTCTTCTAGGGCGTAAGCGGAAATTAAGCACAATAATTACTAGTAATGCTAATAAACACAGAGTTAGAATTCCAGAGGTGACCTGAGGCAGTGTTTTGCCAATTATTGTTCGCGAAAAAGTTTCATTTAATAGTGGTGGTAGCAACGCCCCAAGTGTAATTGCAAACCAATTAACTGGCCATAGAAAATGATCTTCTAATACTCTAAAAACTCTAATTGTTTTATCCCAAAACGGGACATCATCCGAGTTTATCCACTTTGACACAATATATGGAGTATCCGATACTCCCCATGCCCAGCGCTTAACTTGCTCATATTGATTGATCATGGTATTCCACACACCTTGAGCTTCTGCTGCATCAGCCATAATTGGCAAAAATATTGGTTCTACTGTGACCTTACCTTGAAGAGCAAAAAATGCTTTAAAAAACAGCCTCCAGTCTTCAGGGACAACATCTACATCCCAGTATCCGATTGAGTCAATCATTTTTAACGATGCCGTATAAGTTGAAAAATTTATCAATCTATCTTGTCTAGTTACGACACATAGCTGCATTACTGAAGCAATAGATGAAAATACTCTTACAGGCAACGGCACTTTCCAAATATTATTATAGAAGAGCAACACTCCTTGCCAGATGGTGTGATATCGGGCTGGGTTATCCAAGAAATGATAAGTTAAAGCGGCGAAATATTGAGGATGTAGTAAAGCATCTGCATCCTCGCTTGTAATCGTTATATAGTCAATATCTAACTTCCCCTCATCCACGAGTAGTCTTTTTGCTTCTTTTGCTCCCCAGGAAGTATTAGATGATTTACCCTTAACTTCTCCCGGGAGATCTGGATGAAAGGTTATCCATACATGGCCGAATAATTTTTCATATTTCTTGAGAAGTGTTTTTGCCTTTTCTCTTGCGGGATCACCTTCTCTATCTTCGAATGAAAGCATGATGTGGATATTCTTACACATAAACGTTTGTCGAGACAAATGTTCTAGTGTTCGTTCTAGTGTAGTTAATGGTTCTTTATAGGTTGGGATGACCACGATATGATGGATTTTTTTATGATCGGGGAAAAGCTTAACATCAGCCATCCAGTCATAGACCTGATAGGATTTTAGCTTGAAGTATCCAAGCACAGCCAGAGCAGCAGTTGTCATCGATCGGTAAAACCAATACACCGAGAAAGCAATTATGTAATACGCCACTAAATTTGGTACTACAAAAGATCCCCAAACAGGAAAAAGTATCAAAAACCAAGAAGTAAAACCAGGCAGTATTTCGAGAGCTCTTTTAGTTCTAACTGGGTGACGTATCACCCATTTTTGTACAACATTCATATGTTATATCCGCCATTCCGACCAATGTGGAGGGATCTTATTTATATATTAAATAATTTTCTTGCGTTATTCGTTGTTTCATTGGCTATGGTATTTACGCTCTCACCGCGCAAATTTGCAACATGTGAGGCCAAGATTGTAACACTACTAGGCTCATTAAGGAAATCTCGTGGCAAAAATGGTGCATCAGTTTCCAATAGGTATTTGTCATTGGGGATAATTTTTGCTATATTTTGGATTCTTTTTGAGTAACTTACGCTGCCCCCAAATCCAATATAAAACCCTCTTTTGAGTATTTCATTCATCCCTTCTTCATCATGGCTAAAAGAGTGGAATACTCCTCGTGGCATATTTCTCAAGCTATCTAGCACATCCCAGGTTTCCAATAGTGATTTTCGGGTATGAATAATAACTGGCAAGTCATTTCTAATTGCTATTTCACATTGCAAGCGCATAAGTTCTTTTTGCTGATCCATTCGTTGATAAATTTCAGTTGTATTTGCATCAGTTCCAATTTCTCCAACAGCAGTCACCCATTTTCGATTCTTTTCAATCAATTTTTCTAGCAGCGCTACATGGTTTTTGCTAGCAGGCTCTTCTTCGGGGTGAATCCCAACAGAAGCATATACTATCCCTGGAAATCTTTTTGCTAAAGCAATTGCTTGCTGACTAGTTTCGAGGTTAAGTCCAGGGACGATAAACTTGGTTACTCCACTTTCTCTAGCTCGTTCAATTATTCCGTCCAAGTCCTGATTCAAAATTTCAATAAACAAGTGAGCGTGAGTATCAATCAACATATATGCAATTATAGTGACACTTTGTTACTTTGTCGCTGTTTCGCTAAACAAGCGTGGAAATAGCGGAGTCATCTTTTTAATTTCACCAGTATAAGCTGTGATTATTTTATTTGCTGTCTCTGGTAGGAATAAAGCTATATCAACGGCAATTTGTTGGATCTGTTCAATGAGCCACTTTAGTTCGACATCTTTCTCATTTCCAAGTAGTTTCCAAACTTTCTTCTCGTTAATCAGTTGATCGCAAGCTCGTACCCTCTCCCAAATCGATTTTAAAGCTTCGTCAAACTGATAGTTATTCAAAGCTTTTATCACCACGTCACTAATTGTCAATGCGTCACTACCTCCCAGCATTCCACTTGCCATTGTAGCAACACGAGCACACAAATTTCCCAAACCATTCTGTAGGTCACTCTCGTAGAGTTGGCGCATTCTTTCCCAGGAGAAGTCGCCATCTCCATAGGCTGATATTTCCTTGAGTACAAAATATCGCAAAGCATCGATCCCATATTTTTCAACCACTTCTTTAGGATGAATGGCATTACCAAGAGATTTACCAATTTTATTTCCCTCAACGGTTACATAGCCATGTACAAACTCATCCGTAGGTAAGGGTAATTTGGCCGATAATAGCATACCGATCCAGTAAAGTGCATGAAATTTAACGATCCCCTTACCAATAACATGGAGTCGTTTTGTACTATCTAGCCAATAATCTTGATATGTTTTACTGTTATCAGCATAACCTAGGGCGGTAATGTAATTACTCAGCGCATCTACCCAAACATACATTATCTGTTCATTATCGCCAGGTACGGGTACTCCCCAGTTTTTGGCACGAGTAGAGCTACGCGAAATAGAAAAGTCATGCAATCCTTCCTTTAAAAATCCCAACACTTCATTCTTTCGCTTTTCTGGGACAATTTTCACAGTGTCAGATTTGATCAGCCCTTCTATTTGCTTTTGATATCTCGAAAGTCGAAAAAAGTAGTTGGTTTCTTCAACCTTTTCTGGTGCTTTATTATGTTCAGGGCAAAGACCGTCTACCAAATCATCACTTTTTTTAAATTCTTCGCATCCTACGCAGTACAAACCAGAGTAAGTATTTTGATAAATATCATTTGGATCCATTGCCTGCCATAGTTTTTGCGCTCCTCGCGTATGCCTGCTTTCGGTAGTATGGATAAAATCATCGAAGGATATATTTAATATTTTAGAAAGATTAGCAAAGGAGGTTGATTTAGCATTAACATACTGCTGGGTCGACATACCAGCTATTTCTGCGGCCAGAACATTTTTTAAAGCATTCTCATCAGCTCCAGATAAAAATAATACATTTTCTGATCCATGCAGTTGTCTGTAATATCGAGCCAATACATCAGTCTGCACGAATTCTAGGCAGTGACCGATATGTGGTTCACCATTTACATAAGGTATAGATGTAGATAGGAAAACTTTATTATTCATCATCATATTCTATCAAACTCACGTCTTAATTAATTTTTCTAATGCTCTAGAGAGTCTAATCGACCACATATCTGCCCATTCTTCTGCTTTAACCTGTTGAAGTGCAATTTGCAATCCGTGTTTATTCAAATTTTCAGATACTCCAGCAATAGTTGCCGAACTAACTTTAAGAATATCTTTGATTCTTTCGTATGACTGTCCTTTATCAAGAAACACTGCAATGGCCAATCTTTTTGAGAGCGCTTGCAGCTCTACCTCAGTTAACAGGCTATGTAGCAGTTGTTCCATGTCAATTTCATTCTTAGTATTTGCCATGACTTGGTAAAGGATTTTATATGTTTGTGCTTCAATGGTTGCATTAACTTTTCCTGCTTTTCTCATAAATTTCCTTCACTTTCGGTATTAGAAGTATTTTTATCTTTTACTCTACCATTTCTCTGGTAACTTATCCATAACAGGCAAAATATAGATACTGCACTAATCACAATAACTAAAATAGTTAATATCCCCATTAGTCGCAAACCAATTTGAATAATGATAGTCAAGCTTATAAGCAGGCCTCGCCACCATGAGGAAAAAATTAACGCCGATGTATACCATAATGCGCACATAAGGCATGCCATGAAAGGTAAGTATGCCCCTTCAATTAAGACATTTTTAAGAATATCTGGGTCTATGACTATTACCATGTATCCAACAATTGTCCATAAACTTAGAGCAACCAAAATTCGCAATGCATACTTCTTCATATCTCTTAGTATAGAATATATCTATGCCATTTAACTCAGCTCTCTTGCTTATTTTAGTCATTACCATGCTGGGTATAGGCTCATTCGCCATTCTAACTCTAATTTCTTGGCTCAAGTCCATGCAACAATCTCTCGACGAGACCAAGAGAACTGTAAATGAATCTTTGCTAACCAACAGTCGTGCTGTCAACGACACTTTAGGTAAAACCACCAAAGATATTTACGACCGCCTTACTCATGCAACAGACGTAATAGGTGAGCTCAAAAAAGAGGCAGGTGCTTTTTCCGAGGTTAGTCGCTCAATGAAAGATTTACAAGATTTCCTAAAATCGCCCAAGCTTAGGGGTAACATTGGCGAAAGCGTTCTCAATGATTTGTTAAGTCAAATATTCCCCAAAAACAGCTATGCTTTACAGCATACTTTTAAGTCAGGTGAAAAAGTAGATGCTGCGATTAAAACCGATGCTGGATTACTGCCAATAGATTCCAAGTTTTCAATGGAAAACTATCAAAAAATGGCAAGCGCCGAAACCAAAATCGACAAAGAGGTTTTTACTCGCGCTTTTGGGAGAGATCTACGTAAACACTTTACCGACATTAGCAGCAAATATATTTTGCCAGGGGAAGGAACTCTCGACTTTGCGCTCATGTATGTTCCATCCGAATCTGTATATTACGAGCTTGCAAAAGATGCAGAACTCATGGACTTTGCCAGGTCGCTTCGCGTATATCCAGTATCTCCAAACACTATGTACGCAACTCTTCAAACAATTTTATTGTCATTTGAAGGTAAAAAAATTGAGACTCGCGCCAAAGAAGTTTTTATTCTTCTTCGAAGTCTCTCTCGTGATTATGAGAAAACAAGCACTCACCTTTCCACCTTGGGGAGCCATCTTACCAATGCATACAACAAATATTCCGAGGTTCAAAGTAGTATGGGCCAAATTGGTCAAAAATTAGATACAACCAAATTACTCTCCGACCAATAATATGTCATCTCGAGTATGGTCGAGAGATCTATCAATATGAATACCAAATATTCCAAAAGTTATTCAAACCTAAATGCGGAGCAAAAACTTGCAGTAGATACAATCGATGGTCCAGTTATCGTTGTAGCTGGACCAGGCACTGGCAAAACTCAAACTCTTGCCATGCGTATTGCCAATATACTCGAAAAAACAGACACAGACCCTTCATCAATTCTTGCACTTACCTTCACAGAAGCTGGCACCAAAGCCATGAAGTCGCGGCTCAAAAGCCTTATTGGCACGGCTGCCTATTACGTCAACATCACCACTTTTCATGGGTTTTGCGCGGAGGTAATCCGCGAAAATCCGGACCTCTTCTCAATTTCGCCTACCCAAGAGCCCTTATCTTCCTTGCGCCACAACAAGCTAATTCAGTCGCTCTTAAAGTCGCCTTCCTTGCAGTTGCTCAAGCCACTTGGTGCCCCCGGCTTTTATGTTCAATCGATTATCAAATCTATTAGCGACCTAAAAAGGGAGGGTTATACTCCGAAAACTTTTAAAGACCTCGTTCATCATGAGCAAGAAGCTTCCAAAGTAAGTAGTGAAGAGTTATCGCGTGGTGCCAAGTTTAAAGCCGAAAAGAACCTCCAAAAAAATCTAGAGCTCGTTGGTATTTTTCAAGATTATGAAGCTTTGTTGCGAAAGAACGGTGATTATGATTTTGATGACATGGTTAAGTTAATTGCGGAGCTATTTGTCAAAAAACCCGACATTCTCCTTAGTTATCAAGAGCGTTTTCAGTATTTCTTAGTCGATGAATATCAAGATACCAACGCCATCCAAAATAGTGTGGTCGACAGCCTCGTTAGTTACTGGGGAGCGTGTGGAAATATTTTTGTTGTAGGCGATCCCGACCAATGTATTATGCGTTTTCAAGGTGCATCTATGGAAAATATTCTTGGTTTTCAAGCCCGCTATCCAACTGCCAAGTTTATTACCCTCGAAAAGAACTACCGTTCCGCACAAGTCTTTCTCGACGCTGCCTATCGCCTTATCATCAATAATAAAAACCCTGCATCCTCACAACTTACCTCAATCACAACACTTCCCGGCAACCTTGCTCACGCCACTTTTACAAATGGAGCAGGGGAGCTTACTTATCTTTGCCAAAGCATTCAAAAGCTACTAGCTTCGGGAACTTCGCCGTCGGACATTGCTATCATTTATCGTCACAACTACGACGCAGAAGAACTTGGTAGCGCGCTTGACGGTCTCGGCATCGCTCATGTTATTCAGGGTGGTGGCAATCTATTCGAAGATCCAATTATTAGAGAGCTGCGCAAGCTGCTTAAACTTCTCGTTGAACTTCGTACCAACCAGGGCGATCTCGATTTATTTACGGTTCTTCATTATCCATACTTCGGCATTCTTCCACTCGACATTCTGCGCCTTACTCGCTACGCCAGTAGTCACAAGCTAGGCTTATGGGAAGTGCTAATAGACGACACACTCTTAAACGATGCCAAGGTCGACAACCCGCCTCCACTACAAGCCTTTCGCAGTCTGTTACTAAGCTGGCAAACTTTCGAAGTAACTCATACCGCAACCGAGCTAGTGGAGACCATTTTTGAGGGGTCAGGACTCATGAATTATTGTTTGCAAAAACCAGACAGTCATCTTGCAATTGCTCGTATCAAAGCATTCTTTGCAGAGGTTAAAAGTATTAACGCAGCTAGTCACGAACTTTCCGCACGCGACCTTGTCGAGGATCTGGCCCTGATGGATGAGCAAAACATCAAACTTAAAGATGTTAGTAAGAGCGAAGGAGAGTCAGCTGTCACCCTCACCACTGCACACTCGGCCAAAGGTTTGGAATGGTCTCATGTCTACATATATAAATGCATCGATGGCTCTTGGGGCAACAATCGAAGCATTAATCTCATATCGCTCCCGACTAGCATTATTCGTCATCAAAACCTTGCCAAAAAAGAGAAAAACGAAGATGAGCGCCGTTTACTTTACGTTGCCCTGACTCGCGCAAAAGAAAGTTGTGTAATCACTAGTGCAGCTACCTATCGACAGGGCGGCATTGTCAAAGAAGCTATCCCTTCAATGTTCTTGTCCGAAATCCCAGACAGTCTTCTTACTCGCTTAGAGCCCTCAGGGTCAGACCTTGAGGGCGCCACCCTCGGCCTGGTTTTAGGGTCAGACCTCGTGGGTAATCCCGCAAGGTCTGACCCTGAGGGGCATTTAAACGAGCAGCAATTTCTCTCACCCATCATCTCCACCTTCCGTCTCTCGCCAACCGCGCTCAATACTTACCTCGAATGTGCTTACAAATTTAAGCTAAATAACTTACTCAAAGTCCCACGCGCCAAAGCTCCCTACCTCGCTCTCGGTACCGCCGTTCACGCTAGCCTAGAAGCCCTCTACAAAAATTTTAACGAAACAAAAACTCTACCCACGCTCGACTATGTGCTTCATATTTTTGATCTCGAATTAGAGCGTGAAATCATGCGCAAGTCCGATCTTGCTAGTTTCATGGAGAAGGGTAAAAAAATACTGTCGACCTATTACGAATATTACAAAGACGATATACGCCCAGCACTTTGGATGGAAAAATTCTTAGGGTATGGCACTGGCAAAATAATCTTAGACGACGATATTGAGTTAGCCGGCAAGGTCGATCGTATCGACGCATTGGATCCAGCCTCCAACTCTGTAAGGGTTGTTGATTATAAAACTGGCCACCCGAAAACTCGCGGACAAGTCGAGGGTACGACCAAAGATAGTGATGGTGGCTACTACCGCCAGCTCGTGTTCTATAAGCTTCTCGTCGATCTCGACAAAAAATTTGTCGGCACGATGACCGAGGCGCAATTAGACTTTGTTGAACCAGATGATAAAGGTGAGTTTCGTCGCTACTCTTTTACGATTACCAAAGAAGAGGTCGACGAGCTCAAGGATACGATACGCACCATGATGAAGTCCATACGCAACTTCGAGTTTCCCCGCACTACCGATTATAAAACCTGTGAGTCCTGCGACTTCCTAGATCATTGTTATCCAAATGGTTTACTAAAAGATTAATACTATATAATTCCTATATGCAAACATGGTTAATATTTTCATTATTATCGGTAGCTGCACTAGCTGGTTCAGAAATATCTCAAAAAATATCGTTAACTCAAAAAGTTAACATATCAGCAATTACCAACAATTTCTTTGTTTGGACCATACAGGCAACAATCGGAATTCTGTTAGCAATTATATTTGGGCAATTTTCAATATCACTTCCCTATTCAATATTATGGAAATTATTTTTGATTGGTATTGTATATTTTGCAGGTGGAACATTATTTTATACAAGCTATAAAGGGAATAGTCCTAGTATTTCAATAGTGCTCGGCACAATCTCAGTGGTGTTTAGTAGCCTGTTAGGGAAATTTTTCTTACACGACATATACACCATGGCAATGGTAGGTGGAATAATACTGATCCTTTCTTCCATCGCATTTATCAATATCAATCTTAAAGAAAAACTCAATAAGTACAATCTATACGCTATCTTAGGAGGGATGTGCTTTGGTATGGCCTTTACTATTGATAAATACGTAGTCACAACCATTTCCCCATTTATGTATCTTGGTCTAATGTGTCTAAGCGTAGCGTTGGTTAGTTTGATTACAAGTTACAAAAGAATCAGTACCGAATCATCATCCCTCAAACCAAATAATTTCATACCAATGATTTCTTCGGCCAGCTTTGGAGCCACATTCAATTTATTTACTTTCTTTGCTTATAAAAATGGCGCGAATGTGGGCGTCGCAGATGCAATCAACAATAGTACAGTATTTTTAGTCATACTTTTAGAAATTATTTTGTTGAAAGACCATAAAAATCTTTTCAAAAAAATCCTTGCTGCATCTCTCGCCACTGCTGGAGTTATCTTAATAGGAATAAAATAATTTTCCCGAATATAATTTTCTCATATTGCATTTACATTTTTTTCAATTTTGTGATTAAATTAATATGAAATATTTTTCGTAGTTACTATTACAAATTAGGAGCAATATGACAGCCAAGAAATCAGCCGCAAAAAAATCAACAAAAAAAGTTTCTAGGAAACCAATTCTTTCCGCCAAACAAAAAGAAGAAATCAAAGTCGAAGGTAAAAACGTTGTTAACAAAATTAAAGCTCTTATCAAAGAAGGTAATGTCAAACATCTTACCGTTAAAGATAATAAAGGCAAAACTATTCTTAGTCTCCCAGTCACTGCAAGTGTGATCGGCGCCATTCTTCTTCCACCACTAATCGTAGTAGGCGCTATTGCTGCTCTTCTTACCGAGTGCACAATCACCGTTGAAAGGTAATAAAAATATCAATAATAGGGAAGGGGGTGAAACAAAAATATGTTGAAAAGAATGATGAAAGCTGTCAAAAAGGCTGTTTCCAAAAAACCAGCTGCAAAAAAAGTAGTCAAGAAGGCTGTCAAACCAGCTGCAAAGAAAGTGGTAAAGAAAGTTGTCAAAAAAACAGTTAAAAAAGTTGTGAAAAAAGTAACTAAAAAAACTGCAACCAAAAAAACTGCTAAGAAAAGATAAATTTAGTTTTTCTTAATTAAACCCGGCTACTGGGACCTGCCCTAAGCCGGGTTTCTTGTTGCCCTAAGCCACATCCATCTAGCTTCTTCCACAACTCTAAATATTTTGTACAATATTGGTTTATAAACATAATCAAAACTTCCGATATATTCCACGTGTCTCGCTCCATATCCAGCCTTAAAATTATGAAATCCTATCCAAGG
Organism: bacterium; assembly: GCA_037133595.1. GTDB lineage: Bacteria > Patescibacteriota > Microgenomatia > UBA1400 > UBA12108 > JBAXNV01. The sequence continues at coordinate 27,854 of JBAXNV010000014.1, forward strand.
ATCATTGGGATTTGGATTATTCTCCAAGGCGCCCCACATATCCATATATTTGCAGCCCCATACTTTTGCAAGCTTAATAGCCTCCCACATTACAAGATTATTGGCCATCACTTCGCGGTGCTCGCGAGTGCTTGCGCCATATGGGTAGTAAAGAGTATCTCCAAACTTAAAAAGAACCCATGTCGTAATAATTTCTCCCTGATATCTAGCAACCAATAAATTAGCAATACCAGCGGGGTGTAGCGTCTCCCACATTTTAGTATGATAACTTTTGCCATGAGCAAAAAAACCCTGCCGTTTCGTTGTTTCTTCAGTTAGTTCCAAATATTTTTCAAAAGCTGCATCACTATTATCTACTGTCACATCTACACCATTTTTTGAAGCTACTTTTATGTTGTAACGCGTCTTCTGTTTCATAGCTAAGAGAAGTTCGTCCTCACTTTTGCTAACATCCAGCACAAAGTTATATTTAGTAAAGAGGCTTCGTCCCCGCACAAATCCCAATCCGCGCATTTTCTCTTCAAATTTAAGGTCTGATACCGTGGGATATTCAACTTTTGGTTCCACTTTAATTAGGATGCAATTATAATTATGTGCAATTGTTTTTAGTGTCTCTACTTGTTCTTTTGTAGGCATTCCGGCTTTGGGACAATATCCCACTTTCCATGGTGTATGCAAAATATCATGAATAGTAACTTGCAACCCATTCTCTCGCACGACCTTTACCCCAGTCTTTTTTCGAAACTCTCCCCATTCCCATGCTTGCATTGGGTGATTTGCAGTCAAATTCCATTCAGTTGAGGATATCATTTCTTAATTGTACAGCACCTATGGCTTACCCCCATTATTTTTTACGAGTGGGCTCTCCCAATTACCACAATCAGCATTTACTCCTCTGTTAACCGGCTGCTCAACATCAAAGGGGTAGTGTGCTTTTTGCATTCTGATAGATTCAGCTTGATGTTCGTTCCACCACCTAATTACTCCGACTATTCCATGAGTTAAAGATCTAAGAGGATAGCTTAAGTAGCATTTTGCGTTGATTGTCCGGCAGAAACTACCTGTTTCCAAAT